>JAFWKW010000004.1 GCA_017514125.1 Candidatus Saccharimonadota bacterium
TCTACGAGCTCGACGAGTTCTGGATCAGCGAGGTCCATTTTGTTTAGGAAAACGATAATCTTTGGCACATTTACCTGGTGAGCCAAAAGTACGTGCTCACGGGTCTGTGGCAAAGGACCATCGTTGGCTGCTACCACGAGGATAGCACCATCTACCTGTGCAGCACCGGTAATCATGTTTTTAATGTAGTCTGCGTGGCCTGGCATATCTACGTGTGCGTAGTGGCGCTTTTCAGACTCATACTCCTGGTGAGAAGTAGCAATGGTAATACCACGTGCCTTTTCCTCTGGAGCGTTATCGATTTGATCATATGCGACTGCCTTGTTTACATCACTAGGTAGTCTTTTTGCGAGAACGTTAGTAATCGCTGCAGTTAAAGTGGTTTTTCCATGGTCGACGTGACCCATGGTGCCGACATTAATATGCGGCTTGGAACGGTCAAAATTTGCCATTCATTCTCCTTTATTTGTTATTACGGTTGGAGCGCTAATAAAAACCAGCTCCAAGACTCTACTCTACTATTTTAACGTATTTCTTGGAGCTGGTCAAGGGTAAAAATCGATTATTTCGAATTCCTAGACTCTATAATTTCAGCAGCCACGTTTGGTGGTACTTCTTCGTAGCCATTAAGTTCCATCGAAGAAGCCGCACGACCCTGAGTCATCCCACGTAGATCCCCAGTGTAGCCAAAGAGATTAGCAAGCGGACAAAACGCCTTAATCAGTTTAGCACCACCGTTTAAATCTTCCATCTCATCGATGCGACCTCGCCTAGAGTTGATATCGCCAATCACATCGCCCATAAACTCTTCTGGAGTGGTGATTTCCATCTTCATCACCGGCTCAAGCAAAACTGGATTTGCTTTAGCGATACCCTCTCTAGTAGCCAGCGCACCAGCTAGGGTAAAGGCGAGCTCGCTCGAGTCCACATCGTGGTAAGAACCATCATAAAGGGTAGCTTTTACATCTACTACTGGGTAACCCGCAATCACACCACCAGCAAGCGTGTCTTCCACGCCCTTCTGGACTGGCTTACGATATTCCTGAGGCACCACACCACCTTTAATCTGATCAATAAACTCAAAGCCTTTCCCTGTTTCGTTTGGTTCAAATTTAATCCATACGTCACCATACTGACCACGACCACCAGACTGCTTGATGTGCTTACCCTGGGCTTCTGCGGTACCACGGATGGTCTCACGGTATGCTACCTGAGGCGCACCAGTATTGGCTTCTACGCCATGCTCACGTTTCAGACGGTCAATAATAATCTCAAGATGTAGCTCACCCATACCAGAAATAATAGTTTGTCCAGTTTCTTCATCGGTATGGACGCGGAAAGTTGGATCTTCTTCCGCCATCTTGGAAAGGCCAATCCCCATTTTCTCTTGGTCAGCCTTGGTCTTTGGCTCTACTGCAATCGACACTGGTGGATCTGGGAATTCAATCGACTCAAGCAAAATCGGATGAGTCGGATCACAAATCGTCGTACCAGTCGTACAGTTTTTAAGTCCTACTACCGCAGCAATGTCGCCCGCGCCAATTTCGGAAATATCTTTACGGTCATTCGCGTGCATCCGTACCAAGCGCCCGATTCTTTCCTTATCACCAGTCGTGGCATTCATTACGGTATCACCAGATTTGAGCTTACCAGCATACACCCGGATAAAGATTAGTTTACCTACAAACGGGTCGGTCGCAATCTTGAATGCCAGCGCGGTGAGAGGCTCACTATCGGAGGCTTTGCGCACAATCTGGTCCCCAGTCTTTGGGTCGGTACCCACAGTTTGACCTTGGTCACGGTCAAGCGGAGATGGCAGATAATCGGTCATTAGGTCAAGTACTTTTTCTACAATCACCCCACGACCATCACCACCAGTTACTAGGAAGAAATCGCCATCAAGTACGCGCTTTCGAAGTGCTGCTTTTAGTTCATCTACAGTGATGGCGTCTTCACCTTCAGAGAAGTATTTATCCATTAACTTTTCGTCAGCTTGAACAGCCTCTTCTACTAGCATCGAGCGAGCATTCTTGGCCTTTTCTTTCATGTCTTCAGGAATCTCACCCACGGTGAGCTCATGGTCGGCATAATCTTTATATGTATATGCCTTCATATCAATGAGGTCTACTACCCCGCAAATATCTTTCTCAAACCCAATTGGAAGGTGAATCGCCACAGCGTTTTTAGAAAGACGTTTGTGGATAGAATCGAGAGATTTGTAAAAGTCGCCACCAATTTGGTTGATTTTGTTTACAAAACAAATGCGTGGCACACCATATTTGGTCGCCTGGCGCCATACTGTCTCAGACTGAGCTTCTACGCCCATTTTACCGTCAAACACCACCACTGCGCCATCAAGAACACGTAGAGATCGCTCTACCTCAGCGGTAAAGTCGATATGCCCCGGGGTATCGATAATGTTAATTTGATGATTTTTCCAGTAAACGGTTACTGCAGCAGAAGTAATCGTGATACCACGTTCCTTCTCTTGCTCCATCCAGTCAGTATCAGCACCACCGGTGCCGCCCTTTACCAGGTCAATTTTGTGTTTAAGACCAGTCCGGTAAAGAATCGCCTCCGAAGTTGTGGTCTTCCCTGCGTCAATATGGGCAATAATACCAATATTCCGCAGTTTGCTTAAATCGTTAGTAGCCATATGCTCCTTTTAATAATTATTATTTTAGTCTAAGAGTTCCACACTCAAAAAGACATATCCGTACTATTATATCATACTTTTGGCATATTTAAAAAATAAACCGACCTCTTTGTAACCGCATGCCAAACACAAGTGTGGTATAATTTTATAAAATAGCATAAACATTAATAATAAGGAGATCAAATGCTAGTCCACGACGAACTGTACGATCCAGTCAAACGTACCAAAGATATGAAAGAATCCGAATTTACCAAATATGTCAAAATCCGGGATGCCCAAAAGAAAAATCAACCAACAGATCCCGATAAAGTCGAAAAAATCCGCGACATTTTTTATTCTACCCATCAGAACATTGATCAGGAAAAGCTAGATAAACTTTGGGAATTTGTTGGCCCCAAAATCGAGCAAAACGCCGGTCTTGCTGAATTTACTATCGACTACGGCGGAGCCGAATCTGACTTTTTCTTCCCTTGGCTAGTTAGCGTCTACACCTCTCCATCCGAGGCCCTAGAGATGTCTTACGGTGCTGGTAATGACGTTGCTGGCAAATGGGTGATGTCCGTTCCAGAAGATGACAAAATCGACGCTTTCGTGAGGAACGACCCGACTTTTGTCTATAATCGTGAGCGCCAACTCTTTGTAGCAGATCTCGTGACAAGCTTCCAGGAGCGTTCTAGCAAAGAGCGCAAAACCAAAATCGTCGATATCGGCGCTGGCCGGATGGCTTGGGCACGCTGGCACGGCTTCCAATTCAAGCCCGAAATCCAGTCTATTTACGCTGCTGATCGTGACGCCACTATCGATATTAAAAAACTTTTCGATCAAAATATTTCTGATCTAGGCCTTGAATACGAAACTCTCGATATGGCCGAGCAATTAAGGAGTCCAAAATGTAAAGACGCCGACCTTATTATGCTTGGCGGCGTGGCTACTTACTACCCGATGGATCTTTTTTCTAGTACCATCATTGCGCCAATTTATCAGTTACTAAAAACCGGCGGGGTACTCTATTTCGATTTACAGATTAGTTGCCCTTATCTCTTGCGTAGTATGAAAATCTTTGATTGGCCACCTATGCAGCTTAAGGATAATATCGCTGCGGCTATCGATATGGTCGAAAAGGTGCGTAAAAAACTTTGGTCTAAAGGTATGAAATTCGGTGCCGAATACGCTCTCGATACCTACAACGAAGTCCCAACCGCCACGATGATTACCTTTACCAAACTATAAAAACTCTAGTAAAAACACCTACTCCCTTGGGAGTAGGTATTTTTCAGCTTAACTTTTTTCTCAAAATTTCTTGGACGGCTGACGGGTTGGCCTTACCGTGTGATTCTTTCATCACTTGACCGACTAAGAATCCAATTACCTTTTCCTGTCCGGCTTTAAAATCTTCCTGGGCTTTAGCTGTTTCCGGCTTTGCCAACACCGTATCTACAATTGCTTCAAGCGCTCCTAAATCATTCTCTTGGACTACCCCAAGTTCCTTCGCAATTGTTTTAGCATCTTTGCCTTTCATCTGAGGGTCAAATATCTTGAGAAATACTTCCTTAGTCGCGGTAGAAGAAAGCTCCTTCTTCTCGTTCATCTCGGCAAGATCAGACAGTTGCTTGGCAGTTGGCAAATCATTCAGATATTCCGCTGATTTTTCCTCCGCGAGTAGTACCGATGCAAATAAGTTAGAAATAAGTGTAATATGACCCGTCGAGATTTCATTTAATTTAGCCATCAACGTCGGATAGTCGAGGAGAATCTCCAAAATATCATCTTTGATAATGCCGCCAAACTTCTCCCGGTAATCTTTCGGCATCATCGGCAGCTTCGCCGCCTCAGCCTCAATAAATTCAGCAGATAAATGTATTGGTGGCAAATCCGGCTCCGGCATATAGCGATAATCTTTTGCCTCCTCTTTGGATCTTTGTCCAGTTGTTACGCCCGTTGCGTCGTTCCACCCTAGGGTTTCTTGGATTATTTTTCCGCCCTTATCCAAAATCTTTGATTGTCGAGAAATTTCATATTCTACTGCCCTTTCCACCGAACGGAACGAATTAAGATTTTTTACTTCTGCCCGAGTCCCGAGATTAGTTGAACCTTCCGGCGCGAGCGATACATTCACGTCAAATCTCATATTGCCGTTATAAAGGTCTCCATACGTCACTCCCGCGTGGCACATCAGACGCCAAAGTTCCTTACAATAATCGTGCGCGTCTTTACTTGAGTGGATATCCGGCTCGCTCACAATCTCAATCAAAGGCGTATCCACCCGGTTGAGGTCCACCAACGAATAACTGTCGAAATGAGTTAGCTTCCCCGCATCGCCCTCTAGATGTGCGTGGTTAATCCGCACTCTAGTTCCAGACGGTAATTCTACATACCCCGCCCCAATAATCGGCTGATAAAATTGTGTAATCTGATATCCCTTCGGTGAATCCGGATAAAAATAATGTTTCCTATCAAATCTCGAAAACGCATTAATCTCACAGTTCATCGCTCGTCCAGCCAAGATACAAAAGCGAACCGCCTCCCCGTTTAGGCGCGGCAACATCCCAGGCAAAGCGTAGTCCACTGGCGACACGCAAGAATTTGGCTCTTTTCCCCTCGCGTCATTATCTACTTCTGAAAACAATTTAGTCTTAGTACATAATTGTACGTGACATTCAATTCCGATGGTTGGCGTATATTTCATATTGCTCCTAAATCCTTTAAGGCTTGTTTATATATAGATAGCGCCGTCTGGGCCTGCCGGTAAGTAATCTCGAGGTCGTCTTCGTGTGCCAAAGCGTTCCTGAGTTTGTGCGCGCGCCACACCGCATTGATGTCAGTAAACTTATCTTTGGAATGTTTTAACCTCTCCCCCATATTTTTCCCGGGGATACCGAGCTCCATCATTGCTTTATCGAGTAATTTATCGCCATCAATTACGGTTTTCATAAAAGTGGCAGGATTATTTTTTACAAAATGATTTTCAATGGTGAGAAATCTCGTCTGATACTTTTCTTTATCAAATTTGTGCTGGCGCTTTTTTGTTGCCATCATCGCAAGTAGCACCATCGCTGCTACAATCAAAATTGCCAAAATAAACGGCGTTGCTCCACCTTCCATTACTCTTCATCCTCCAAAATTTTAGCAAATTCAATCAAACTTTTATCACTTCTTCTCGGCCCTACAATCTGTAAACCAATTGGCAGCCCCTTGGCGGTCTTTCCAGCCGGAATCGCGAGGCCTGGCACGCCAGCAAGATTGAGTGATACGCTCATCAAATCCTCGAGATACATTGCTACTGGGTCGTTCACCTTTTCGCCAAGTTTAAAAGCCGGATTTGGCGCTACTGGAGTCAAAATAAAATCACAAGTTTCAAAAGCTTTTTCGTATTCTTTAATAATCAAAGTCCGGACCTTGGCTGCTTTTAAGAAATACGCATCATAAAACCCGCTCGACAACACAAAGTTTCCAATCATAATTCGCCGTTTGTTCTCCGGCATAAAACCTTCTTCGCGCGTATTCTCGTATAGCCCATTCAAATCTTTTGAATTTTCAGACCGAAATCCGTATCTTACCCCATCATAACGCGATAAGTTAGACGCAACCTCTGCTGGCACGATAATATAATATGCGGCCAAAGCGTATTTCAGAGCTGGCATATCAAGCTCCACTATCTCGTATCCCTTGGATTTTAAGAGTTTGCACTTGGATTCAAGCGCCTTTCTGATTTCCGCATCCACCGACTCATTATCAAACTCTTTAACTACACCAATACGATGAACATCGACGGGTGACGCCGCTTGGGGGACCCCCACGGAGTCCGTAGGCGACGTGGGGGAAGATGCAGTGGCATGACCCGTCGAGAGGCCGTAATAGTCATCTAGTGTTGTTAAATCTTTCGAATCCTTCCCTGATGCAATCGACATCAAAAGGTCCATATCATCCGGCGACTTAGTGAAAAACCCGATACAGTCGGTAGACGACGCCATCGCGACTACCCCATATCTAGAAATACATCCATAAGTTGGCTTAAATCCATATACTCCGTTAAACGAGGCTGGCTGACGAATCGAACCGCCGGTATCTGTCCCGGTGGCAAATTCTACGATATCAAGTGCCACCGCTACCGCCGAACCACCCGAAGATCCTCCCGCCACACGGGATTTGTCATACGCGTTCAAGGTTGGTCCAAAATACGAATTTTCCGTTGAAGACCCGTGCGCAAACGCGTCCAAATTGGTACGCCCAATCATAATTGCGCCCTCCGCTTCTAGTTTGGCCACCGCGGTAGCCGTAATCGGCGAATTAAATCCTTGTAAAATATGTGCCGAGGCAGTAGTTTCGCCAGCTGGTGTCAAAAAATTATCTTTGAGAGCATACGGCACTCCAGCTAGTCGCCCAACTTCTTCTCCGGCCGCAATCCGTCGGTCGATTTCGCACGCCTTTTTAAGCGCTCCCGCATCATCAATAAACGTAAAAATATTATAATCTTCAAATTCGTGCGCTTTTTTTAGCGCATCCTCTACGAGCCTCACGGCTGTAACTTTTTTATTAGCTACTTTCATAATACTTTTGGCACCTTTATCTGATTATCTTTTTGTTCTTTAGTAAGCGCCAGCAGCTCCTCACGCGTGGCCTCTTGTTCTAAAATCTCATCGTCTCTCCAAACATTCTCCATCTCAAACACTTGATAGGTTGGCTCTACCTCGCTTACGTCTACCTTGTCAAGCTGTGAAATATATTTCAAAATCTCTGACAAATCTTTCTCAAGCGATTCAGTCTGCTTTTCAGAAATCGAAAAATTAGACAAACTAGCTAAATGCTGAATCGACTCCATATCTACACTCATGCCTATTATTATATCACTTTATTTGACGTTCTTGAATAAAATCTTCTTGATATAATTAATCACCGGCATCGCTTCTTCTAGATTTAAGAAGAAACTAGCTATTACATAGGCCGCAAACGACAATACTCCAATCAGAAGGAATTTCGGAATTGTGATTACCAGCGAAGTATCAGTTGCCATCAAAGGAATAAACTTAGTCAGAGAAAATGCGATACACCCGCATATCAAAGTCGCAAATAGCATCCGCCCAAGGGCCTTCCAAAAATCCTTATCTAGAATTTCCCCACCAGAGCGCTTTTGTAAAATTGAAAGCAAAATCACAATTTCAATCAGCGCCCCGATCGATTGCGCGATACCGAGCCCGTCCACTCCCCAACCAGCAAAGTAAGCAATTACAGACAAAATTACTGTCAACCCAATTGCCACAATGGACACAATAAAAGGCGTCTTTGTGTCTTGATAAGCATAAAAACCACGTGACGCAATATGAAATACCGAACGTGCAAAAATCGCAATACAAAGAGTCCCTAGAATCGAGGCCATAGTGCCGTTACTGTCGTTATTACCGATATTCGAGATAAAAGACACTACATATCCCCGTCCAAAAAACGCGATAATCGAAACCGGCAAGGCAATCCAGGTAATCGTCCTCAGCGCCTGCCGAAAGGTATTATAAAATTCTTTCTTATTCCCTGTCCCGAGCTCTTCGGTGAGTTTCGGGAAAAACGCCGTCGAAATTGCTACGCCGATTAAACTTACCGGCACCGTATGAAGTGTAGTGGCTTGATCAAACGACCGTACCGCCCCCGGCCCCATCCTCGAGGACAGGTTTGTCGACACAATTGAATTGACATAATCAATTCCCTGATCGAGTGACCGCGGCGGAAGTAGCCTCAAAATCGTGCGAAACCCTTGGTTCTTCCAATTAATCTTAAATTCATAATCAAACCCAAGCCCAAACATTCCAATCAGCGACACTAATAACTGTAAAATCGCACCAAGTACCACGCCAAGTGCCACACCCATAATACCACCTTCAAATACCTGTACACCAAATAAATTAATTCCTCCGGTAAAGCAGGTAATACCGATAATAATGCCTATATTATATATAGTGGGTGCAAAAGCATAAAACACAAACCTTCTCGTCGCCTGTTGCATAGAGGTAAGAACCGTGGTGATACTGAATAGAAACGGGTTTATCGCGATCACCCTCGTCATATTAATGGCAAGAATTGTTCCCGACTCGTCTAGACCTGGCGAAACCACATAACGAATCAGTGGATCCGCAAACACCATAATTAGGATGCTCACAATCAGAGAGAGAATCGCTAGTAAATTCAAGAGAGAATAGGATAACTCCCACGCGGATTTTTTATTACCAGATGCTAATCTCTGGTTAAATACTGGAATAAAAGATACTGCAAGCGCTCCCGACGTCAAAATAAAAAACATAAAATCCGGCACCGTAAAAGCTGCCGTATAGGCATCAATCCCGGTCGGATAAGTTCCAAGGTAATACGAATTCAAAAGTCGATCCCGAAAAAGTCCTAAAAGTGCCGACATAAGCGACGAAGAGGCAAGCACAATCGCCGCTGATTTTACTGACAATTTTAGGTTCGCAATTTGAGTCACGGACTTAAAATGGAACTTTTTCATAAATTCATTATAACACGTGGTATAATATTTGTATGGCTAAAAAGAAAGTAGTGGGGAAAACTGCGGAAAAAACAGATATGCCTAAACAAGTCAAGAAGACCCGTTCTAGGCACAAACTCAAATTATATTCGAATTTAAGCACCAAGCATCAATCCAGAAAAGATGCCGCTGCTCGTCGTCGGGCAGAAGATTTGGCTACTCTACCAAAAGAACCAGTCAAAAGATTTTTTGCGCGTCTTCATCCTAAACGAGTTTTTAAATGGTGGTTTTCTTGGCGTGGCCAAAAAACTATCTTAAAAACTTTAGCGGCTATTATCTTGCTCTGTATTATCGCTATTGGCGGCCTATTCTTGTATTACAAGAAAGATATTGAAGGCTTGAAACTCGACGAAATCAATATCTCCGACACTGTCAATACTTATCTTGATAGAAATGGTACGGTTTTGTGGAAGGATACCGGTTCTGACAATTACCGTCTAGTAGTAAAAGACGAAGATATCCCGAACTATATGCGCTGGGCTACTATTGCGATTGAGGACCGCAATTTTTACGATCATATTGGCGTAGACTTTGGCGCTCTCATTCGTGCTACTTTTTCCACCCTCGGCGGCAAAGGCGTTCAGGGTGGTTCTACTCTCACACAGCAGCTAATCAAACAAGTCTACTTCGCCGACGAAGCCCAAAGTGAAAACCGTGGTGGTCTTGCTCGTAAAATCAAGGAGTTGATTCTCGCGATTGAGCTTGAGCGGATGTATAGCAAAGACGAGATTCTTACAATGTATCTCAACCAATCACCTTACGGCGGTCGCCGTAATGGCGTAGAGTCTGCCGCTAGAACTTATTTTGGCAAAGCTGCGAAAGACCTTGATCTTGCTGAGTCGGCACTCCTTGCCGCTATTCCAAACAACCCAGGCGTTTATAACCCATATAATGAATACGGTCACGATGGATTGATTCAGCGTCAGCGCTATACCCTAGACATTATGGCAGAAATGGGCTTTATCACCAAAGAAGAGGCCGAAGCTGCCAAAGAAGTCAATATTCTAGACCGTATCTTGCCAGAATCTAGCCAGTATTCCGACATCTTGGCTCCACACTTTGTCTTAGAGGTTAGAAAGCAACTAGAAGAAAAATATGGTATTTCTACTATGCGGGCTGGTGGTTGGACCATCAAGACTTCTCTTGATTATCGTGCTCAAAAAATCGCCGAAGATGCCGTTGCTACCGGTGCTGCCTATACCTATGTCAACCACAGCGACGATATCGCCCTCGTTTCTATCGACGTAGAGACTTCCCAGGTTATCGCGATGGTCGGTTCCATCGACTTTAATAATGCTGCCTATGGCGAGCTCAACGCTACCACAGATTCATTGATTGAACCAGGTTCCACTATCAAGCCAATTCTAGACTATTCCGCCCTCTTTATGCAACGTAGCGGCATCAATTATGGTCCAGGCTCAATTCTAAAAGACGAAAACATCAACAAACTTTACTGTGCGGGGTATACCGGCAGTTGTTCTCTCACCAACGCCACAGGTACTTTCTATGGTGATGTCACTATTAGGTTTTCGCTCGGTCACTCGCTCAACATTGCCGCGGTGAAGGCTCTCTATATCAACGGCATCGACAACTCTCTCGAAATCGCTCACGCTCTTGGCGATCAAACTTATTGTAAAGATCGTGAAGGCTATGGCCTTTCTATCGCTATTGGTTCCGGTTGTGGTGTCAAAATGGTGGAGCACGCTAATGCCTATGCTTCAATCGCTCGTGGCGGTTCTTATAAAGACCTAACCTACGTCCTAGAACTCAAAAATTCTTCTGGCGACATTGTAGAAACTTGGACTGACACCCCAGCTGTTCGTGTAGTAGACGACCAGGTTGCTTATATGCTTTCAAGCATCCTTTCCGATCGCTCTGCTCGTTGGTTTAATAACGAAGGTTTTGTCGTACCAGGTGTTTGGACTGCTACTAAGACTGGTACTACTACCACTACCAACTCTGCCGTTACTAAGGACTCTTTGATGGAGAGTTATTCTACTGCTGTTTCTACCTTAGTATGGAACGGTAATCACGACGGCTCAGGGCTTACTTCTAACTCAAACAACGTCGTGCGCTATACCATCGGTCACTATATGGAGCGCGTCCATAAAGAAGTTTACGAGCCAGATGGTAGATGGCACAGTGGTGATCAACCGGTTCAGCCAGCCGGTATGCAACGCCTCACCGTCAACGGTCAGACCGATATTTGGCCAAGCTGGTATAATGCTAGTAAGAACTCCGGCGTTTCCAAGGAGTCCCTCACCTTCAATAAATATAACCATCTCTTAGCCTCTGAATGTACCGCCGAAGATTACAAGATTCAGATTGAGGTGACTAAAACTATTGATCCGATGACCGGCGAAGCTGTATATAACGTCCCAGAACCTTGGAATAAAGACACTAAGGATACCTGTGATTACAAACCACCTACGATTTCGCTTACTACTTCTGGCCCGAATATTATTGCTAATATCAAAAAAGGTACATACGACATTGTTGGCTATACACTATATGTAGATGGCATCGAGCAATCCGGTATTTCCGTTAATAGTAAAGGTGTAGTTTCTGGCTATGCTTTGAATGGTACCGAAACTTCCATTAAATTAGTCGTAACCGATTCTGCCGGTTATGCCACCACCGCCGAAGCTTCGCTTTCCCCGAGCAATACCAACGAAAAGAAGAAAAATAGTTAAAATATCCTATGGAAATTACAATACTTATTATCAGCCTAGTGATTTTGATAGAAACCTCCGTCCTGGTTTTTAGAAAAATTCACCCCCGTTTGTCAAGTAAGCGCAAAATCTACGTCGATACCTCCGTCCTAATCGACGGACGTATCGTAGGGATTGCGAGAACCGGTTTTTTGGACGGAGATTTAATTATTTTAAAGAGCGTACTTTTGGAGCTTCAGCTCATTGCTGATAGTAAAGATATTGACAAACGTGCTAGAGCTCGCGCTGGACTTCAATCCGCTGCAGAACTCGAGCGTGTAGTAAATGTAAACACCGAAATTGTCGACGATACCGGTGGACTCAAAAAAGTCGACGAAGAGCTCCTTAAAGTTGCCAAAGAATCTCGCGGCGCCATTATGACGATTGATTACAATTTACTCAAAGTCGCCGAAGCCGAAAAAATCGAAACCTTAAATATCAACGATCTCGCTATCAGTGTTCGTACCGAGCACAAACCTGGTGAGCGTTTCAAAATCAAAATTCTAGAAAAAGGCGCCAACCGCGGTCAAGGCGTCGGACATTTGCCAGATGGCACTATGGTTGTTGTCGAAAAAGCCGCCATCAAAGTCGGTCAAGAAGTAAACGTTAAACTTATGAATTATCTAGAAACTTCCTCCGGCCGTATGATTTTCGCGAAAATCACCAAATAATTATTTTATTAAATCTTCTCCGAACTTCACTGCTGTTGCGTGATTTTCGTTCAAAAGATCATAATACTTTTCTACCAATTTCGTGCGTCCTAGGACCTTCGCTACATCTGCCGCAATATCATAACGCGAAGCCGCATTCTTGCGAAGCATTTCAAACGGCGTGGTAGTAGAACCTTCTTCATTAAATCCGTGTACTCTTACGCGCCCTCTTGCGGTATAGTTTTCAAAAATCGCCGCGAGAGTCTCCGGATAACCGTGGAAACTCGCAATAATCGGCTTGTCTGCGGTATATAACTCTTCAAAACGGGACTTGGAGAGTTTATTATCGGTTGTACCAATCGCGCGATAAGATAAAGCGTTAATTCCCACGAATTTCAACTTCACTCCTGGCAAATCTCGGCGCAAAATCTTCATTGCTTCCAAAGTTTCTGTCGTCTGAACGTCACCTGCCGCCGTCATGACAAAATCTGGATTTTCATCCGAGGCAAATTCATAAACGCTCGCCCCACCATTTTCATACTGAAACGCTGCGTGTCTAGAGTCGATATAACGTGGCATTTCATTCTTATTGAAAGTCGTTAGATTCACCACGTCGCGCGAAGCTAACATAAAGTTAAACGCTGTTTCTGCGGCTACATCGTCTACTGGGAATAAACAGTTACATAGATTAGTCGGAAGTGTCAAAAGTGTAGAAATCAGAGCCGGCGATTGATGGGTAAACCCATTATGATCTTGCCTCCAACAAGTAGATGTCGAAAGTAAATTCACTGCCGGCAACGCTTCTCGCCACTCTACCTCACGTGATTGCTTGACAAATTTAAGATGTTGTAAAATCTGTGACGTAATAATCGGCAAAAACGCTTCGTAGCTCCCCATCATTGCCTGTTCCCCGTTCATCAGGTGCCCGGTCATCACTGAAAAGAGTACATTTTCAGAAAGCATCTCTACGATTCTACCATCTGGTCCAGCCGGAAGATCCCAGTTTTCACGCGCGAGATCACCCCAAGCTCTTTTTTCGGCTGAGAACACCGAGCCAAAACGATTAGAAGTAGTTTCATCTGGCGAGAAAAAGTAAAAATACGGATTTTTCTTAAATTGTTCAGCCAAAAGCTCCCCAATTTTCTTAGCTGGCGAGTAATACTCTACCCCCGGGTTTTCTACGTGATCTATCATAATACAAATCCTTTCTCTGCGTCAAATAAATCTTTGAAGTTGTAGCTTTGAAGCCACTCTTCTAGAGCTCTCAAATCATTGGAATTATTCATCGGGCTCTTCAGAGGAATCTGGTGCGACTCGTGATGACGATTTGGCCCACCCGCACCCTTTTCGGTCTTCAAGATATAGAACGGAGAATCAACCTTTTGCTTCAAAGCATTTTGAAATACCTCCGGATCATCACCGTCAATCATTACTGGCGTAAACCCAAACCCACGAATCATCTCATTTAGCTCCCTTTCAGATCTTCTAGCATAAAGCGACGGAGCAGAGATTTTGTAGCCATTCAGATGTAAAACTGGTAGAATCTTACCATTCTTTGGTCCACAGAGTAGTGCCCTCAAGTTCAAAGAATCAAGCGCAGTGGCAGTCTCTAACTCTCCGTCGCCTACCAGGACGGCAATAATCTTTTCTGGATGCCCCAAGGCCATACCATAAGCATTGGCCAAAGCATAACCAAGCTCACCGCCTTCTACGATTGTACCCGGTGTGTAAGGACTAGCGTGGGATGGAAATCCATCTGGCCAAGAAAAGTTATGACAGACATACGAAAGACCGCGGATATCTCTTGTGGCATTTGGATCAACTTTTTCGAGTTCTCCATCAAAGAAGAGGTTAGCTTGGAGCGCTGGAAATCCATGGCCGGGCCCAAGGACAAAACTAAAATTGTCATTTCCTTCATAAAAAGTCTTAAGATTAGCATAAGCTACGTTAATTCCGTGGCAAGTTCCCCAGTGCCCTAGGAGCCTCGGTTTTACATCGTCAAATCCGAGAGGTCGCTCCAGTAAAAAGTCGTCACTTAAGAAAAGCTGCGCTACACACATATAGTCGCAGGCTCTGATTCGTTTTTTGATATATTCTGATTTATCCATGCCCACTCCGCTCATGTTTATATTATATAGCACAAAAAATCAAATGTCCATAGAAAAATTGAAAAACTAGCATAAAAAACGCGCCCTAGTTTGTAAACTTGGACGCGCTTAGCTAAAAGGATTGTTATCTTAACTCAAATACACCGAGCACGTTGCTAATTGTATAGCAATTACCGGGCTCAACTTCACTTAAATCAACTATGCCGTAGCCTTCTTTGGTCTTTTTGACCGGTACTTTGATGGATAAATTATCGTCGTCTACAACATAGCAACGGCTAGTTGCCTCAAACGTTTGGCTGTGATAGTCCATCCCTTCGTACCATTCGAAGGTGTACTGCTCACCATAGTTTAACTTCCTGACGTCTTCCACCGGAGTTCCATCAGCTTTCAAAACGGTCGGATCGGTGATATTATCATCTAGCCCTCCGTAAAGATGGTCCAGAATAGGAAAATAGGTCATCTGGCGACCAGTGGCCGGAATCGTATATCCATAGAATTCCGCCCGCTTAATCTTTACTTCTTCCAATGTCCTGTCGCTATATACCCTCAGCTCTTCTCCAGAGTCCACATAGTAGATTGGAAAATCACCAATTGAGATAACGGCGTCGGTGGCCCCAGTCGGGACATCGGAGATCTCTCTCTGATCATAGAGATAAAGGTTTGTGTCCATACTCTCTATGAAGTATTCTCCGATCTGATACCCACAATCATATTCTGTTATAACTGTGGACGGCATCAGGGCATCCAGGGCGTAAAGCTTGCCATTTCTCTCAACGGCATACCCATTAGTTTGCCTTATCCAGTCTTCGTCGGCGATAAAAATCCCATAGGGATCTTTTTCTACCGCTTCTTCCTGGGGTTCTTCAGACTCCTCGGTAGGTATGACTTTTTCCTCGACCGTTACAGCCTCGGTTGCTGCCGCTTCTTCTGCTGTTTCTTCCAGCTCTTCTACTGGCGGTTTGGCCGGCTTTGCTGTGGGTTCCGAATCCCAATCCACCGCGGCATCGCCAGCTTCAAATTGGGGCGGAGTCGCTGCTATTGGGGCGTTTTCAGTCTTCGGCTCTACAACGCGGAGTAGTAATACTCCCGCCACAGCCAAAACTACAGCAAACGCTACAAACAATGCAACTATTTTAAAAGTATCTTCGTTTCTCATTTTCTTCACCTCCCATAAATATCCTTTTAGCTTTTTAATTTTCTAGTGCCAAAATAGGCACTCACTTACCTTTATTATACCACACTTTACCAAAAAAGTCAATAAGAGGCTAATGTCTATCCGATTATCTCTTTGATTTTTTCAACTTCATCCCTGATGGCTGCCGCCTTTTCAAACTCTAGGTTTGCTGCCGCTAGTTGCATTTCTGATTGTAAGGATTTAATAAGTCCTGGCAACTCGTCTTTTGGAATCCGTTTAATATCAAGTTTATCCTCTTTTTTCTCCTCTGGAATAATTGCGCGAAGTCCCAGGGAAATCTCCTTCTTGATTGAGGTTGGTACAATGTGATGTTTGAAATTATATTCCTTTTGGATTTCGCGCCGCCGGTTGGTTTCCGAAATCGCCTTTTCCATACTTTCGGTAATATAGTCAGCGTACATAATCACTTTTCCTTCTACGTGACGTGCCGCCCGCCCAATCGTCTGAATCAGTGCCGACTCAGAGCGAAGGAACCCTTCTTTATCCGCATCCAGAATCGCCACCAGTGACACTTCCGGCAAATCTAATCCTTCACGGAGTAGATTGATCCCCACCAGTACGTCTACCACCCCTTCGCGTAGATCTTTCAAAATATCTCCTCGCTCCAAAGTATCTATATCCGAGTGGATGTAAGCGGTCTTTACTCCCCGCTCTTTCAAATGATCAGTTAAATCTTCCGCCATTCTTTTGGTCAAAGTTGTAATTAGCGTTCTCTGCCCATTGGCAATGCGCTTGTCAATCTCCTCCATCAAATCGTCAATTTGCCCGTCGGTTTTTCTCACTTCTATTTCTGGATCAAGTAGTCCGGTCGGACGAATAATTTGCTCCGCCGGCTTTGGTGTGTTTTCAAGCTCATATTCTCCTGGTGTCGCCGACACAAAAATCGCTTGATTAATCTTAGAATCAAATTCACCAAAAGTAAGCGGTCGGTTATCAAGCGCGCTCGGTAGTCGGAATCCAAAATCCACCAAATTCTGCTTCCTTGCGTGGTCACCATTGTACATTCCGCGTACTTGTGGCAAAGTCATATGTGACTCGTCTACAATCAAAAGAAAATCTTTCGGGAAAAAGTCGATCAAGGTATGCGGTGGCTCTCCTGGCTTTCGTCCCTCCAAATGCCGAGAGTAATTTTCGATTCCCTTTACAAATCCAGTCTGTTCCAACATCTCTAAATCATATTTAGTGCGTTGCGATAATCTTTGTGCTTCAAGAAACTTCTCGTGTTCATTGAAATACGCCAGTCTTTCTTCGTACTCCGCCCGAATAGATTTTAGCGCTCTTTCGAGATCTTCCTCAGGCGTAGCGTAGTGGGTATTTGGAAAAATGTGGACTTTCTCTGGTTGTTGACGTACTTCAAAAGTTAACGGATCCACGACTTTGATATTTTCCAGTACATCAAATCCAAACTCAAACCGATAAGCTTTCTCCCCGTTAGCCGGATAAAGATCAATCGTATCTCCCATCACCCGAAAATTCCCCCGCTCAAACGCGATATCATTCCTATGGTATTGAATTGAAATCAATTTACGAATTAGCTCTTCCTGCGAAATATTACTTCCTATTCCGATTTCAAACGACATAGCTAAATAATTTTCCGGCGAGCCAATGCCATAGATACAGGAAACGGACGAAATCACAATTACGTCGCGCCGTGACAAAAGCGCCTCCGTTGCCCCGTGCCGCAGCCGGTCAATCTCATCGTTAATCGCCGAATCCTTTTCAATATAGGTATCGGTCGAGGCGATATAAGCCTCCGGCTGGTAGTAATCAAAATAACTCACAAAATAATGTACTTCGTTTTCCGGAAAAAACTCTCGAAACTCCGAATAAAGCTGCGCTGCCAAGGTTTTGTTATGGGCAAGAATCAAAGTGGGTCTCTGGGTTTCGGCGATAATATTCGCCATTGTAAAAGTCTTGCCCGACCCAGTCACACCCAAAAGTGTCTGGGCTTTTTCACCCCTATAAATTCCATCCACAAGCTGTCTAATCGCCTGTGGCTGATCCCCAGTCGGCTGATACCTCGATACAAGTTTAAACTGAGGCATCCGCACTCCGCATTGTCGGAAACGGCACCGCCTCGCGTCCAGACACACCCTCTAAAAGCCAGAAGTTTCTTTCGCTATTCCCCCACCCGCAAGCCGGTGGCATACCATACTCCAGCATCTCTACAAAATCCCGGTCTAGCATCTGTGCTTCCGCGTCCCCAGCGTCGCGCGCTGCTTGCTGTTCTTCAAACCGCGCCAACTGATCCAAAGGATCGTTTAACTCCGAGAAGCCATTACCCATCTCGGTCCCGGCAATTATTGGGTGAAATCTCTCGGTCACCAAAGGATTTTCAGACGATTTTTTGGCCAGAGGTGACAAAGACAAAGGCTCCTCAATCACCCAATATGGTCCCGGAGAAGTTTTTCTGATTAACTTCCAAACATCATCAATCAAATGTGGCGTAGTGGTATTGTCAAGTTTTTTCACAAAATCTTCACGCGACAAATCTTTCGCATCCCAATTCTCGAGCAACACGGAAATTAGTTGCTCTCTATCCGGGTTAAATACATCCACTCCATATTTTTCCGACAAAAGATCGGCGTATTTCACCCGCGGCCACTCGCAATCAAGGTCAATCTCAAATCCACTCACATTGAATTTCAAAGTTCCCCAGGTTTCCTTACAAACATACTTAATCATCTCTTCATAAAACTTCATCCCGTCCTCGTAATTTTCGTACGCGGCATAAGCTTCAAAAGCAATGTGTTCCGGTAAATGTTCGTCATCAATCCCCTCATTTCTGAATCTTGGCCCGATATCATACACCTTTTCAAACCCACCACCAAGCAGGCGCTTCAAAGGTAGCTCGTGTGAAATCCGAAGATAAAAATCTTCATCCAGCGCGTCCATATGAGTGACAAATGGCGTCGCATCTGCTCCACCAGTAGTATGCTCCAAAACTGGGATATTTACCTCTATAAAGCCGTGGGAATTCATAAAATCACGCGTCGCCTGCCAGAATTTAGACCGTCTTACCAGCCTTTCTCGCACTTCTGGGTTCACATTCATATCCACATAGCGCCGGCGATACCGTTCTTCCTTATTTGTGAATTTCTCTGGCAGCGGTCGAAGGGCCTTAGTGAGTAGCCTCACAAAATCAGCAAACACCGAAATCTCCCCAGTCTGGGATTTGTCTACCAGCCCACGCGCTTCTACAAAATCACCCGTATCAAGTAGTTTCACGTCTTTCGCGCCCAATAAACCATTTGGTGTAGGTTCACTGGATGCCTTCATAAAAATCTGTACTTCTCCCGTAACATCGCGTAGTTTCAAAAACACCAACTTGCCAAACGAGCGAATCGCTACGACTCTCCCCGCTACGCAGACTTCCTGCCCCTGTTTTTCATCAAAACGATTAATAACCTCAGAAATATAAGTATTTCTAGAAGATTTAGACGGATACGGCTCAATTCCCCTCTCACGGAGGGCAGTCAATTTTCTCAAGCGTTCATTTCTATAATCTTCTAGTAACATAAAAATATTATAGCATAAAACTAGCTAATTTCCAAAATCTTCACTTTGCGTCCATTAAATTCTAATGTTTCTCCTACTTTGTGCCCCATAATCACTTTGCCGATCGGCGACTCATTAGAAATTTTGCCGTCCAACGGATTAGCCTCAGTCGCTCCTACCACGGTATATTCTACTTTTCTGCCACCAAGATCAATCTTTACGTTGGCTCCAAGCGCTACGCTACTGCGCTTCCCAGCCCGGATGATTTTAGCATTTTTAAGGATGTCTTGAATCTCAAGAATCCGATTCTCAGCCATTTTTTGCTCGGCTCTCGCTGAACTATACTCTTCGTTTTCCGATAAATCACCAAAAGCTCTCGCTGTCGCAATTTTCTCGGCAATCTCCGGGCGATTAGCAATCAACTGCTCCAGCTCCTTTTCCAGGTCTTTCTTACCATCAACGGTCAAGTGTACTTCTTTTTTTGCCATATTTATTACTCCACTAAACTAGTAATATTCTACACGAAAAGCTTTTTGATGTCAACCAACTTTTTCTCGCCAGTTTTTCGCTCCACTACTTCTGCCGAATTAGATTCCAAAGTCTTGTCTGAAATTACTATACGATAAGGTATTCCCATCAGCTCTGAGTCGGCGAACTTTTCTCCTGGGCGAAGATCCCTATCGTCAAACAAAATTTCGCTTTCACGCCCAGCATAAATCTCAGAAGCCTTCAGCGAGCCCTTCTCGCCAATTCCTACCAAATAATACTTAAACGGCGCTACCGCCTCCGGCCATACTAGCCCCTTCTCATCGGCAAATTTTTCCGCAATTACCCCCATTACTCTAGATACACCGATTCCATAGCATCCCATATAGACGGTCTTAGCGGTATTAGACTCGTCGGTATATTTTAACCCCAAAGGTTCAGAGTACTTGTGCTTCAATTTAAAGATATTCCCCACTTCCGCCGCCTTAGTCGGCTCAAACTCAGATTCGTGAGCTCCAAATTCATCCAAAACTTCTTTGTTAAACACCTCTTTATTAAAAACCAGCGACTTGTCTTTATTATAATAAATCACGTCCTCCCCCACCGGCAAAATCGTCTGATATTCGTGCGAGAATTTCGAGAATATTCCACCAGAAGCAAAAGTTTCATAAGTAGAATCGCCTAGCCCCAACCTTTCAAAAATCTTAGCGTAAGCCTTTTCTACTTTTGCGTAAAATTCATCCAAATCTTCTTCCGAAGTATGAAACGAATAAAGATCCTTCATCAAAAATTCCCGTCCTCGCATAATCCCAGATTTCGCTCTTTTCTCGTTTCTGAATTTAGTCTGGAACTGATAAGCATATGCCGGCAAATCTTTATAAGAATGGATGTAAGTTTTCATCATATTTACCATTGGCTCTTCGTGGGTTGGCGCAAGTCCCAATAGTCCTCCCGAGGATAGCTCAGTCTTAAACCAAATATCCACTTCTTGGTCCGAAAATCTCCCCGTCGCTTCCCAGAGCTCGGGATTTTGGAGGGCGCTCATTGACACTTCCTCACAGCCAATCGCATTTAACTCCTCCCGAATCACGGTCTTGATTTTTTCTAAAACTAAAAGTCCCAAAGGCAAATAATCATACACCCCTGCGAGTTCTTTGTGAATATATCCCGCCCGGGAGAGCAAAGCTCCGTTTTTAGCAATTTCGTCTTTTGGTGCCTCCCTTAAAGTCTTGATAAAAGTTTTGGATAATCTCATACCCCTGATTATATCATATATTGACATTTTACACTACTTGTGCTATAATAGATAAGATACCTAGTAACTTACTATTTTTTGTTTTGCCTATAATAATTCTTGGAGGTGTTGACATGTCAAATATGGGTAAAATCTTGGTTTATCAGTTGTGGCCTTTAGCCTGGGGGAGCATCAAGGCTATGACATTATTTTTGTCAAAAATCAAAGCATTGGGAGCAGATTACGTATGGCTGAGTCCGATCAATCAGTCGCCCAGGCACAATCACGGCTACGACGTGTCGGACTATTACACGATAGACGACCGTCTGGGGAGTATCAAGGACTTTGACGAGTTTGTCCGGACCGCTCACGCGATTGGGCTCAAGGTTATAATGGAACTCGTGATCGACTCCACGTCCACCGAGCACCGCTGGTTTACCACCAATCCCGATTGGTATATATGGGAGACCAGCGTGACCAATTGGCACAATCTGATGGACGGCCAGTCGGCTTGGCAGTTTGACGCCAGGAGAGGCAAATATTATCTTCACTTGGGACATCCCAAGCAGGCAGACCTCAACTGGTTCCCCGGTGGCGTACCTAACCGCTCTTTGATAGAGTATTTTAGGAACGTTATGAAATACTGGATGACTAGTCACGGTGTCGATGGCTTTCGTCTGGCGCAGGCGCAATCTCTTAACAAAAATCTTTCCAAAAAAGATTTTGAATTTGAGAGCACCTATGTCGGCAGAAATGCCATCACTGTCATCAACGAGCTGTCCAACATCTATAGCGGTACTCATAAATGCCCGTTTTTAATGTTGGATCTCTACGACACTGACGGCAGTGCTTTGGAGTACTATTCGAGTGAAACAGATGTAGAATACATCACGTCGCGTCTTCTCAAGGCGGAAATTACTAAAAACACTCGGATTCCAAAGATTCAGGAGTCAATTAACAGATGCTGTGAGAATCCCAAGTTTATGTTGGAACTCGAGAATCACGATTCTCCGCGTCTGATTTCACAGCTGAGTATTACCGGCAAGGAGGCTATGGACTTAATGTTTACACCAAAAGTCCATGCCGTCTGCCTTTACCAGGGTCAGGAGTTGGGACTAAAAAATCCCAGCGAAAAGGAGCTGTCCCTTGTGGATATTCTGAACCTCGACGCTCGCGCCGCTCTCCAATTTGAGCATTGCGAAGTCACCGCAGAATCTCTCCGTCAGGATACCCGCGCCAACACCAGGTTGCCTTTGCCTCTGGACGAATACGCTCGTCAGGAATTAGACAAAAACAGCGTTTTAAGCTTCGCTAAGGAAGTCATTAAGGCTTGGAAAAAGGGCTGATAAACCAACACAAAACCCCGCAATTATTTGCGGGGTTTTTCATCTCGAATTCTAAATTCTATCCCATCCCCATTACATAAACTAGATAAAATGCAATGCCATTATTTAGCATATGTACGAGCATCCCTGCATAGATTGTGCCAGTTACTTCTCTTAAAATACAATTTACCACCGACATCGAAAACACCGTAATCCCTACGTTCCATTGAAGATGTACCAGGCCAAATAGTAACGAGGTAACCAAAATCGCCACCCACTTTGGAATTTTGACGCGCAATTTACCATATAGCCACCCCCGAAAAATGATTTCCTCTACAATCGGCGCAAACACCGCCAGCATCACAAACGCCAGTCCGCGCTCCCAGCCTTGCATATAGTAGCTATAGCCTAAATCTTGTGCTTCGCTAGCATTAAACCAACTCACCAGATTAAATACCGCTGTGAGCCCAGAGGCTATCAAAATACTTACTATATACCCTACTGGTGCTAGCCCCACATCCGTCCAGGTCGGAAGTCCCCGAAGTCCCAATCTTTCCCTAGAGATTTTTGCTATTTTGTCTTTAAATAGTAAAGGTGGCAAAACCACTACGACGAGAAGCGACAAACCATAGGATATTACCGAAAAAATCGAATTAGAAAGCGGCGTAGTCAACGTTTCTACCGATATAACGTTGACTAACACAAAACTAATAAACAGACTAATCAAAAACTCCACTCCGACCACTGCCGCAAACACAAAAGCCGAAAGCCCCAGTACATATAAAACTGTCATCCACCAGGGATTCTTGTTCTTCTTGCCACCCGATTTTTTCATCTAAAAAACCTCGTTATGTCTAATACGGTTACAATTACAATGAGAGCTAGTAATACCATAAAGGCTCTCGCCACGATTTTTTCCTCGGTTTCTTTGGTTAGTTTCTTCTTTCGTAATTTATAAATTCCGATTAAGAGCCACCGCCCCCCATCGAGCGCTGGGATGGGTAGCACGTTCATACAAGCGAGCGACACCGAGATAAGAGCCGCGAGAAACGCAAGATTAGATGGTCCCGCCGCAGTAAAGGATGGGAAAAGTACCCCAATGATTCCAACCGGCCCAGTTACAGAATCCCCCACTGTTTCAATTGCCTCTCTACCGCTTTCTCTCGTCGCATCGTCAAAACTAAACTGTCGAAATGTTCCGGAGATTAGATTCCAGACCAGTTCCCCCAGCCCTTTAAAGGTTTCACCTGTGAGTTGTAAAGTTAGCCCCGCCCCTACAATCGGCGCGCTCCAAGTCGAGTAAGCCACCGACTCCGAAGATTCCATACTTATACCAAGCAAATAATCCGCGTCAGCCGAGTTCAAAGTGGCAGTCAAAGTTTTTTCTACTTCGTTTACTGTCTTTGGGCACGGGTCTGTAATGCAATATACTGTTGTTTCTTCCATTCTTTGTATCGTGTACTCCACCTCTTCCCCGGCGTGGGTCTTGTTGATTGAGGTAATGTCATACCCATCCTTTACGACCTCCCCATTTATTTTCAAAACTAAATCTCCTTCTTTGAACCCAGCTTTTTCTGCGGGTGAGCCTTCGTGGACTTTTTTCACCTTGACCGGATCTTGTACTACTCTGGTGTCCGCATCCACGGTAAATTGTCCTTCGAGGAATGTCGGCATCCCTACCCACGCCAGCACGGTAAAAATGATAAACGCTACTAGCCAGTTCATCATTACCCCACCAAATAGTATCTTGGTCTTTTTCCAAAAATTCGCCTTGCCAAAAGTCCCCGGCCTGGTATCCTCCGCTGATTCTCCGTCCATCTGGCAAAACCCACCAATCGGTAGCCAGTTGATGCTAAAAACCAGCCCATCCCGGATAATCTTCTTATCTTCCGCGGAAGCGAGCGCCTTTTTATTTTCCGCATCAGAGGTGGATTTTTCTACTCCTACGGTCTTGGTAATATTGATAGTTTGCCATTCAGATTTTTTGAGTTTGCGCCATTTGTGTGTTTTTGGGTCTTTAATCCAGGCTACTGCTCTCGGTGGGAATCCGATGCCAAATTCCAGTACCCTCACCCCATTTCTACGCGACATAATAAAATGCCCAAACTCGTGTGCTATCACTAAAATCATTAAAACAATCAAACCAACTATTACACCAACGAATATGTCCATATATCTATTATATCATAACCAAAAAGAAATCAGGACATGTGCCTGATTTCTTTTTTGAACTGGTTTCTTTTCCTGGCTTTTTCTTTTCCGAAAGAAAAAGCCAGAAGACTATTTTCCAAAGCGCCGATTTCTATTGTTGTATTCCTCTACAATTTCGACCATATCCTTCTCGCTCATCTCTGGAAAATACTTTTTGATAAACATAAATTCCGCATAAGACGAGCGCCACAACATAAACCCAGATATTCGCTCTTCGCCAGACGTCCGAACCACCATATCGATATCCGGCACCTCTGGATGATAAAGATGACTTCTGATAGTCTCTGGCGTAATTTCTTCGCCGCTAGCCACCGCCGCATTTGCCGCATCGGCGATTTCTCTTTCACCACCATAATTGAAACAGAAGCACACAGTGATTCCAGTACACTCTCGCGTGATTTCCTCGGCTTTATCAAGCGACTTATTAAGTCCCGCCCCCACGCGGTCGCGCGAGCCAAGTATCATCATTCTAGCATTATTCTCGAGCAATTCCTCTGCGTATTTCAAGATTCGGCTTTCGGCTAGTTTCATAATATAACCCACCTCATCCGCGCTTCTCCCCCAGTTTTCTGTGCTAAAAACATAAAAAGTGATGTATTTGATTCCAGCTTTATCGGCGGCGTTTACTAATAGCTTAATGGTATCGAGCCCCCTTTTGTGTCCTTCTATGGTTGGCAACCCTTGAGACTTTGCCCAACGTCGATTCCCATCCGCAATGATTCCTAAATGCGTCAAACTCATATCGTTATATCTTCATTATCTCATCAGATTTATCTTTGAATGCTTTGTCTACCTTATCCGAAAACTCTTTAGTCAGTTCATCAATCTCTTTCTCGGCGCGCTTCTTCACATCCTCGCTCATTTCGTCGGCGTTTTTAACAGCCTTCCTCGCATCTTCACGAATGTTCCTAAAAGCTACTTTGGCATTTTCTACTTTGGAAGAGGCGTTTTTGACGATTTCTTTTCTTCTCTCCTCGGTGAGTGGTGGAATCGGTACTCGAATCACTCGCCCATCGTCCGCTGGATTAAGCCCCAGAGCCTGATCAGCCCGAATCGCCGATTCGATCGCAGCGATATTCGCTGGGTCAAAGGGAGTAATTACGAGAAGTGTCGCATCCGCCGCCGTAATATTGGCGGCTTGATTTAGTGGCATAAATTGCCCATAAACCTCTACCTTGATGCCGGAGAGCATATCTGGATGCGCCCTACCGGTACGCACTTTTTTCATTTCACCATCAAACCGCGCCAAGGCCTCCTCCATCTTCTTGCGATCTTCCTTGATATCAAACATAAAAACTCCTTGTTTAATACCCTCATTATATCACACCATTAAAAACTTGTAATATATTCGTTATCAAGGTATAATACATATCAAAAGAAGGATAGTTTAATAGTAAATCTAAAGATAAAGGACTATCCTATGTCAGAAAAACAACAAAAAGATTTTTACGGGTGGATTAAACTAAAAGCAAAGTTACATTACGAAGCTCATATTTGCGCTATCAAAAATGGCGATATTTGGTGGTGTGGGCTTGGCGAAAATGTCGGGGCTGAAATTAATGGTAAAGCCAGCAAATTTGCAAGACCGGTTTTGGTAATCAGGAAACTCAGCCAATATAATTTTATAGGAGTCCCGCTTACTTCAAAAGAACACCGTGGCAGTTGGTATATAGATTTCAGATTTCAAAACAAAAAAGAAATAGCGGTTGTGGCACAAGTAAGAAATATTAGTACGTCTAGGCTTTATAGTAAGATGGGGGAAATCCCTGAATCTGTTTTGAAAAACGTACGGTTAAAGTTAGCGAGTTTGATTTTGGGAAAAAATATTCCCTAATCTCACGATTAGGGTGGACGGGTATCCCCGAATTATTCCTATTATATCAAATATCTCAGACTTTGTCTATACGTTATTTATAAAACTGTCAGTACATATAATATAGTCATCAAAGCGCCCATCCCCAATAAATTTAGCCTTGGCATTGTACCCATCCCTTGATACATTAGTGGATATAAAAAGACTAGACTTTAGGAGGCCTGGATACAGCGGATGTAGCTCCCACCGAAGCGGCCACTACCATTGTAGGTATGTAGGTTACCGCTAGTGTAACCTAGACGATACCGTAATTTGTCATTATTCGCGGCGTTACCCCACCAGTATCCGTGAGTGGTTTCATTAAACAGTGCGGCATTATAGTAACCCCCGCCTGTCACTGGAGAGAAGCTAGAAACGTAAGTACTGCTACCGCCGTCAATGCCCCCGCTTAGGCTGTCAATCTGATCTTTGCTTGGCAATGTCCAGCCTTTGGGGCTATCTGCTACCTTTGCTGTCATATCCTGCATATAGGTTAAGTCTGATACATCTTTTTCCTCACTGACACAGCGGATATAGGTACCACCGTTGCGATAACTGTAGGCAGTGCTTAAGTCACTACTATTATAGCGTAGGTAGTGTCGTCCTGCGCCATTATATGCTGTAGAATTCCACCAGTACCCGGCCTCAGTTTCATAGTTTAACGCACTATTATAGTAACGTCCGCCTAGAATTGGGGAAAAGCTACTGACATAAGCAGTGCTACTGGCGTCTGGTCCGATAGCGCGGGTTTGTGCTACGGTGGGTAAACTCCAGCCTTTAGGGCAGATGCTTTCTGTGGTAGTAGCTATATTGTCCGTACCGGTTATAGTTCCGGCTGTGGCTGTCCCATAATTATACCAAACAGTATTACCACCACTACCGGTATTAGAACCACTATGGATACAAGCATTTGTATATCCAGCCCCACTACCAATTCCAGTACTAGAGTTATACGTTCCATAGCACTCACCCCCGCTGGTGCCGCGTTTTTTATCTGCCCCAAAGGCTGGACATTGCCAAGTAAGACGAAGTCTAGTCTTTTTATATCCACTATTGTATCAAGGGATGGTTGTAGACAGAATACAAAAAACAACAAAATAGATTTTTTAATAGGGGTGAAAGTCCAAGCTATTAAAAAATCTTATTCTGTTGTTTCAAAAGTCTACTCAGTAACCCCAAGCTCAATGCGCTTAAACTGACGGACGGTGATGTTTTCACCAGTTTTGGCAATCGCTTCCTTGATAAACTGTTCCACGGTTTTGGTGTCATCCAAAATATAGGGTTGATTCATCAGAACCTTATCCGAGAAAGCCTTCTTTACCTGGCCTTCAAGGATTTTCTCCTTCATATTTTCTGGGCCCTTGAAATTTTCCTCAAGCTCTTTAATTTTAGCCTTTTTGTCAGCCTCTGGAATGTCGTCTTCGGATACATAGAGTGGCGCCATCGACGCAATCTGCATCGCGATTTGATGTGCCAAAGTCTTAAATTCTTCAGTCTTGGCTACAAAAGATGTTTCACAGTTAACCTCTACGATTGCGCCCAGCCGACCGTCGTGGATATAGGCTTCTACTAAGCCTTCACGGGTTTCACGGTCGCCACGCTTCTCAGCTTTAGTTAAACCTTTCTTTCTCATTGCCTCAAGCGCTTTATCAAAATCACCTTTTGCCTCTACTAGGGCTTTCTTGGCATCGGTTAGCCCCGCGCCAGAGAGCTCTTTTAATTTTTTGATTTGTTCGACCGAAATTTCAGCCATTTTTGCCTCCTTTTTGAGATTATTTAAAAGATTTCTTAAATTTATTTACGACCTTCTTTGATCGCTTCTACGATATAGTCCAAAATCAACTGGGTAGCCTTAATCGCGTCATCATTACAAGGAATTACGTAATCAATATTAGTAGGATCCACATTAGTATCTGTAATCGCAAATACTGGAATGTGGAGATTGTTCGCCTCTTTAATAGCGTTTTTGTCCTCCGAGGCATCTACTACTACGATTGCCGCTGGTTGTTCGCTCATATCTTTGATACCGCCGTAGCGCTCATTGAGTAAATCGATTTCTTCTTGAAATCTCTGAACTTCAAGTTTAGAATAACGGTTCTCGAGCTCGCCCGAAGCCATTCTCTTTTCCAAATCTTTTAGCTTTCTGATTTGGCGATTCACAGTTTCTACATTGGTTAGAGTACCACCGACCCAACGTACTGTCACATAAGGCATCTCTACGGATTCAGCCGCCGCCTTGACGATTTCTTTCATTTGCTTCTTAGTACCGACAAACAAAATCTTTTTGTCGGACTTTGCAATCTCGGTAATTTTCGGCAAAGCTATATTTAGAGCCTCGACGGTTTTATCAAGATTAATAATGTGTGCTCCCTGTTTTTTGGAGTGAATATACGGTGCCATCTTGGGGTGCCATCGGCTCGTTTTGTGCCCAAAATGAGCACCACTCTCGAGCAGAGCCTTCATATCGACATTTACTGCCATAATATGATTTCCTTTCTCTTTCTCTGTAGGGTTAGTAAACCTCGCTATTTACCAGGAAACCTCCCACAGAGTGCTTCATTAATTACTATATACCCTAATTATACCACACGTGCTTGTAAAAATCAAGTTTCTCTGATAAAATCAAAAATAATTGGGTGGCGAGTCCTTTAAAAAGGAGGTGATAGATATGTTTTTTGGCACAGTCGACGAAAACGTCAAAACTCAACTCCAGCTGGGTTTAGATGAATATGAGCAGTATAAGATCATGATGGATCGAAGGTTTTACCTTACTTCGATAATATTGGCTACCGACGAGGAAGCTGACGGCTTTGAGCGTGAGAGATCGACTATTATGCGTATGGTAGAAGATATTATGGAAATCAACCGCTATGATGCAAAACAGGATACTCCACCAAAGGAACGTAAGCCCATCCGGCTTTACATTAATTCTCCTGGTGGCAGTATTTCTGAGGGGTTTTCCCTGCTTAGCGCAATAGAACTTTCCAAGACTCCGATCTATACCATCAATATTGGTCAATGGAGTTCGATGGCATTTCTAATCGGTATATCTGGGCACAAGAGGTTTTCCCTTCCGCATATGCGTTTCTTAATGCATGAGGGGTATGCCGGAGCCTATGATAGTGGGGGTAAAGCCCAAGATTTAATGAGGTTCTTGGATCGCTTTGAAAGAGAAGTCGTCAGAAGCCACGTATTAAAACATGGTAAAATGAGCGCTGAAGAATATGACAGCAAAATCCGTGAGGAAGTTTATATGCTTCCGGAAGACGCTCTTGAATACGGCTTTATCGACGAAATCGTCACAGACATCGACGCCATCCTGTAATTTTTAATGAAGCGGGCTTTTTAGCCCGCTTTTCTCTTTACTTTTTTCAAAATCTCTGATATAATAGATGCTAATTATGAGTAAAACAGATTTACATCCTAAAGATTATCGTTTTGTGGTCTTTTCAGACGAGGCTGCTGGTTTTTCATTCTTGACGAAATCTACAGCCAAGAGTGATGAAACCATCAAATGGGAAGACGGCAATGAATATCCTTTGGTTAAAGTACAAATTTCTTCTGCTTCTCACCCATTCTTTACCGGTGAGGAAAAGATTATCGATACCGAAGGTCGCGTGGACCGCTTCAAGGCTCGCGCCGCTCGCGCCGCCAAACTTCGCGATTCTCTTGGCAACAAAGCCAAAAAGGCAGCTAAAGAATCCGAAAAGAAAGCCAAAAAAGAAGAATCTGCAATCGAGAAATAACAATAAAAATTTGGTGCCCTCGCAGTTATAAATGGCACCAAATTTTTTTTCTATTTTATGGAGTGTAGCTGTATAGGATAACACACAAATCCTATACAGCTGTTAATCTAACGACGACTATTACGATTTCTCTTCACTAGCCAGAACGCTACTGCTCCTACCGCCGCAAATACTACTATACCAGTAATCAAGTAATCTTCACGAGTAATATTGAGTCCCTGGAAGAAACTACCAGTGTCAGGTACAATGATTGCTTCACCGTTCCATTCAATCTTTAGTGGTTTGCTATCGCCTACCAACTTTCCTTCCGCGTTCTTGTACATCATAGTACCGGTATATTCACCATAAGGCAAACCAGCCATTGGAATCGACAAGCCACCATCGGAATAACCGTGCTCTATCGTATATAGTAAGTTCCCATCCGCATCATACACACCCAAAAGACCAGTTCTACGATCGCCTTTAATTATTCTTGCTAATTTTCCATTAGGGCCATAAAGATATACTTCTACAGTAGTAACCGTGTCTACTTCTCCTGGTACGTCGATATCAGCACTGCCGGTATCAGTTTTGGTTACCTCTTCACTTGAGGTGCCAATCTTGTTGCCACTGTCATCATAATATTCTACTTCTATAGTATAATTACCAGGGTCAAGGGTACTAACGTCTACATTTACTACGCTACCAGGAGTTGGATCAGATACAGGGATAGTGGTTATTACGTTGCCCTCATTATCCTTTACGATAATTACTGCTTCTCCAACATTGGTGCCTGGAACTGGATCACCGATAATTACCGGTACCGTCGCGGTTCCACCAGGAGTAGTATCTTTTACGATTGTCTTACTAGTGGTTCCAGTTACGTTCCCATCAGCATCCTTAGTAATGATTTCAGCTCTATAGGTACCATCTGGAAGATCGGAAAGATCGATATTTTCTACGTCGCTAGGGTCATCTACGGTTACTGTCTTTACTGGAACAGGATTACCTTCTTCATAAATATTCACGACCACCTTTTTGGTCTCTTCTTTTGGCACGTCCGGATCTACCACTGGTGTATCTGGAGTTGGCGTTGGTGTAGGAGTCGGTTCTGGTTCTGGACCTGGTTCCGGCTCAGCTTTGTAAGTCACGGTAATAATCTTTTCAATTGGTACACCTTCCGTGCTGGTACCGCTAAAGGTGATGGTAAAATTACCAAACCCCCCAAAATTGCCTAAGTTTAATTCCTCGCTTTTTTCGCCGGGGCCCGATACTGCTTCATTCCAAATCACTCCACTATACTTAACCGTTCCGTCATCACCTCTATTCACTAGAGTCGCCGTAATGTTTGTTAAATTGTTATAGATTACGGTAAAACCGTAAAACGGGCTAGTGGTTTCACTACCACTAGGTATGGTTGGGGTAACGCTGAGTTCTGGTTCCTCAGTGAGTACGCGTACTTGAATCTTGTCAGATACCGCAGTTACCGCAGAAGCTCCCGGCACTTGTACGGTCGCTGCAAAAGTAGTCACTGCAGCTACCAAGCCAAGTCCCGCAAAGCCGAGTATTTTTTTGTGTGTTTTTTTCATAACACTCCAACTTCCTTTTGTTTTTATGTTAATATTTTTATTTTGGTCTCGCAAAGGCCTGATATCTAGGCCATCGATCTAAACCATAAATTTGGACCGACGTTCTTTGCGCTTCCTAAGCACAATTATAATCCACATAATTACGACTGTCAATAGCAAAAGTATTATAATTATAATCACTGGCGGCATAATAATTACGAACTTTGTGACAACCTCTCCGATTTCATTGTCGTCTGTAGTAACTTTCCACTCCACATTAAAGATCCCGAAGAAAGGCGTGTCCTTCCAACTATCCGATACAGAAAGTTCCGTATCAGGTATCACTGATATCCTAGCCGCCGTAGAACCATTCGGGGTCTCATAATAAACATTTCCAAAAATACCTGTGACTTTCATCTTCCCCGAAGCCATAAAGTCAACGTTGCCAGTATTTTTTACTTTGCCAGTGGCGTTGATGATGGTCTTTTCTTCTCCATCTACCAGCATAGTGTTATTGATTGCTAATTTAGAAATTTCACTAGAAAGAATTGTATCTCCATTTGCCCGTCCATATACCACTAGTCCTGGGCTAGCTTCGGTTTTGATGCCGCTAGAGTTTACCGAGCCTGAAAGCGTGTGAGCAAAAAGTACTGCGTATTGGCCACCAGCCGGGATACTCTCCGGCGTAGTGATACGATAAGCCACTTCTATATCGCTCTTAGGGTCTGCGGTAAAAGTGGTTTTTTCTACATAATTACCATTCACGTCCCTGAAAGTAATCCATCTAGTAATCTGAGTGAAATTATTTTCCCTGCTAAACCCTAGCTTATAAGCGTCTTCGTCCTCTGAGTAAATGTAGGCATATGGTGCGGCATACACTTCAAATTCCATTGGTGAATCGCTGTTATTGCTCACCTTAAAAACAGCGTCATAGATTGTACTTGCGGTTAGTTGTAGTACTTCGCTAACTGGGCTAATACTAATGCTAGTAGCAGCACTAGAGGTGCTAGCATCCCCTGGTTCATCTGCGTAGATATTGCCACCAGATACTACGGCTGTAAACGTCAATGCGGCCAAGGCCAAAACTGAAATTTTTTTGATTAAGCTCCTCATCTACCTCCTTATTTCTACCTATTATAGCACATTTTTAGAAAAAGTGTGGTATAATATAAATACAAGCGCGCGTGGTGGAATTGGTAGACACGCTACCTTGAGGTGGTAGTGGCCACATTTACGGCTGTGCTGGTTCAAGTCCAGTCGCGCGCACCACATTTATTGCTAAAATCGCCTATCTTGGCGTTTTTTCTTGTTCGCTCGTCCATTAGACGCGCTTCACAAGAAGAAAACACCAATCTGCCGGCTTTTGATCTTAAATAATCCTGTTACGGTGTTTGGTTTTTTGTTCCCTTGGTTACCCCCCAATTTTCTACGTCTAGGAACCTGTCTAGCGCAGTTACGAGTATATTAGTATCATTGTAGGTCTGGACGTTTTTATTATATATATAAGTCATATTTGCTTGGTAGAGTCCAATGGCCGGGACGTCGGTTGCCCAATATTCAAGGAATTTCTCGTATTTACGAGCCCTGAGTGCGGTATCCATTGTGCCGCGTGCCCCTACCAACAAATCGTCCACCAGCGAGTTACGATAATTCGACAGATTGAGCCCCGCTGCCTGTGCCTGCGAAGAATGATAATACGCCAAAGGGTCCGGATCAGCACCAAGCTCAATACCATAAACTAAGATATCATAATTCCTTTTTGATATAATATTTGCCACAAACTCCTGACTCTCCGCATAAGTAGATACGCTACATTCAATTCCGAGAGCCTGTAGGTTGTCTGCGAGCTTCCCCGCTACTGCTGGCAAATAACCCGAATCTACCGTCGCAATCTCCAGGTGAATTTTTTCGCCACTAGATAATTCTTCGATTTTTTCTTTGGCCATTATTTCATCCCCGGTTGGAATCATCGGATAATTTTCAAGTGTAATTTGAGATTCCAAAATCGGAAAATCCAGTGCTTTCGTATCTGGTGCTGCCGCTCGAATCTCCGATAAATTCAAACCTTGCCTAATCGCTCTTCTCATATCTGCGCTAGCCAAACTCCCCCTTGAATTATTTAGGAAGGCAAATACCCCAGAATTGATGTTAGAAAGCCTTTCTATATAATTTCCCCCAGCTAGCGTATTCGCGGTTTCTCCATCTAGCTCCGCTGTGGCTGTCACTTCTCCAGACTTCAGAGCCGATTCCACTCCTATCTTGTCGGCATATGAGTGAATAGCAAAACTATTAACCATCGGTTTGCCCAAATAATAATTTTGGTTCGCTGTGAGATAAACTACCTTTTCATCTTCACTACTCGTCTGCGTGGCATTAAAATTAAAAGCTCCGCTAGTCACCGGATTTTTAGAAAAATTCGCTTCCGCCAAAGTTTTTATCGGGGTGTCCTTCAAAATATGCTCTGGCACTATCGGTATAGCAAGCGCCGAAGAAAAATCCGTATAAGCCGAAGGCAAATCAAAAACAATATCACCATTTTCATCTTCGGAAATCTTTACACCCTCGAGATTAGCTGTGTAAATTGTGCTCACTGCCGGATTTTGGATTAACTCAATCGTAAAAAGCACGTCTTTATTTGTAATCGGTTCTCCATCCGACCAAACCAAATTATCCCTCAAATGTATTCGCCAAGTCTTCCCATCATTGGCGTGTCTTACGGTGCTAGCTAGTTGTGGCCCAGGATGTCCCGAAAAATCGTTATAAACTAGCGTCGCAAACATTAGCTTACTGAGAGCCTTTTCACTACTAGTGGTGGCAAAAAGTGGATTTAGAGAATTAATTTTGCCAACCGTTGCCTCTATATAAGTCCCACCATCTACATAAGTATTTACCGCATAGGATTCCCCAAACCAAAAAGCCTGAGCCACCCCTACTAAAACCAAGGCTATCACCAGCAGTGTCCATTCGAGGACTAATAATCTGATTTTTTTAATGTGAGAAAGCCGACCAATGAAATTCTCTTTGATGTGCTCCTTGCCATCTGCGCTAGCTTTAAGCGATGCCCGCGAAAATTTGCGTACAAATTTTTGCCCACGTTTTTTAATCGAACTCGCCATTTTACTCCATCGGAATTAACAGCAGTGCTAGAATTGATGTTACAAAAATTACCGCAAAAACAATCGTTGCGATGAAGAGCGACTTTTCTAATCCGCGCCTCTGAGTATATAATTCACCAGAGCTACCAAAACCCGCCCCAAGCGACGCTCCGCGTTGCTGTAACAATATCAAAAGAATAGTCAGAATTGCCGAAATCAGTGTGGTTGCCTGTAAAAAACTTCCTAATTGCATAAAATAAATAACTCCTAATATCTATTTTAGCATAGATTTTCGTTTTAGCAAGCTGTGATACGTAATCGCAAACCTATGCGCCTCCTCGTCAATTCGGGCAATCAATCTAGCGATATGAGAAGTTCTATCTAATTTTATAATCCTGGTATCTATTATGATATTTACTTCAGCTGATTTCGAATGATTGCCCGACTTATCGCGCCCAATCACTGGTATCCCAAGTGGCTCCACGAGTGGCAAAATCGCATTTACTTGAGTAACTCCACCGTCCAAAATAATCAAATCCGGCAAGTCCCATTCTCTGTGTTTAAGCCGCCGAGAAATCACTTCTTTCATACTTTTGAGGTCATCCGCCCCAGAGCTTCTCAGCTTGAACTTTCGGTATTCACTTCTCGCGGATGCCCCATTAATAAACACCACCATACTCCCCACCGCATTTTCTCCCGACTGGTGCGAAATATCATACCCCTCGATTCTTTTAGGCGGTTTCGAGAGCCCTAATAATTTTTGAAGTTCAAGCAGTGCCTGATCCGAAGAAATATCCAAAAACTCTTTGTCCGAAAACACGATTTTTTTCTTTAATTCTTGTAGCCCAAAGAGTTGGTCACGTGCCTCCGCTGCGAGCTCAAAATCCCCAGAGGAGGCAGCGTCTTTCATCGTCTTCTCGAGTTCTTTCAAAAGTTTATCACGGCCGCCCTCAAGGTATTTAATTAACTTCCGGAGGTTCCTTTTGTAATCTGCTGGTGTAAGGCGCCCTACTTCAATTCCCGGGGTAAGCCCAAGGTCAGTATCCAAAGTTTTTTTACCGTTATACGGCTTAGTATAATACGGAAAAACCCGCCTAAGAGTCCGAAGCGCCTTCTCTACCGCCACCTTACCATAAAACGGTCCGACATATTTCGCGCCATCATCTACTGGCGTCCTGGTAAAGCTAATATATGGCACTCCGTCCTGCATTGAAATCCTAACATACGAAACAGTCTTATCATCGCGAAGCAAAATATTCCACTTCGGCATATATCTTTTAATCATCTCGGATTCTAAAAACAGCGCATCCATCTCGGTGTCTACTACAATCCAATCTGTATCAAAAATCTCGGAAACTAGCGCCGTAGTTTTAGGATCCTTCACCGTATTTTGGAAATATTGTCGCACTCGGTTTTTGAGTACTGCCGCCTTACCCACATAAATAATCTCTCCGGCCGCGTTTTTATGAAAATAAACCCCCGGGCTTGCCGGGAGTTTTTTTAGTTTTTGTTTCAACGCCTCATTCATATTACTATTATATCACACTTATCGAATTTTGTCAATTCGAATCTGATTTTAGCAAATTTGACATTACATTGCTGAGTAGTTGTGACATCGTGATATAATCAGTTGGCTCAGAAATCTTAAACTCCTTCGGGTAAGTTAATGAGATGTCAGCCGTAGTAGCGTTACTTGTGGCACCGCTTGTGGTGTTTAATTGGAAATAGACCCGCGTGAAATTATTATTATCGTCTATTTCTACGTACATTGCCGGGAAATTGTCAAAAATCTGTTCAATCATAGTGGCGCTAGTACCGCTATTTGACGCGGTGCTGCCCATACAGGCGTTTAGCTCGTTTACAAAACCGTTATTACCTAGCGAGTTAGAGAAAGCACTTAACTTATTAGAATCAAAGGTTAGCCGATAGAGTGTATTAGTTTTTTTGGCGATTCCCAAGTTTTCGGTTGAGGAGGTAATAAACGGATTAGCTTTGTACTTCGCCACAATATCCTTGCTGTAATTTGGCAAGGTAGAAAAAGCGTTGATTAAGCAAGTGGAGGTGTTGTCAAACAAGTCCAAGCCTTCCATTTCTTCCCCAAACTCATCCGAAATCAGAATCCAATTATTGTTTGCAGCTTCTAGTAGTCCACCAAAAGCGGAAACGAGCGAGCTGGTAGTAGTGCTAGTGCTTACACAATTAGTACAATCCGTACCACTACATCCTGCTGAGTCAGCACAATTTACCGCGACATCGCTAGTGGTACTTGCGTCGGTAGTCAAAGCAGTACCGCCAAACATATTTATTAAATTATTTAACCCGGAAAATTTGAAATAAGTATCGCCAGTTTTGTTTCTCATTTCTTCTATGGCGAGCGGAATAGTCTGACCACTGCCATAGTCCATCACGATGTCGGCCGAGACCTTATTCATATTTGAAGTGGTGTCAAAAGTTCCGTTAAAATCTATGGTCAGATTACCGGTACTTACAGCGTCAGTTTGTACGTAGCTGTCCGCTACTTCAGTACTGTTCTCAATTTTGCCTTGTGCGGATATAATTGTTGGCATCTCTCCGTTTAAGGCCTTTTCAATCGCCTTGGACAATCTATCTCCATTATTGCCAAGCATAATTACCACTACTGCTGCCACACCGCAAATCAGCGCAATCAAAATAAACACAATCGCCCCAATGGTGAAAGCCTTTTTCTTACTCTTCTTGCCCCCGGCAGGTTCTACGATCGAATCTTTGGCCACTAAATTTGGCCCGTCTAGCCCGCTTAAATCAGTATTGATAGTTTCTGTCTGGACGACTTCAGCTCTTGAAGGACCACTGGTAGTGGCGATGTCTTGAGTCAATGCGTTTAATGAATTATCATCTACTGACAGCGAATCAAAAGTTTCTTCTACCATTGTGGTGGGCTCTGGATTGGGATTATTATGATGTGGCACCGAACGCATCATCGGATCTACCACGCCGTGATTAACTGGTCTAGGTGCTGGCGCTGCCTCTTTGAATTCCGGCATTGCCGAAGTTGGTCGAGCTTTTGGCATTTCCGGCATACCGCCCGACATCGGATTGAGGGGGTTTGGTGTCCCACGATCACTCCCATCCATATAAAAAACCTCCTTTTAAACTTATTAATACTATTATAGCATATGTTATAATAAACTTATGGATAATTTTGTAATAAAATATATCAAAGCTAGGCAGATTCTGGATTCTCGCGGTAATCCTACTGTAGAAGCTGAAGTTGGATTAAAAAACGGCGGCATCGGTCGTGCGGCTGTTCCATCTGGTGCCTCTACTGGCGCTGGTGAGGCTTTGGAACTTCGCGATGGTGATATAGAAAGATTTGGTGGCAAAGGTGTCGAAAAAGCCGTCTGGAACATCAATTCCAAAATCAAAGATGTCCTGATAGATAATTCCTCTGAGCAAGCCCAAGTAGACCATCTTATGTGTGAACTAGACGGCACAGATAACAAATCCAGTCTTGGTGCCAACGCAATCCTAGCGGTTTCTCTGGCAAATGCCAAAGCCAATGCTCGAGCTATGAAAATCCCGTTTTATCAATATGTTTCCGAGCTCGCCGGTGTGACTGACGAAATGTCTATTCCTATGCCTATGATGAACGTGATGAACGGCGGCGAGCACGCTTCTTGGTCTACTGATTTTCAGGAATATATGATTATTCCCGCCTCCGCTGGTACAATCGAAGAGGCCGTCCGTATAGGCGCCGAAGTTTTTCATACTTTGAAAGACGTATTAAAAGAAAAAGATTATCCCACTACCGTAGGCGATGAAGGTGGCTACGCTCCGAGAGTGAGAAGTGGCAACAACGAACCGCTAGACTGTATCAAGGAAGCCGTCGAAAAGTCCGGCTACAGATTCGGCAAAGATATTTTGATTGCGCTAGATATTGCTGCTAGCGAATTTTATGTCAAAGACTCTGCCGACCCACCTTACGAAAACGGTCGCTACGAGTTAAAGACCAACGGCGATTGGAAGACCGCTGACGATATGATTAATTGGTACGAATATCTAATCAATAATTATTCCGTAGTTTCAATCGAAGACGGCCTCTCCGAAGACGACTGGGAAAATTGGAAAATTATGACCGAGCGTCTAGGTGACAGAGCTCAGCTCGTCGGTGATGATTTATTCGTCACCAATACTAAACTACTCAGTCGTGGAATTGAGTCCAAAGTCGCCAACGCTATTTTGATTAAGCCAAATCAAATCGGCACACTGACCGAGACTATCGATGCTGTAATGATGGCCAAAAAATCCGGTTATAGAACTATTATGTCTCACCGCTCCGGTGAAACCGAAGATGTTTCTATCGCCCACCTCGCCGTAGGACTTGGTACCGGCCAAATCAAAACCGGTTCCCTCTCCAGAACGGACAGAATTGCGAAATATAACGAGTTGATCCGTATCGCGGATTCTAATCCGCGGCTTTCTCTTTCGCGACCTTTTCAGCGATAGCCCGCGCTTCCTTAAATCCATCGTAGAAGTTTTCGGAAATCTTCGGATGCCCAATCTTGTTTGCCGCGTCCACTACTTTTTGAATATCGTCAGTAATTTCAAAAATTTTCGCATCTTCGGCCTTGACTAGCTTCAAATCAATCATTTTATTAATCACCGCATCAAAAGCCGACCAATAATCTTTACCAACCAGAAACACTGGCATCTTTGGCATTTTGTTTTCTTGCATCAAACACAAAATTTCTGATAGCTCGTCCATTGTCCCAAATCCGCCTGGGAAAAACACGAATACCTTCGCCGCCATCGCGAGCGATACCTTGCGGGCAAAGAAATATTCAAACGTATAAGTTTCCGAAAGATATGGATTTGGAAATTGCTCGTGCGCTAGCGTGATATTAAAACCTATTACGCGGCCACCAATCTCGTAACAACCTTTCGACGCCGCTTCCATAATACCAGGACCACCACCAGTGATTACGGCGTGCCCGTTTTTGGCTAGCTCTTCCCCTAGCTGCCTTGCCATCTCACAGTATTTGTCATCTTGCGGTAGTCTGGCCGAGCCAAAAATCGTTACCCCCTGCGGAAAAGTCCTAACTAATTTTAGCCCAGTGGCCAAATCTTTAGCATAGGCATTAATTCTTTCCAAATCTTCAATCGACATTTGTTTGATAAATTCATCTTGAACCGACATTTTCACCTCCATAAGTAATATTATATAAACAATTATACTATATTTTCTGAATCGGCATAGGATGTAAATCAGCTTTTCCGGTTAAAATTCCCTTGTTTGCGCCAATTTTAGCGATTACTGAAGTTGAATTAGCTGAGGCAAAAATCAGAGCTTTGCGAAAATCTTTACCCGAAACAATCGCTGCTAGATACCCCGAGCCAAATGCATCCCCCGCCCCAGTCGCATCTTTAACCTTAATGTCTTCATAGAGCCCAAACCGATAAGTTTCTATGCCATTAGTGGCAATCCCTCCTGCTCTACCATCAGTGATAATTACCGTTTCTACGTATCCTTTCAGATGATAGAGTAACTCTTCTAGAGACCCTCCCGGTACCATCATCGCAGCTTCCTGTTTATTAACCAGCAGTATATTTACAAATTTCAAAAGCCGAAGTAGACTCTTGGTGTTTTCAAGCTCGCGAATCCCAGGATTAAACATAATTTTGACGCCCATCTTATGTGCCTTTTCAAAAAACCGTGTCAAAGTGTCCATATCTCCTCGTACCGTCGTCACATAGAGCCAATCCGGTTGAACTAAATCTAAATCATTCGCATCAAAATTGTCGAATTTTGTACTTGCCCCCCGGTAGGTCAAAATCGTTCTTTCTCCACCTTTCGAATCAAGCAAAATAATCGAAGTCCCAGTGGCCTTTCCTGGTACGTAATCGATATAACTCGTATCCACACCTTCTCTGTCCAAAGTTTTTAAAATCGCATCACCAGCCGTGTCGTGTGCGATGTTGCCCATCAGCACCGCCTCGTGCCCGTGCCGTACAAAAGATATGGCCGAATTTACTCCCCCGCCTCCCACTTCATAAGAGAGTTTGTCGATGTCAACCTTACTTCCTACCAAAATTTTACCAAAAATCGACTCCTCGCCAATTTCGGTTGGCGCGAGATCATCGTGGTCAATCAAATAAATATCATTCAGGGCCGAGCCAATTGAAAGAATTCTAGCCATCAGATTACCACTCCATTTTTATCGATTTCGGCCACCAATGCGTGATAAACTTCCGTTGGGTTATCTACTTTTGAGAGTGCCGAACCCACATTGATAACATCTAGGTCCGCGTGAGCCAAGGCTCGCATAGTCAGCATATTAGCTCCGCCATCCCAACCAATCTCAAGCTCGGGTTTCATACTCCTTACAATTGCGATTTTTTCCATTTGCATCATATCGGCCGGGCTACCCTGAACTCCTAATTGCCCCGCAAATATCAGTACGTGATCTACTACGTCTATATATTGTTTGACTAGTCCTGGATAAGTCGATGGCAAAATCGCGAGGCCCGTCCTGATGTCTTCTTTTTTGAGCGTGGCAAAAACCGGCAAAAGGTCTTCACTCGCCTCTGCGTGAAGAATGCAGAGCGAAGGTTTTAGTTTCAAAATTACCTCGAGGTCTTTTGACGGATAAGCCGCCATCAAATGGATGTCAGCTTTCCACTCTTTTGGCCACCACACGTTAGAAATATCAATCGTAGTAGCTGGTGCAAAGGCCCCATCCGACACGTCGATATGTACTCTCCTCGCAAAATGATTAATTTCTTCGATTTGTTTGCGATAATCTTTTTTGCTTTCCGCCAAAACCGCTGGCACCACCGTAACGGTTCTAATCATAATCTTTCCTTTCGTCTAAACGATTAATACGCTTCAAACGTCGTTCCAAAGCTTCAAATTTGGTGTTAATAAACGCTTCAGCGATTTTTTCCATGGTTTTTTCGTTCATAAAATGAGCGGACAAACATAGCACGTTGGCATCGTCATGTTCTCTCGCGAGTTTAGCCGACTCCACCGAATCGCAATGTGCCGCCCGAATCCCTTTGAAACGGTTGGCCTGCATCGTCATCCCGTGTGCCGAATCGCAAATCAAAATCCCAAAAATCCCTACCGAAACTTTGCTACCTCGTATAGCTAGAGCCGCAGCAATTGCCGGATCGTTAAAATCGTTTTCTTCCGTTCCTTGGTAACTACCTACATCCACTACATCATAACCGTGCTCTTGTAAGTAAGCAAGCAGGCGCTTTTTTGCCTCAAACCCTTTGTAGTCTGCTCCGATATAGATTTTCATTTTTTATCTCCTAGATCTAGAGCTAATTCTACTAAGCGATTAGAATATCCCCATTCATTATCGTACCAAGCAACTACTTTTACCATATTGCCGCAAACTACATCAGTGAGCGGTAGGTCTACAATACAAGACCTTGGGTCCCCCACAAAATCTTTAGAAACCAATTCTTCTTCCGTTACACCAATCACGCCGTCATATTCTGGTTCTTTTGAAACTTTTTTGAATAATTTGTTCAATTCTTCTTTGGTGGTGTCCTTTTTTAATACCGCCGTAATATCCGACAAAGATACTACCGGAGTCGGTACCCGAATAGAAAGTCCGTTGAATTTGTCTTTTAATGCCGGCACGGTTAGTGCGGCAGCTTTGGAAGCACCTGTAGTAGTCGGTACGATATTTTCGGCGGCACTTCTCGCTTCCCTTGGGTCTTTGGCGGGCGCATCGAGAATCCTCTGCGAACCAGTGTAGGAATGGACCGTAGTCATCATAGCCTTTTCAATTCCAAAATTATCTTCGAGGACTTTCATAATCGGCGCGATACAGTTGGTGGTACAAGAAGCGTTAGAAACGATTAAATCGGACTTTTTAAGGCTGTCTTCATTTACGCCGATTACGATAGTCTTGGCACCTTCACCCTTAGCAGGTGCCGAAATCAGTACTTTTTTCGCGCCAGCTTTGATGTGTTTCTTAGCATCTTCTGGTTTGGTAAAAAATCCCGTAGATTCAATTACGACATCTACGCCAAGCTTTTTCCACGGTAAATTCTCCGGGTCTTTTTCGGCAAAAATCTGGATTTTTTTGCCACCCACGATAATCTCATTGTCCGAAAAATCCACTTTGCGATTATACGTCCCGTAAGAAGAATCGTGTTTGAGAAGCTGTGCCAAAGTCTTTGCGTCGGTAATATCGTTAATCGCAACCACGTCAGCGTCTTTTCTTTCCATCAAAATCTTCAGCGCATTCCGGCCAATCCGCCCAAACCCGTTAATTGCTATTTTTACCATAATACCTCCTAACTACTTATACTAATTATAGCATAACTGATACAATAATACATCTATTGATTTTATGGTAAAATATGGTATAATTAAAAGATAAACTAGAAAAGGGGGTGTACCTTAATGTTAAAATACGATGAGGAACTAAATGACGTTGTCTTCATGCTTACCAAATTTTCTGGTGATGACTTGAAGTACATAGCTGGGACGGTCTATGCCACTGTTTTTATTGGCAAAATACCGACCAAAAAGGATTTAGCTGTCTATCTAGGCTGCTCAAAAGGAACCATCACTAAGGTCCTTGAAGGGCTAGTGGCAACATATGTAGATCCTTGCACTGAGTCTGCAGCGCTCGTAAAATGGCTTAGTAGATATTTGCCTAGTACTGGCGACAGGCCTCGGATTAGTCAGCTAATCTATCCAATTGCGACCGAACTAGTGTCTTCGGGTCTATATTTGGGTGACGGCGAGGAGCCGTTTGAGCGTGCCGTGTCGCGACTCTATCTCGAATCTCTATTTAGACCACAGTTAGTTCAGAGCCACAAAGCCTTCGCCGGGTACAATATTATGATTGACTATCTATGGCGCATGACTTATATCTATGGGGAGAAGTTTGATATCTATCTGCTTTCTAGATTCGAGTCATCTCATAAGGCAATGGCAAAAGTGGAGTCCTTTATGGAGGTCATCCGAAAGAGCAATCCACAGCTAAGATCCTATCCAGCTACACTCGATTACGTAATCGATGGCTTCCAAGAAATTAGCGTTCTAATCAGGGATGCTGGATCAGCCAAAATTGCCAAAGCTCGGCTCAAAAAAATGCTGACAGAAGACCATCTTTTCTAATCAAAATTCCTTATCAAAAAATCCCAAGTTTAAACTTGGGATTTTTTATTTGTAACACTTTATCGCGCAAAGTGTGCGAACGCTCTGTTCGCTTCTGCCATTCTATGACAGTCTTCTTTCTTCTTAAAGGCTGCGCCCTGTTCATTGTAGGCATCTACAATCTCGGCCTCTAGCCTCTTGGCATACGGCATACCGCCGCGAGCCCGAGCTGACTGCACTAGCCACGAAAAGGCAAAATGAAGCTGCCGGTGTCCCGAAATCGGGAACGGAATTTGGTAGTTTGCGCCACCAACCCGACGAGATTTAACTTCAAAGTCTGGAGAAACATTAGCAATGGCTTTTTCCAAAACTTCTACTGGATTCTCAGAATCAAGTTTCTTAGCTGCGCCCTCAATCGCGGCATATACTGCGCGCTCGGCAACCTGCTTTTTGCCATCAAGCATCGATTTGTTAATAAGTCTTTGGACTAAGATGGACTGATATTTACGATCCGGAGAAACTTTTCTTTCAAGCGATTTAGTAGTTTTTCTAGGCATAATTACTTACCCTCCTTCTTGGCACCGTATTTTGAACGGCCTTGCTTGCGACCCTGGACACCTTGAAGATCCAAAGTGCCACGCACTACGTGATAACGCACACCCGGAAGATCTGGCACACGGCCACCACGGACCAAAACTACAGCGTGCTCCTGAAGGTTGTGTCCTTCACCACCGATATAAGCCCAAACTTCTTGACCATTAGTTAGACGCACACGAGCGACCTTCCGCATCGCGGAGTTTGGCTTCTTTGGAGTTTTGGTAGTTACTTTGATACAAACACCACGTTTCAAGGGTGCCGCCTTCTCATAGCGCTTGGTCTTTAGAGTGTTTACAATAGAACCAAGAGCTGGAGATTTTGACTTCTTCGCCGCCTTTTTGCGTGGTTTTCTAATCAACTGATTAATAGTTGGCATTAAAATTTCCTTATTTAATATTGATATATAATATATAGTGGAACTCACTACGCTAGATATAGGGTTTTCATAGGTTAAAACCAACCTCAAACACTACATATAGCGTCCACTATTTGCCAGTTTACTCACAGCAATCATAAACCAGCCGAAACTCTTTAATCAATTATAGCACAGACCACTCCTATTGACAAGCTTTTGCTTTTACTAAACTTGCTTGTATCCATCCCTTGATACATTAGTGGATATAAAAAGACTAGACTTTAGGAGGCCTGGATACAGCGGATGTAGAAGCCGTAGTTACGACCGCGGTTGTTATTGTATAGGATACTACCGTTATAACTCAGAACGTACCGTACCGCACCATTTCGCGATATACTCCCCCACCAGTACCCATATACAGACCCATCATAAAACGTACCATTGGCGTAATACCCGCCCAGAACTGGAGAAAAAGCAGAAACATAAGTTGCGCTACCAGCATCTGGTCCAATACTACGACTTTGCTCTACGCTTGGCAATGTCCAGCCTTTGGGGCTCTCTACTACCTTTGCTGTCATATCCTGCATATAGGTTAAGTCTGATACATCCTTTTCCTCACTAACACAGCGGATGTAGACACCACTGACGCGGCCGCCGCTGCGGGTATATAGGCTACTAGCATCGTAATATACACTGTACCGTAGCGCACCATTAAGTGCTGTAGAGCCCCACCATAGCCCGTGTGTAGACTTATTGTACAGCGTACCATTGCCGTAATCCCCTCCTAGAACTGGGGAGAAGTTTGATACGTAAGTACTACTACCGGGCGATGCTCCACCGATAATATCTATTTGTTTTTTGTTTGGTAAACTCCAACCTTTTGGACAGATACTTTCTGTAGCTATGATAGTGTTGTCCGTACCAGTTATAGTTCCGGCTGTGGCTGTCCCATAATTATACCAAACAGTGTTGCCACTAGTATAATCGTTAGATCCACTATGAATACAGGAGTTAGTATAACCAGGCCCACTGCCACCAGTAGTATCACTATACGTTCCATAGCACTCACCCCCGCTGGTGCCGCGTTTCTCATCTGCCCCAAAGGCTGGACATTGCCAAGTGTAGAACAAACTCGTACGATAGGACCGGATGCTGGTAGTGTAACTTATATATCTGACTTTTCCCCAGTCCTGGGTGGGTATTATCGTAATGGCTCATTGGACAATGCGGAAAAATATGGACGTTGGTGGGGAAATGAATCAACTAATGGTGCACTACGAAGTTACCTAGGTCGCGCTGGCACTGGTCTACATAGTAGTGATTATTATCGCTACGGCGGGCTCTACATCCGCTGTATCCAGGCCTCCTAAAGTCTAGTCTTTTTATATCCACTAATGTATCAAGGGATGAGTACAAAACGCGGCACCAGCGGGGGTGAGTGCTATGGGGAATATAGCGGAGGTACCGGTAGCGGAGCTGGGTATGTAAACTCTTGTATTCATAGCGGATCTAATGATTATACTAGTGGCAATACAGTATGGTATAATTACGCGACGGCCACTGCTGGAACTATCAAAAATTCTAGCTCAACAGATACTACCGGTACTATTGTAGTAGCCACAGAGAGTGTTTGTCCAAAGGGTTGGACCTTACCAAATCTACGAGAGTCTCAACGTATAGGTGGCGAAGTAGATACTTATGTTTCTGTTTTCAATCCGGTTTTGGGCGGAAACTATGTCAACGGTGTTTTGAGCAATATACCTAATAATGGATTTTGGTGGTCTAGTGAAGCATATAATGGCGCTACGAGGTATTTCCTATATTATAAATCTAGTAATAATATTTTAGGCGTGGGTTATAATACTTATCGTCGTTCTGGCCTCTACATCCGCTGTGTTAGTGAGGAAAAGGATGTATCAGACTTAACCTATATGCAGGATATGACACCGAGCCTACTACCACCTTGATACATTAGTGGATATAAAAAGACTAGACTTTAGGAGGCCTGGATACAGCGCACGTAGTAACCATCGTTGCGGACGCGGTTGCTGGTATATAGACTACTACCATTGTAACCCAGGCTGTACCGATACGCACCATTATACGCAGTACTACCCCACCAGTACCCGCGATCAGACTCATTGCGCAGCGTACCATTGCCGTAATACCCGCCCAGGACTGGAGAAAATTCAGGAACATAAGTAGCACTACCAGCATCTGGTCCAATACTCTGAGTTTGTTCATCGCTTGGCAATGTCCAGCCTTTGGGGCAGATGGATTTATCCCTCACCCAGTCTCAGAATTCCTCCATACTTTTACTTTTTATTAGGATACCCATTTGTTCCTTTGCAATTTCGTTCAATCGCACCAATCGCTCGGCCTGTCCTAATCCATTTTTGATTAACTCCGCATTGATGTTTTCTAGATTATTTAGAATTATTAAATGAAATAAATCAGTATAATCACGAATATTCCCGTTCTCTGATAACTCAGGATTTTTATCTCGCCATTCTTTAGCCGTCATACCAAATAGCGCCACATTGAGAAGATCGGCTTCTTCCGCATAAATAAACCTTTTTTGTTTTTCCGTCACCGTAGGAATGATATTGTTCTTAATCGCTTCAGTCTGTATCAGATAATTTGCTTTTGCTAGCAGCCTATTGGCTTTCCACTCTAATTTTTGTTGATACTGCTCGTTTCTCTTTAGTCGCTCAAATTCTCTAATCAGATATAGTTTAAATTCTGGACTCAACCACGAAGCAAATTCAAAAGCAATGTCAGGATGAGCAAACACGCCAATTGAATATCTACCAGCGCTAGAGGTAATTCCAATCGCGTTGGTATTTTTTATCCATCTTCTAGGACTCAAAGTAAACGAATATTTGCCTGCCTCATTAATTTTAATTTCGCGGAATTCCGCGAGATTAAAATTTGGGTTATTGATTTTTTCCCATAGCCCAAGATATTCAAATGTGCTTTTATTACTTAGCCAATGAACAATTACGTCTGAAGGTTTTTCTGGGTTAGTATATTTCGCTAAATCTGTCAACGAAATATAATCTACCTCGCCTACTCTCATAATACCAATCTCGGCATCCTTTACTTTGATATTTGTAATGTCGTTTTTTCTAGACATAGCACTCCTTTTATTAAATTGGAGTATTATAGGCATATCTACTTCAAAAAATCAACCCCTCACCATCAGCTCATGGTTAATTCTAAACCGCCTAGGCCTATCATATCCATCCCTTGATACATTAGTGGATATAAAAAGACTAGACTTTAGGAGGCCTGGATACAGCGCACGTAGATCCCGCCGAAGCGGCGGCCGTAGCCGTTGGTATGTAGGTTACTACCATTGTAATTCAGGTAGTACCGCCTCGCACCATCATACGCCGTACTGCCCCACCAGTGCCCGTGCGTAGACTCATCGTACAGCGTACCATAGCCGTAACGCCCGCCCAGGACTGGGGAAAAACTAGAAACGTAAGTGATAGTTCCAGGGTATTCTCCACCGCTCAGACTATTAATCTGATCTTTACTTGGCAATGTCCAGCCTTTGGGGCAGATGGATTGGGTGGCGGTGGTGGTGTTATTGGTGCCGGTGATGGTACCAGCAGAGGCTAGAGCGTAGTTGTACCATACGGTATTAGTGTCAATGTTGGCAATCGTACCGCTGTGGATACACGGAGTAGTATACCCGCTACCAGAACCCGTACCA
>JAFWKW010000005.1 GCA_017514125.1 Candidatus Saccharimonadota bacterium
CACCGCCCGTCAAACCATGAGAGTCACCAACACCCGAAGTCCGCCTCGGCGGCCTAAGGTGGGGGAGATGATTGGGGTTAAGTCGTAACAAGGCATCGGTACGAGAACGTGTCGATGGATTACCTCCTTTCTTGAGAAGGAATGATGAGCATGAATCCGAAAGGATGCATGTATCAAGGTCGGTTACGGTTATGATTATAGCAAGCTTGAATCATAACTTCACCTACTTACGTAGGAGTAACAACAAGCTACAAAGAACTAAGATAATGATTGCACAACCAAATTGTTAAACTTATAAAACCGCCCATCAACCGGCGGTTTTTTGTTATAATAAGAAAAAAGGAGGAAACCCCCTATGGGAAAAGTAAAAGAAAGTTTAATGGATAATGAATTCAGGGATCGGGAAGAGCCAACAGGACCCGGTATCGGGCATTTGGACACCACTGGTTATCGGCCTCGAAAAGTAGATCCAGATGAAGTATGGAGAAAAAGAGGTTACTATCCAGATGGAGAAAAATATGATTATAGCGATGACGATGACACTCCACCATTTGACCCCGAAGCCGCCAAAAAAGCCCGCGAAGAAGCCCTGAAAGAAACTGATAAATAGAAGAGATGAACGCCAATGGAGAGAACAAAAGTCTATTTTACTAAAGATATTAGCCCAAAAGGTCTACAAAAAGTCTACGAAGCCCTAGGTGTAGACATTACAAACGGGGGTAAAAACAAAGTCGGCGTCAAGGTATCTACCGGCGAAGACGGCGCCAAAGGTTATCTTAAGCCCGAACTAATCGGTCCGTTTGTAAAATCCGTAAACGGCACAATTATCGAATGTAACACTGCTTATCCCGGAGCTCGTAATACCGCAAAAGACCATATTAAAGTAGCCGAAAAACACGGCTTCACTTCTTATGCGGATGTCGACATTATGGATGCCGATGGTGATTTCAAAATCCCTGTAAAAAACGGCAAACATCTAGGATATGACCTCATCGGTAACAATTTCAAAAACTACGATGCTATCATCAACCTCGCTCACGGCAAAGGTCACACTATGGGAGGCTTCGGTGCCAATCTTAAGAACCAGTCCATCGGCATAGCATCAAGAAACGGCAAAGCTTACATCCATTCCTGCGGCAAAACCAAAAGCCCCAAACTCTGTTGGGTTCTCAAACACCCACAGATTGACTTTATTGAATCTATGGCCGAAGCTGCCACTGCCGTCGCCGACTATTTAAGAGGAGAAAACAAGCCAATTATTTATATCACTGTAGCCAACGCCCTTTCGCTAGATTGTGACTGCGATGCCAATCAGGGCGACCCTGTGATGGGCGACATCGGCATCTTCGCTTCTTTAGATCCAGTCGCAAACGACCAAGCCTTCATCGACGCCATCTGGGCCTCAAAAGATGAAGGCGCCAAAGATTTAAAGGAACGTATCGACACTCGCGAAGGCCGTGCCATCCTCCCATACGCCGAAAAACTCGGCCTCGGTAGTACTGTATATGATTTAATTGAAATATAGCAAACTCTTGAAAAAATAAGCATTTTGTGCTATAATATAAAAAGTCACGGTAATGTGAAGTAGTTTTGGTTGTTGCCAGAAAGGGGGCAAAAGTATGGCAAATTATAGTTACAATGAAGCGGTGAATAGAGTACTTGAGTACTCAAATGTATCCGGATTTCCAATGAGTGATGAAGAGTACGAGGACAAAGGCCTCGATTTAGAGGGAATTTTCAAAGCGCTGGACGTTAAAAATAAACTCACAAAATCAATCGAAAGAAATCATACCAAGAAATATGCCGCCATCAACATTGAGGTGCTAAGAGCACTTCACTATAGAAGAGGCGAAAAGCCCGTTTGGGAAATTACAGAGCCGAATTGGAAACACAACACTTTTGATGTAAGGTCGGATTAATTCCGGCCTTTTTTTATCTCTCGTCTCCACTCCCGTGAATTTTATTTCTACTGTAGCGATCTTCTAATTTTGAAACATTTTTTTCTGCTACTTCCGACAAGGGGATATCAAGATATCTGGCAATCGAAGCTAGATACCAGAGTACGTCCCCAAGCTCTTTTGAAATAGCCTCACGGTCTTCATCCGACGCCTCGCCATTTTTGTCTCTCAAAATTTTCTTAATCTTATCGGCTGTTTCGCCAGCCTCTCCAGTTAGACCCAAAACTTTCTCTACAAATCCTACCTCAGAGAGCGAACATTTAGAAAATGTGTCATATTTGATAATTGCTTTTTGGTATTCATCAAATTTCATCTTGTCTCCTCTTATGATATAATTATATCACATGGAAGACACCCGAAATTTAATCGACGAGTACAAAGGTCAGACCAACGAACAAGTTTTTGAAGCGCTAAACAGAACTCGTCAAAATTTAGAAATTGCTATCGAAAATGTTGAACACGACTTCAATATCGGCTCCATCGTCCGGACCGCCAATTCCTTTAATGTAAAAAAAGTCCACATTATCGGCAAGAAAAAATACAACCGTCGCGGCGCTATGTGTACAGATAAATATCTAGAAATTGTCCATCACCACACTTACGAAGATTTTCTAAAAACTCAAACCGGTAGGGAACTAGTAGCTATCGAAAACAACACCGAGCGCGCCGAGCCTCTCCACGATAAAAATTTTACTCAAAATACTACTCTGATTTTTGGCTCCGAGAATAATGGTATCACCAAAGAGCTATTGAAAGAAGCTGACGATGTTAGGTATATCGAGTCTTTCGGCTCCACCCGCTCCGTCAATGTCGGTGCTGCTGCCGCTATTGCTATGTATGAATGGACCCGCCAAAACCTCTGGGGTAATTAATTGCCACCTCTAATCATATTGACGATTAAGGTTAGGATAAAGGTGTGTAGATTCATCGTTACAAGTAGACCCACTACTATCGTGATCACTCCAAACAATTTGACATGATCATAAGAAGATACCCCATTTGCTAAATTCTCGGCAATCTGCCGATGAAAAAACACAATCGCCACCCCTGCTGCTGCTATTACAATCCCCCCAGCCATCCATCCAAAATCAAAAGTAAAATCCATATGGTTCCATTATAACATAAAAACTTGATTTTTCGGTGTATTTGGTGTAAAATAAAAGAACACCTTACCATTTTTATGGGGTAATAGCTCAGTTGATTAGAGCGCCGCCTTTGCAAGGCGGAGGTCCAGGGTTTGAGTCCCTGTTACTCCACCACAGTAGGAACCGAGTGAATTAAGGCGAAGCCTTAATTCAGAGAATTCCAAAAGCTGAGAAAAGAAAATTTATTTTCTTTTCGAAGATTGAGGAATACTCGAAGAAATATGGCGTAGCCATATTTCCGAGGCGACGCCCTGCGGACGACTTTTATTTTAATAAAAGTCGACCAGATTCATATTATCTGGGGATATAGCTCAGCTCTGTTCGAGGCGCTTGTCGCCGAGTAAATCATGACAGAGCGCGTCCGCGCATTTTACAATCTATGGGGATATAGCTCAGCTGGTTAGAGCGCATCACTGATAATGACGAGGTCTATGGTTCAAGTCCATATATCCCCACCAAATTTTATACAATTCGGCATTTTAGCCGATTTTTTAGTGATAGTTTTCTGTTAAGTACCTTGCAATAATAGTATGTAATTTTGGGGCATTTTTGCAGCAAAAAACTGCCAAAAATGTAGTTTTTACCCCTGTTAAAATGTCTGTTAATACCCTAAATAATCAAATCTATATGTTAAAATATAAATATGGACTTCGTGAGGGAAATCGATGCAAAAATGATCCTAATTCAATATGGTTGGGTCGATAGTGATGGAGGCAAGCACAATGATATGGCTTACTTTGCCGAAAAATATGTATTACAGATGCCAGATCAGTTATTGGAGAGTCGCCTTGGCGTTTGTTGGGATCAAGTTGAGCTGCAAAGAAAACTTTTTTCTGATATTGGCGTAACCACTCGTTCATTTTTCATTGTTCATTATGACGAAGACAAGTGCCCAACGCATACGTTTGGGATTTTTGAATACGATAACAAGATATTTTGGTATGAGCATGCCTGGGCTACTATGCGTGGCCAGCACGAGTACGACAATTTAAAAAACGCGATTTTGGATGTTCGTGGCAAATTCATTGACGATGAGCTCAACAATAAATATAATCCACAGAATCTTGTCATATACGAATACGATGCGCCGAAAAAGAATCTATCTTGTTCCGAATTTTACAAACATTGCGAAAAAGGCAAACAAATTCAAATTGATTCTCTATGATGTGTTAATGCCTGGACAATTTGCCCCCACCACAAATAAGTCGCCTAGTCGGCGATTTTTTGATAATATGACATTCCCAAGGCTTTTATGATATAATAAGCTTATGTATAGAGCGGAATCTCTTAGTGGTGCTGTGGAGGTGGATACTGAAAAATCCATCGATCCGTCTCGTGCTAGATATCAAGCTTTTGGTAATAAGGCCCTAAGAATAGCAGAATTATATAAGAGACGCGAAGAGCTATTAAAGAAAAAAGCCGACCTCGAGGCTAAACTCCGCGCTGTGGGTATCAACCCAGAAGAACTTACCGATCAGACTCATAACGACCCTTACGCCGGGCACAATCAAGTCAAAAACGCTACCACTATTAAAGAAGCTCGTCCTTCCACTTCTTCCAAAAAGCCCAAAAAAGCTCCCGAAAAACTCAAAACACCGCCAATGGAAGAAGTTCCGCCAAGAGTAGTGGGTAAGAAAGCTGTCAAAAATCCGGGTTTTAGAAAACTCATTGCGGGTATCATTATTGCCGGTTTAACTACTATAATCACCACAACTAGTCTTGGCGGCTCGACGCTAAAAAAGAACCAGAAAAATATACCCAAACCTAATCAAACCACCATCGAAGAAACTGTAGCTGATCTTGATATTGATTCCGACTCCGATTCCGACTCCGATTCCGGTTCCGATTCCGAAGATGATATTACTACTCCTATTCCGGTTACAATCGTCGAAACCACGCCAACTTCAGACGTCACAGAAAGTATCGACACTGAAGTATCTACAGCTGCCCCAGTAAATATCGACTCGCCCGTTGCTTCTGAAGCTCCTGCTGAGCCACAGCCAGTAACTATACAGTTGACAGATATACAGCCAACAGATATACAATCAGTAGATATAGTTAGCCCTCAGGTTTCCCAGGTTTCAATCGAACCGTCAATAGAGCAAGATTCCGAAGATGAAGCAGAGGAACATCACCACCACCATCATCATAAGAAAAACAAAAAAATTGATTTTGTAGACGAAGATGAAGAAGACGAAGAAGATGAAGAGGAAGAGGAGGATTGGGATAACGATTGGGGTGATGACCTAAATAACGAAAATCAAGAAGGAGGTAGTGGAGATAATAGCAATGACATCAACGACGGCCTCGACTATGAAATCATTGAAGAACCTGAAGCCCTTGAACCACTCGCACCACCAGAAGCACCAGCCGCCGAGCCAGTCGTTGAAGAACCGGAGATTCTTGAACCGCTTGCCCCACCGCCAGAACCGTCGGCTGTCGAACCAGTTGCCGAGCCGGTCATCGAAGAGCCCGTAACCACCGAACCATTAGCACCACCATCAGAACCCGAATCAATCCCAGAACCATCCATTGAGCCGGTTATCGAAGAGTCAGAGACCTCTGAGTCCTTCGCGCCTCCAGAATCCGAGTCGGTTTCGGAATCCGAGTCATCTCCAGAATCTGAACCCGAAGAGCCCGAGCTAGTTTCAGACCCAGAGCCAGAACCGATTCCAGAGCCTACTATCACTCAAGAAGCCGCCTCATCGTCTATCGCTGACGGCCTTGATATGGCTATAAGAACCGCCTTTGCCGAAGGTGCGTATGATAGTGAAGACGCCGCCAGATCTATCGCCGATGTGATTATTAACAGAGCAGTAAATAAGGGCACATCAGTCGGTGCCGAAGTCGCCGTTGACGGTCAATTTACGGCGTACGCCGACGGTGTTAAGGGGCGAGGCAACTGGGGTTGGAATAATTATGGCTCTGGCCCATCAGCTGGCAACATTGGTACCGAAAGGGTTCAACAGATATTTATGGAAGAGTTAGACAAAGCCACATCTGGCCAACCATTGGCACATAGTTATACCGGATTCCGTGCTAGTGGCGATGGCAGAACCAATGTGTATCATTAATCCTTGATTAAATGATATAATAGAGATATGAGACCAAATCTTACCCCAGAATTCAAGTTAAACTCTTCTGAAGTTACAAAAAGAAGTTTCTATGCTCGTCTTGGTGCTATGGCTCTAGCCGCTACCCTACTTGCTACACCCGCTACCGCCAAAAATCATCCTGCCAAAACGCCCATCATTACTGCTGGTGAAGCTGCAGTTCAACCAAAAACAGCAGAGACGACATCTGTAGAAGACGCGCTGCCTACTGCCGGCGAAGCCGCAGCTTGGTCAAACTCGTCAAACCCTGTCGAGGAGGAATTTTCTACACCCACCGCTGGTGTCGAGGCCTTTTTTAATTCGCCTCAAGAAGAAACCTCTCTATCAGAGGAAGAAGAGGAAAAGTTTATCTGGGACGGTCCAGTTCTAAATGCCGAAATGGGCTTAAACCATGGTCCCACCGGGGAAGAAACCTTTTATAACCTCCCTATGGACGAAATCGTCGCTCGAATGCATCGCCGTGGCGTCGAAGGTGACTACTGGGTACGAGAAGACGGTGTTAAAATGCTCGGTGATTACGTTATGGTGGCCGCCGATCTTAAACTTCATCCCAGAGGTAGCATTGTCGAAACTAGCCTCGGTACTGGTATAGTCTGCGATACCGGCGGTTTCATCAAAGAACATCCCGAGCGTCTTGATATTGCCACCGACTGGGAAGATCCACGTAGGAATAAGGTCGTAGAGTGAAAAAACCTTATCTTATAATCGGCGCTGTCGGTATATTCTCGGCTATCGTCATCACGATTTTGGTTAAAATGTTTACTCTCCCCACCAATATCACCCTAATAAAAACTTTTAAAACCCCTGATTTACCTGAAATTTCCGAACTATTACCCGGTGATTTTAGACAAAAAGCCGTCAGTCTAGACGGTAGGATTATTCAGGGCACGAATAAATCCTCTCAGCCCACCGCTTCCACTGCCAAGATGATTCTAGGACTTGCTATTATGAGAGAAAAACCTTTTGAACTTGGCTCCACAGGCGAAACCATTACCATTACCCCTGATTTTTTTAATCGCTACCTCTGGTATCAGACTCACAACGGTTCTACCACCAAAGTTGTGCTTGGCGAAGAAATCAGTGAGTATGATGCGCTTGTTTCAGTTTTTCTCGCCTCATCTAATAATATGGCAGATACGCTTGCTATCTGGGCCTTTGGTAGCCTTGAGAACTATCAAAAATATGCCACCAAGATGATTCAGGAGATGGAAATCACCAATACCACTATCGGCATAGATGCTAGTGGATATAGCGAAACTACCACCTCTACTGCCGAAGATTTGGCCAAAATCGCTGCTAAACTCCTGAAAAACCCAGTTTTAAAAGAAGTCGTCGGGTTAAAAACTCACACCGTCCCCGTCGCTGGAGAATTAACTAATACGAATAAAATTCTAGGTGACACTCTAAGCAGCGGCAGTCAAATTATCGGAGTAAAAACTGGTTATATCGGTAATCCGTCTGGCTATAATCTTATCAGCGCTTACGAAATCGATAATCATATAATTACTCTAGCGCTCCTTGGCGCCGACACCAGGGAAGATTCGTTTACCGGAAGTAAAGATGAGCTAATGCGATTAAGCGCCGAAATCATCCCTACTACGGTTGTGAACAGAGATGAAATCGTTGGTTATTACGAAACTTGGTGGAATGGCAAGCACGAAATCAGATCCGACTCGGAAATCACCGTAGTCGGCGTTAAAGATGATCAATTAGAAACAGATTTAACAGATACAGAACTCATAGTTAGCTTAAACGGGGAAGAATACATCGTGAAAACCTCCTGCGAGCCTTTTCGGACTTCTCCTACTATCTGGGAGAGGTTCCTGTACATCTTCGGCTGGAACAATCTATAAACAAAAAAGAAATCAGGACATGCGCCTGATTTCTTTTTCTTACTAGTTTCTTTTGCTGGACTTTTCTTTTTAAAGAAAAGTCCAAGATAAGAGAAAACCGCCTTTTATTAATTGAGAGGGGCGGTTTTCCAGGTCATACATATAACTTGTGCAGCCTCGCAGTTTAATCTGCGCAAGTTACCCCTATTATATATCACGTGGCGCATAATGTCAATACTATTTTTCCACAATTTGTGCAGAACCTTTAACAATTTTGTTCGGGTGATCAAAAACTTTATGTTCGGTAATTTACTATTGACAAAACGTAATCAGTATGATATTATTAAACCATAACCTCTGAAAAGAGGTGTGTTTTATTAGTGTAATCGTGGTGGGCAGAACGGAGTTTCCACGATGTCTGGAACCAAAGCTGGCGGCATGAAAGCTGCTGCTACTAACAAAGCTAAATACGGTAAAGAATTTTACGCTCGTATTGGTAAAAAAGGTGGCCAAAATGGTCACACCGGTGGTTTCGCTGCCAACCCAGCACTTGCTCGCGTAGCCGGTGCTAAAGGTGGCCGTATCTCTCGCCGTGGTCCAGCTAAGAAAGCTGCCTAAAACATCTCACACTTGGGGCAGTGAAAAACCCCATCTGGTGTCTGAAATCGCGTTAGCCCACACAAAGGACAACGCGATTTTTGATGGAGAAAATCTCTGTAAGAATCAAGCTCGCTCTCTATTAAATCTTCATCTACAAAAACCCCATATAAAGGCGCCAATTCTTTAGCTTTCTCCCAAGCCATCACCTCTATCTTAAGCCGCTCAATCTCCGTCTTAAAATCAAACCGCCCAGTCAAAAAATGCCCTAGTTCATGTAGTAGCAACAGGGGATTAGCACTGTTAGAATCATCGCAAAACACTACTGTTTTTGGCGGCCTAAAAGAAAACCTTTGTCCCGGCACAAACCGCACTTCTGGGTAATCACCCCTGATTTTTTCCAAAAAGATAGCATCCATAGATCACCGATTCGAGAGGGCGCTTTGGCTTCGCATACCTGACACCTTCGATTTTGGGTAAATATTTTACGTAAAGGTTAAAAATCTTACCAAGTGGCCCACCCAAAACAATCGTATCAGGGGAATATTTAGCAACTATATCTGGAATCCCCAAATATACCCGTTCCGCTACCTCTAACATCATCTTTTTGCCACGTAAGTTAGTCGCTGCATCTACGTGAAAAGTTTTCTCGAGCGCCGAAGATGCCGCCAAATCTTCCCATTCACAGGTTTTATTTTCAAGTGTATAAATTTTGTGTCCAGGTTCAAAGCTATCTGATTCTGGCAAGATTTGCCCCCTCTCGGCAATCCCTCCACCAATCCCAGTAGAAAAAGTCAAAAACACCGTCTTACCTGGGAGTTTAGCGGATTCATAAGCTGCCGCGAGATTAGCATCGTTTTCAAAATAAATCGGACAACCAAAAAGCGACTGCAACATCTCCACGAAAGAAACATCTCCCCAGTCACGGTTGCCAAATCGCACTGAACAATTTTTTTGTACAACACCAGGCACCGCTACTACCACCGCCTTTATTCTAGGAGTAGAGAACCTTTTAAGAGCCGCTCTAAGCTCCCTTAAAAACCGCTCCTTCTGCCAAGAAGTCTTGAACTTTACCCGACGAATCACCCGCCCCCGCTTAGAGAAGAGAGCAATCAGCGTCTTCGTACCTCCAATATCAACTGCTAAATACATATCCCCATTATACTACACTCTAGACTTTTCAACTCAAATTTGCTATAATAAAAGCACTTAGGCTCATTCAGAGGCCTTTTTATCTGTTAAAAACTCTCTGAATGGGCCTAAAGGAAGGAAATATTAGTATATGGCTGACGCCAAAAAAGTTACTATGGATGACCTCTTGAAGGCTAATGAGGATGCATCCAAAAAAGTTATTGCCGGAGATACGATAAACGGCAAAATTATCTCTATTAAAAAACACGAGATTTTGATTGATCTCGGGAGCCAAGGTGTAGGTCTGGTTCCAAGACGTGAGGCATCTTTTGTCAAAGATGTAAAACTAGGGGACGAAGTCACCGCCTCTGTTATCGAAGCAGAGATGGATGATGGTTACGTCTTACTTTCTCTTAGAAAGGCCGTCAAGGATAAAGGCTGGGATGAAATCCAGAGCAAGATGGACAACGCCGAAACTGTTGAAATTACACCTTATGATGCTAACAGGGGCGGTTTATTGGTTGAATACGAGGGAATCAGAGGGTTCCTCCCAGTTTCTCAGCTTTCTGCCGAGCATTACCCACGCGTAGGTAGCGCAGACAAAGACGAAATCTTACAGAGACTCAACTCTCTTGTTGGTAAACCAATCAAGGTTCGCATTCTCGATGCTATCAAGAAGGAAAACAAGCTTATCTTTTCTGAGAAGGAAGCGGTCCGAGACGGTCTTGCCGAGCGCTTTTCTAGTCTCAAGGTCGGCGACACTGTTCACGGCGTAGTGACCGGCGTAGTAGACTTCGGTGTATTCGTGAACGTCGACGGCATCGAAGGTTTGGTTCACATTTCTGAAATTTCTTGGGAGCGCGTCAATAACCCATCTGATTACGTTAAGATTGGCGACGAAATTGACGCCAAGATTATCGCTATCGATAAGGATCGCTTATCCCTCTCTATGAAACAGCTTATGGAAGACCCATGGCTACACGAGGTAGAAAATCTAAAGAAAGGCTCCAAAGTAGAAGGTACGGTTACCCGTATCACTCCGTTTGGTGCTTTTGTCCAGATTAGCCCAGCGGTAGAGGCTCTCGTCCACGTATCTGAGCTTGGCGAAGGATCCGACGTTGACCCAGAGAAGGTCTTTACCTTAAACGAACGCAAAAGCTTCACCGTTCTTGACATCGATAAAGACGGCCGCAAGATTTCTCTTTCTATTAATAAGTAGTAAGTTTATAGAGAACAAAAATACTATTTCTACGAAATAGTATTTTTGTTCTTAAGCAAGTGTTGCTTTTATAAAAATAAGCGCTATAATATAGAAAAGCGCTTATAAGAAAGGTCATACAAAAAATGCAAACCATCGATGAATTTATAGAAAGTCTTTTAAACGACAAAGGTATTACTAATGTCGAACCAGAAATAAGAGAGGAATTAAAAGCCGACATGAAAAAACGTCTGGAAGACCAGATTAATCGTGCCGCCATCGAAGCTCTCCCTGAAGAAAAAGCCGCCGAGCTTGCCAAACTCGTTGAACAACCAGACTTCACCAACGAAAAAATGACCGAATTTATCGCAAACTCAGGTATTAATCTCACTGAAGTAACCCTTGAGACTATGCTAAGATTTAGAAACTTCTATCTCGACGCGGAGGAATAAAAATGTCAGAAAAAAGTCCAAACAAAAATACCAACTCCAGCCCTAACCAGTCCAAATGGGATGATATGGCTAATTTTGAAAAACAACTCAAAGCTTTTCGTGAAACTAAAGCCAATAAGCGTTTTGAAGAACTTTTAGAAAAACGTGATCAGCGGTTAAAACAGAATCCTGAATACAGAAAACGTAGCGCCAAAGAAGAAGAAGCATATCTCGATAATTTACTAAAAAAACAATCTACCGAGATTTCTCCATCAACAAAACTACAGCCCAAAACCGTCGATATCCCTAAAACAGAGATTAAATTATCAGAAAGAAACAACGAAATTGCCGAGAATAAAGAACAACAAATCCAAACTTACCAAATCGAGCAAAAAGATATTAAAAAAGCTCAAGCCATAGAAGACAAAAGCGATATCCCCGCATTTTTAAAAGAACAAATCCGTTATGAACGCGCTATAGGCAAATCCGAACCAAGAATTATCGAAGTCCCTGAATCAGAAATTCGGATGGTGACAGAGCCCGAAATAGAAGCCGAGCATAATAAAGAGATAGAACAAGGTAAAGAACTACTACTAACTCAGGCTAGAGAATTCGAGCCAACCCAAGCTCAAGCCAAAGAATTAGCTCAAGTTCAAGCTAAAGAACTAGAACTAGTCCAGGCCAAAGAATTAGAAGATCAGCAAAATTCCGAAGATTACTATCGTATTATCCAAGAAAAGATAGATCTAGAAAAATTAGAAAATCAAGAAAATCTAGAAAACCAAGAAGGTCAAAAAAACATAAATGATTACGATAATACCATTCAAGAATTATTAGAGCTAGATACCGCTAAAGACATAGAAGACTATGACAACATCAGAAAAGAACTCAGAGAACTAGACGATGAAATTGCTAGAGAAGAGATGAATAGCCGTCCACTTGTCGCTATTAATGCCGACTGGACTCACGATAAGAAAGAAATGGCACACGACCTCGCTGAGCAAACCCTTAACGCCGAAACCGAAAAAGGCAACATTATCACTAAGATTTGGAAAGGTACCCTCTTCAAAAAATATTACGAAAAGAAATATGAAAAAGAATTCTTGTCTGAGAAACGCACTGATAAAAACGGCAAGACCCTCACTGATCTTATTAGAGAAGAAAGCCCAGCTGTGATGGAACGCTTTGTGATGGGCGCTGTAGAAGACGAGGCTTATATCCATAAGGGCGCTGGAGAAGAACTTAAAACACTCGATGAAGAAACTAACGAGAAGATTAAACACGCAATCGAAAAATACGCTCGTATCAGCCTCAAAAGAGGAGAAAAAGTTTCTGAACTTGATCGTAAATTTGAAAACGATATTGACGAAATTTTTCACCAAAAATCACTTGATAGTTCTAACAACAATTATCTAGAAGTAGCTAGAGAAGCTGCCAGACGTTACAAAGAAGTTGCCATTAATGCCAAAAACAAAGCCGAGCATGATAAAGCCATGAGCTTAGTTATGGCCGGTTTTCAGGCTTACCATGCCGAAGTTAGAAATAATGTCCGTACCGAAGCCCACCGAGATAATCTTGATAAAATCGTCAACTGGTGCGAAAGTAATCCAATCGGTCAATTTATTCCTGCCGAAATCGTCGCCGGCGCCGCCGGCGCCGCCATGGCTCTCACCCAGACCGGCATCAAAGCCGTCTTTGGTGTTGCTGGCGGTATTGTTGGTTCTTCTGTCATTTCTGGCCTCAAAGAGCGCAATCGTATCACCGAAGATCGTGCTCGCATGCTCCGAGATGTCGCTAGTGGTAAAGACTACAACAGCAAGAACAAAAAAGTCGCCAAGCACGAAGAACGTATTGGTGGCACACTTTATGATATGCAGAAAGCTAGCAGCTTAACTGACAGGATTAACGCCGCTATGGATCTCGAAAACGGTAAAGCTATCGCCATGAATCTCGAAGACGACAAAGTATATAGAAAAGCTCTCCTCAGCGCCATCGCCGAGGCTAGAGTTCGTATCGACTTCTCTGATGCCGAGAAGAAAGATTTGATTTCCTACTCATCTGATCATAATCGCGGTAAAGAGCGCCTAGACCTTGATATTGCCCTCATCAGAGCTGAAAAAACTTTAAATAGAAGAGAACAAGAAATCCTTGAAATTATGAAAGGAAACATCAAGGACGACATTTATGAAGACGTTACAGCCAAAGACAAAAAGTTCAAAAACTATCGCGCTCTCGCCGCTATGAAAAAGGCTGGCAAGAGCCTAGTCCTTGGCACCACCATCTTTCTCGGTTCTCAGGAGATTATGGCTGCTATCGACCCCAGTAAAATCGGCATCTTTGAAAAAGCTGGTCTTATCAAAACCGAAAACGCCAATGACGCAAAAGAAACCTTGCTCGCGAGTGGCTTCGGTCAGTTTAGGGGCAGTTACGAAGTCCCTGGCGCTTCCAAGAAAATCGAAGTCAACGATGTTTCAAAACCCGATGCTATTAAAAAATTTGAAGCCGAAGGATATACCAAGATCAAAACCCAGGATGCTTGGAGCGAACCAAAATCCACTCTTACAGAAGTTGACCCATCTGCTTCTACTGCCAAAATTGATGTCAAATACGATGGTTGGGCTTCTAAGGGTGGCTTAACTACCAATATCGAAAACGGTAAATTTGTCTCTACTATCAAGGGTGCAGCTACCATCAACGGTAGAAGTGTCAACTATACACCAGAGCAAGTCAAAGCCTTTATCACTATTGGTGATTCCAAGTTCGAAATCGCAGGTAGCATTAACGAATCTGGTCAGCTCACCTGGGGTGACAACGGTACCTTTACCACCACCACTGGCGAAACTATCAAAGCTATCGGCGATAACGGCGAAAAACTCTATAAATACTTCGAAGTTGCCGTTGATAATGGCGTAGAAAATGGCGTCCATCATATCACTCCACTTGCTACTGATATAGGTAGTAACACTTTCTCTGGTAAAATCGAACAACTAGTAGAAACAAGCATCGAACACCCCGCCGTTTATAGTTTTGTTAAAGAAATCCCTGGAGAACCCGAGAGCTTTGTGCGCGGTGTTACCTCAAACGGTTTTGCCTTCGCTCCAGAGCTAGCTCGTACTGGTCTAGGCGAGCCTACTGCTATTGAAGCCGAAGAAGCTCCAGTCGAACAAGAAACTCCAGCCGAACAGGCGCCAGAGCAGCCTTCTCTCCGTGAAGTTCTCAACTCTGTCCCCGAAGAAAATATCGAAGTTATGCCAGATGCCCCAGTAGAAGTAGAACCAAGCTCCGAAACTACCCCAGAGGAAGTCACTTTGGAATCTCCAGTGGAGCTTCCTCCAGTAGAACCAGAATCCGAAACTACCCCAGAATCCGACTTTAATAACTGGGAAAATGAAATGTTCGAAGACATCGAAAGCGCTAGAGACTTAATTGGCGACGAAGGTGTCGCCGCCTTCAAAGAGAGTCGTCCTATAAATGACGAAATGGAAAGACGTTGGGACAACTGGTGGGCTAACCTCAGTGAAGAGTCCAAAAATGCCGTTAGAGATTTGGAAGATCACATCACTAATTCCAACCGTGATTATTCCTACAGCCCCGACCGTAAATTTGGGATTCCTTTCAAACTTTGGCTCGCAAAGAATAGCTAAAAATTTCCCGTAGTATGATATAATAAATCATAAGGAGATTTTTGTGAAAAAAACTACAGATAAGAAAACTGCGAAAAAGCCAGTTAGAAAAGGCGATTCTCGCCCTTGGCTTAAGTATTATAAAGAAGATAATATCCCAGAAACTTTGGAATTTCCCGACTGCTCCATCGTTGATATGATTATTCAGACCGCCGAGAAATATCCCGATAACATCGCCTATTCTTACTACGGCCACAAGGTGACCTACAAAAATTTTGTTAGAAAAATCGAAAAGGCCGCCCGCGCCCTCAAAAATTACGGGGTCAAAGAAGGTGACCGTGTTACTATCTGTATGCCCAACACCCCAGAGGGAATCACTATGGTCTACGCTGTCAATATGGTTGGCGCTGTCTGTAATATGGTCCACCCCTTATCATCAGAGAAAGAATTGGAATATTACATCAAAGTAGCCGAGTCTAAGTATGTTATGGTGATAGACGCGGTCTTTGACAAGATTTACAGGCTAAGAGATACCGCCCAGCTCGAGCGTATCATCGTAGTGCGCCCCTCTGATGGCCTCGGTTTTTTGAAACAGAAGCTCTATCGATTACTCCACGTCAAAAAGGTCCGTCTTCCGATGAACGACGGTCGCGTAGTTCTCTGGGAAGATTTTATTGCCAACAGCTATTTTTATCAAGGCAACTACCACGAAGAGCGTGGTGGAGCTGATCCTGCCATAATTATGTACTCAGGGGGCACTACAGGCGCTCCTAAGGCGGTTATGCTATCAAACCTTAATATCAACGCGGAATCCATCTGCGACGCCACTATGATACGTCAAATCACGCCAGGGGCCTCGGTTCTATCCATCTTGCCGTTATTCCACTGCTTTGGTCTAGGTGTCTGTATCCACACCCCTCTCTGTAAGGGTATGGAGTGTAATCTGATACCAGCCTTTTCACATAAATTGTTTGCGGATATCCTAAGAAGAAACACCCCTAGCTTCATCGTGGGTGTACCTACTCTCTTTGAGGCCCTCATCAATACTAAACTCGGCCCAAACGACCTCGAATCTGTCACTGCTGTCATCTGTGGTGGCGACACTTTGAATAGTACTCTGAGGGACAAGGTAAACGATTTTCTAGCCGCTCACGGCTCTTCAGCCAAGATTCGCGTTGGTTACGGTCTTACCGAAGGCTCTGGTGCTGTCTGTCTTTCTCCGGAGAATTCCTTTAGTGATGGCATTATTGGCGCTCCTATGCCCGATATGGACTTCAAAATCGTCAAACCCGGCACCAAAAAGCCCCTTCCAGAGGGTGTCGACGGCGAAATTTGTATCTCTGGTCCACTCGTAATGATGGGCTATCTCGGAGATGACGAGGAAACCGCCAAAGTCTTAAAAGTCCACGACGACGGCAAAGTTTGGCTCCATACCGGCGACATTGGTCATATTGGCGAAGACGGTTTGATCTACTTTGGTCAACGCCTGAAGAGGATTATTATCTCCAGTGGGTACAATATTTATCCTACCCATCTCGAATCAATTATCAACTCTCACGAAGCGGTCGAAACTTCCATTGTGATAGGTATTGACCACCCATACAAGGGTCAGGTGCCAAAAGCCTTCATTGTACTAAAAGAAGGCTACAGGCCAGGCAAGCGTCTAGAGCGCGAAATCAGGGAACTATTAGAGAGAAACGTTCCTATCTATGCTTTGCCTGCTGCCTATGAATTTAGAGATGAACTCCCCAAGACTCTAGTCGGCAAAGTTGCCTTCAAAAAGCTCGAAAAAGAAGAGCAAGACAAAGCATGATTTTATCAATCATCATCCCGGTCTACAATGCCGAAAAATACTTAAGAAGGTGTCTAGAATCCGTTTTTACAGCGGTGGCACTAGGCCAGACCAAAGTAGAAGTGATTTTGGTGGACAATGGCTCGTCGGATCAGTCACTAAAAATCGCTCAAGATTTTGCCACTACCTCACCACTTGATATACGTGTATTACATTGTCATACACCAGGCGCTGCCGCGGTTAGAAACTACGGCCTATCTCACGCTAAAGGCAAATATATTTGGTTTGTCGATGCCGACGACGAAATATCAAAAAACAGTATCAAACTCCTAGTAAAAGAAGCCGAAAAAACCAATTCAGACATCGTGATGATGGGGGCCACTAGGATATATGGTGATGGGCACAAAAATTATCTATCGGCTATTAATCCTGCTTCTTCCGATTATAAAAGCCGATTCATTAGATACGGCGCCGGTCCCTGGCAGTTTATTTTTAATCGGAAATGGTGGATCGAACATAAATTTGCCTTTACCGAGGGAATTATCCACGAGGATATGGAGATGATTTCCTCTCTAATCCTTTACACGGACAAATTCACCTCTATCGACAAACCTCTCTATATTTACTACCAAAACCCAGATTCGGTCTTACATAAAACCACCTGGGACCCGCACTACTTAGATATTTTCCCAGCTCTTGAAGGGCTGTATAAAAGATTTGAACGGGCGGAAACAGCGGAAAAGTATCACGATGAACTAGAGTGGTTTTTTATCTGGAATCTCCTCATTGACTCCGCCAAAGATTTTAAGAAGTTCAAAGAGGGAAGAAAAGGGCTTAAAAAATCCCGTAAGATGCTAAAAACCTACTTCCCGAACTGGCGCAAAAACCGGTTTTTGGGGGAGAAACCATTAAAATTAAGAATCAGGGTTCGATTGAATTACTATTTTTAATTTTCCTTTAAGCTCCAAGCGGTATCATAAAGATACAAATTAATAAGGAACTGAAACTATGAACAACAAGAACCCCAAATTCTTCAACTACACAATATGATATAATTAAAGCATGGTTTGGAAGATTTTATTAGTATTTCTGGTGTCTATGGTACCTCTAATCGAGCTTCGCGGCGCCATCCCTATCGCTATTGGTATGGATCTAGGTCTTCCGGAATGGGCCGTCCTGATTATCGCCCTAATTGGCAACCTTGTCCCTATACCATTTATATATTTCTTCGCCCAAAAGGTGCTAAAATGGGGCCAGAAATGTAAATGGAAGCCATTCAGAGAGTTCTGCGACTTTTGTCTAAAAAAAGGCAAAAAAGCCGGCGACAAGTTACTAAAAAAGGCCAAATCCGGTGCCTATTTCGCTCTGTTTTTATTCGTTGCTATCCCAATTCCTGGTACTGGAGCCTGGACTGGCACCCTTGCAGCGAGCATCCTAAACCTAGACTTCAAAAAATCCATGATTGCCATCATCGCCGGCGTCCTCACCGCCGGCCTCATCATGCTCCTCGTGTCGCTTGGCCTCTTCAAAGTCCTCTTCGGCGGCTAAAAAAATCCCCCGGTATCAACCGGGGGAATCTAAGCTATTCTAGATTATTTACAAATCAGGGCATGCCCTCTAGCAATTTTCTCTAAAATAGCCGGTGTCATCTCCGCTACGCCTTCGTCACATTTTGAGAATATGTCGATTAAAAGCATTATATGGTTAACAAACGCTGTATCACCATCACAGTAGCGAAGCAACTGACCTTCGTAAAAATCTTGACGATAATTGACCGGCTCACCAGTTTTCCAATGCTTTGACACATTCCAACTAGTAAAGGGAAACATATGGCCATAAATTACAGCCACAATTTCCTTAGCCGATTTTTCGTCGTAGATTTCACGGAGCCAATGACCAGCGATGAAAGCCGAAATTTCTGCATGACCATAGTAACACACACCACCTACCGCATTGGTAGCAGAGGTGTACTTTTTGCCTACGTCATGGAGAACGGCCAGCTTGACGGCCAAAGCTTCATCGATGCCAGCATCTACGAGGTTGGCCGCAACCAAATCTACATGCTGCAACAGTGTTTCCTGATGATATTTAGAGGTCTGCGTCCCAATCGGGCCGACTATCTCTTTGATGTCTTCGGGTATCTTTTTCCCAGTGATAAAGGGAAAAACGAACTGCTCTTCCTGACCGACAAAAGTTCCTTCGCTATAAATACTGCGAAACAGCGGATCTTTGTCTGTCAAAAAATCATAGAAGCTAGCAGGCGTATTCTCGCAAATCTCCTTTAGACATTCCAGCTGTCCAGGCGGCATTCCGTTCATAGAAATCAGACCGAAATCCCCTGTCCAAGCTTCACTTAAAGGTAAATTGCGAAAATAAGGCGTAAGTGTTTTGTTATCCATATATTACCCCCTTTGGCATAACAGATTTGTAAAAACTACATTAGCAAAACCTAACCATATAATTATAGCATACTTCATCAAAAAAGTCAAGCATAACAGATATATAAAGGGTTATTTGTTGTAATAACTCCGCTTATACGGCCCCTCTGGAGTGTCAGGGTATTTATCAAAACACATATTATTAGGATCAATATCGGCTTTGTCTAATTCTTTACGGAATATCTGTTCTAGCCTCTCAGCATTTTTCCAAGAAATATCGGACGGGGAATCAAAGTGTACCTCATTCTTAAATTTCCTCCAACCGTCTTCATCGCGATATTCTTTCTCGCCGTAAACCTCCCTAGTCCATTTTTTAAAGGCTATATCAAAGATATCTCCTCTAAGGCCGCTATAACTATATCCTCTAAATGTAGATACTGCATCCGGATCTTCACCTTTTTTATCTAGTCCTTCATCTCTATTGGTTGGCTCAAAATCTCGTGGATAGCGTCTGGGCTCTTCACCAAAATACACTCCCATTTCATGAGACACATAGGGATCTCCGTCTACATCTATCCTGCCCCAAAACGGGTTACAACAACTGTCATTCATGTTTTTGAATAACTCTGGACGTTCACTCCACATCTCTCTCAATGTCTTTAAATGGTCATTAATTAAATTATAGTTTGTGTAGATAATAAAACGATCATCTCTATTTGAATAATTGGCATATTTGAAATAATATCTCAAATCTTTTTCATTGCACCTATCTTTAAATTCATCAATAAAATCTGTCAAATTGTCTGTTCTGGGGCACATATAAAGCCTAGCCTCCACTTCTCCATACCCTTTATAGCTTCCTACTTTGCGTTCAAATGCTGTTTGCACATCCCAGCCATACATAAAACGCCCACCTTCTTGCTCTTGCATTGTCTCAGGAAAACCGGCATTGCCATAAGATGGATTAGCGTTAGGTTTAGCAAAATATTTATCTATTTTATCTACCCACTCTTCAAAAATACCCACCCATTCTTTATTTCCATCTTCACGGGCTTTCTTTAAAAAACGTTTAAAATTACGTTTATTAATATTTAAATCGTGATTGTATGATTCTTTTGCCCACTGCTCTAAATTGGGTATTTTCTTCGGTTCATCCCGTTCATACCCAAAACAATTAGCAATTCCGTATGCCCCATATCTTTTGCCATTCATTCGCATTCCGTATGCCATGTTTCTTGCTGCCCATATCCCAAAGTTGTCCTCCACTCTCTCCATGAATTTCTCTCTAGTAGTCGGCCCATGATAAGCCTCGCTGTCTTTCATAGAATTATCGGAATCACCCCGAGTTTTTACCGCTGCTTTGCCCATCTCTTTCGCAAACTTTTTCCTTTGCTCCTCGTGCCACTTTTCCATCCTATCAAAGAATTCACGATTCTCTTTTTTGATGCCACCATAAGCGTCTATATGCACTTGCCGCACCACATCCACCCCTTCGGGTAGATAAGTTGCCACCGAGCCCATCACCAGGCCATCATCCATCCAGTTCTCTTTAAGTATATTCTTAGCCTGTTCAAAATCTTTATCTTTGATCGCCACAAGCGTATCAGTTAAACCATTTATCCTCTCCGGCTCCATCGTTTTGCAAGCATTCTGCCAATAATTTTGCACATACTTCGGCAGTGTCTCTCCAAACTCCAAAAGTTCCTCTGTCGTTCTCAGCGTATCCGTATCTTCATTAGTCGTATATCGCTCATGGTTTCTCATAACTTCATTATACCACGTAGTAGAGTCTTCTTGATATGATATAATAAAAATAATATAGCCGATTTATTATCAAATAATAAAAGAAAGGCTTTTTATGGAGAAAAAAATCAAGCAAAACTTGGGCAATAATGACCACGGTGGCCAAGGTGAAATTGTTATTTATCAATCAGAGGATGGGTTGGTAAAATTGAAAACCAAAATCAGTGACGATACTATTTGGCTAACTCAGGCACAGTTGGTAGAACTGTATGGTAGTAGCAAGGCTAATGTTAGCGAGCATATCAAGCATATTATTGAAGAAGGGGAGCTGTCTGAAACCGCAGTTGTTCGGAATTTCCGAACAACTGCCGCGGATGGCAAAACTTACAATACTAAATATTACAATCTAGACATGATCATTTCTCTAGGCTACCGCATTAAATCCTCTATTGCTACCGCTTTCCGTATCTGGGCTACCAGGGTTCTCAAAGAATATATGATAAAAGGGTTTACTATGGATGACGACCGCCTAAAAGGTAATGCCGGCGGCGATTATTGGAAGGAACTCTTAGATCGTATCCGCGACATCCGCTCTTCAGAAAAAGTCTTATACCGTCAAGTTCTAGATCTTTATGCTACGGCCATAGACTACGACCCAAAAGCCAAGGAATCTCTTAGGTTTTTTAAAATTGTTCAGAATAAGCTTCATTATGCCGCTCATGGACACACCGCTGCAGAGGTAATTTATGAACGCGCTAACGCCACTAAGCCGTTCATGGGGCTCACCGCTTTCCACGGTAAGTTTCCTAGCTTACAAGATGCTAAAGTAGCCAAAAATTACCTCACAGAAGACGAGCTAAAAATCCTAAACAATCTAGTTTCTGGGTATTTTGACTTTGCCGAAATCAGTGCTATTGAACACAGGGCGATGCGTATGGAAGATTATATTAACCAATTAAACACAATCTTGGCTTCCGGCGGTAGAAAATTACTAGATAACCCAGGCAAAGTCAGCCATGACGAAGCTATCAAAAAAGCCACCAAAGAATATCGCAAATTCGAGCTAGAAAATCCTTCTCCAGTAGAAAAAGCCTATCTAGATTCACTTATATCCGTCGAAAAAACTATCAAAGCAAACAATAAAAAAGTTGCCGACGCCAGCGTATAAATGCTATAATAGACTTATGAAGAATATTGTGGAGATTAAACATTTCCGCATGGACTTTGGCAATAAGACTATCATCAAGGATTTGTCTTTTGAAGTTCGTGCGGGCGAAATTTTTGGTTTTCTAGGCAGTAACGGTTCTGGCAAAACCACGACTCTGAGGGCTCTGCTCGGTTTTTACGAGCCAACCAGCGGGGAACTACTAATTGACGGCAAAAAATACGACCCCGAAGATACTACCGTCACCGTAGGCTATCTACCAGAGGAGCGCGGATTATACAAAAAAGAAACCGTGATGGACAACCTCCTCTACTTTGCCGAGCTTAAAGGCCTCAAAAACCCTGTCGAGTGGGCTTCAAAATACCTCAAAAGAGTCAAACTAGAAGACAAAGCCAATCTCAAGCTCGAAAAGCTCTCTGGTGGCCAGCAACAAAAAATCCAGCTAGGCGTCACCATTATGAACGACCCCAAACTTCTGATTCTAGATGAGCCTACCAAAGGTTTTGACCCGATGAACCGCCGGCTCCTTATGGAAATCATTGAAGAAGCCCACAAAAAAGGCGCCGCCATCATTATGATTACTCACTACATGGACGAGGTAGAGAAGCTCTGCGACCGCGCGATTCTTTTGAAGGACGGCGTCGCTCACGCTTATGGCACGATTGAAGAAATTAGAAAGGCACACAAAAACAAGAGCCTAGAACAAATATTTATTGATGTATATGGAGGTGAAGATGAGTAAAAATCCCCTATGGATGGTCACTAAATTTGAGTTTATCCGCCAGGTCAAAAAACCTTCTTTTTGGGCCACAATACTCCTGATTCCGGCTATGGTAATTGGCGTATTTGTCATCTCGATGCTCGCCGGTGGTAATAACGCCGAGCCGACATTAGACGAAAACATCAAAATCGCCATCACTGACGAAGCCGGTGTCTTGCCAAAAGATAACCCTATGGTGGTTAAAGCTACCAAAGACGAAGGGAAGCAGAAAGTCGTAAACGGAGAAGCCGACCTTTATTTCTACATCCCAGCCAATTTCAAAGACGAGAAAAAGGTAGAGTTTTATCATATCTCAGAGGGACTAGAACTATTTAATCGCGACGGTGAGCTTATCAAAGTCGTTTTGAAACAAGCTCTATCACCTAATTTTTCTGACGTAGAAGTTACTGCTCTTACCGGTAGTTTTGAGGTTCAGGACAACAAACTCACCAAATCTGGCGAAGACTCCAACGCCCTCGGAAAAGCCATCATTCCAGGCATAATTCTGGTGCTATTCTTCTTCTTTGTTACATTGTTTGGCGGACGGCTCCTTATGACCGTGGTAGAAGAAAAGGAAAATCGCATCTCCGAGATGATTTTAACTACTGTCAGTGCCAAACATCTAATTATAGGTAAAATTCTCTCTATGATGATGTTAGGTGTAATCCAGGTTTTAGCTCTCATTATTCCGCTTATCGTCGCTCTTATTATCTACAAAGATAACCCTATGGTATCTCAAATTCTTTCAAGCATAGAAGTTAATCCACTTACCATTACCGAGAATATCATCTTATTTGTCTTTTCTGTCTTCCTTACCACCGGATTTCTTACCTATATTGGTGCTATCACCCCTACCGCCAAGGATGCTTCACAATTCATCGGTCCAGTAATTATCGGGGTGGTTTTCCCACTCTACTTTATGTCTAGCTTCATGGCTACCGAGCCAAACGGCCTAGTCTATTTCTTGACCTATTTCCCACTCTCCGCCCCCACCTCTCTGATGCTCCGAAGTGCCTTCGGCACTCTGTCTACCCCAGAGCTTCTGATTGGCCTTGCCGAAATCGTAATCCTCTCCGTCATCGTCATCCGCTTCACCATTCGCACCTTCCAGAAAAACGCCATCAGTTTCGAACTCGTCAAACCCAAACTCTTCAAAAAATAATTTCTCATGGTACAATATAACCATGAACAAGAACCATAAGAAAAATCTCTGGATAGTTACAGTTATAGCAATCGGCGTTATCGCAACGACGGGTATCATATTTGGTATACTGGCAATCAACGGCGTATTTGACGATGATGGTATGCAGAAAGTTACTATTTGTACGAGTAGGGACTTCTCGCAATCAGGTGGAGTAGTAGACGCTAGCGGATCATGTACGCAGAAGAAAACAGTAAAAATAGTCGCCACTCCAGAATACGCTACTGATTGCCCGGTTGATACCGAGCCGGTCTATGATTATATAGGCGGTATTGCTAACACAATCTTCGTCGGCTGCACCAAAAATCAGTAATTCTTGAATATAATCCGTCAGATTGGTGATTTCTTTGTGAGAAGCGCGATTTATCATCGAGCGAGCACAAAAAATCGCCAAGATGGCGGATTATAACAAGAATTTGGTGGGTCGCAAGGGATTCGAACCCCTGACCTCCTCGGTGTAAACGAGGCGCTCTAGCCAACTGAGCTAGCGACCCAACACTTACATTATAGCAAGTTTTTAGACATTTGTCCATTATCTCTAAAAAATCCTCTCCTCCGTTTAGCAAAAACATGATAAACTGTGGCTAACGGAGGAAGAAAGGATTATTTTTTTAGATGCTAAAAATTGTTGTTTTTGATAGTGGCTACGGGGGTGAGCTTTTTGCTGATCGATTAGAAGAAACTTTTCCAATCGTAGAAGTTATCAGGGTAATTGACTGGCGAAACGCCGATAAGTTCCTAAAAAGCCCCAAAAAAGCCCGGCGTGAGGCACTGGATGCTTTGAGGCCTTATATCGGCCGAGTAGATCTGATTGTTCTAGCAAATTATTACCTTAGCACCACTAGTCTCAAATATTTTTCTCGCAAGTTCAAAAATCAGAAATTTCTCGGACTAAAACTACCAGAGCTAGACACTTTTATGAGACGGCCCACGGTTGTCTTTACAACCAAAGCACTCGCGAGGACTATTAGTTACCATAATTATATTTTTAGATTGAAGCGAAAAGCCACCACTGTCTGCCTGGATCATTGGCTACCCCTGATAGACGACGGGGAATTAAGCGAGCAAATGATCAGGGAAGAATTTGAATTTTTTTGC
>JAFWKW010000006.1 GCA_017514125.1 Candidatus Saccharimonadota bacterium
CATCAAAGAATGAATCGCCGCCGCCGCATATGGCGCATAATCATTATTAATCGTAACAAAAACCGGCACCACTTTTATTCGTTTTGCCAATTTCCCAATCGGAAGGCCCGTCCTAAAAATACTCATACTTTAGTCTATTTTATCAGATTTTTTGATATATTTAAAGTATTCATAAGTGTTTTTCTTGGCATACTTTACCATACTATCGTATACTTTTTTTGCCAACATCTCTTGGTTCTTCTCATCAGATTTTGAGGGGTCTGGGAAAAACGGCCCATCCACATAAATATCCATCCGTGGCAAATCACCATATTTTTTCTGCGCCCGCTTTGACCTTTCGTGATAAGTCGTCGTCATACTAAAAACCGGCAAATTATTCCGCACTGCATATTTAAACGATTTCCCACCCGCCGGAAACTTACGAATTTTCGTCGCATACGGCCATACGTGTGCTTCCGGATAAATCACCAAACATTTTTTCTGCTTAACCAGCCGAGTATCCACTGCCTCGTTCATCGCCTTTTTCTCAGCCTCGTTAGTACCAAGTGGTATTCCGCCAATCATCGGCAGCACCGGCCCAATCTTTGGGAGTTTCAAATTTACCGGGCTAATCACTGTATAAATTCTTCTATCTACCGCGAGCGCCGGCCCAAACACATCGTGAAACGGATTTGTATGATTACAATACATCACATAACCCGTGCCACGCGCTTTTTTCAATTTCTCCCGCCCATAAAATTTCGCCTTCCAGTAACGCCTTTCATACCATTGCCCAAACACCCAAAAAGCCGAAAAGTAAAGCCTAGACTTCAGTCTAGTTAGCCAACTTTTTGGAATATATTCATACCCCTCCGGCAACGTCACTTTTTCTTTTCGCTCCTGCTCCTTAGTCTTGATCGGGTCATCCTCCTCCGACTCATAATAAAACACTCGCTCACTCTTAGGTATGTCTTTTTGAAATAACTCCGCCTTAGCCATCTTTACAAATTCTCCTTCAGTTTATTATACTCCTCAAAAATATCATCATATTCATCAATCTTCAAAATCTTATGTACCTTTTCTATTTCATAAGGCTTTACTTTTTGAACGTGAAAATACGGCAAAAACTTAAAGTTATTTGAAAAATGATGTAAAACCGTATCTTGAGACGGTCTTTCATTTTGGTCATTAAATCTCGCCGGCATCAATTTGCGTTTAAGGATAGATTTATTCAAAGCCGCTTGGTCTGCCAGCATCATCCACCGCTTCCCGCATAGTAAAACTGCTTTTTCAAACATTCCAGTCTTCAGACACTCTTTAATATTAAACAGCATCACCCCCGAATTCATATAATCTTGCTTAAACAACCCGTGATAATGATAAAACCTCCGCCCATAAATATCCAGCACCCCCGCCGCTTCAATTCCCTCCATATCCGTATGATAAAATTCCGACAAATCTTTCCTACACACCACATCATAATCAAGATAAAGAATCCTATCAAGCTTGGAAATTTCTGGCACTTTGTCAATATAAAGTCTAAGCATCGAACACGGCGTGAAATACGAACCCATATTTTTACTCGGCAAATTCTTTACAAACACTTCCGTCGCATTAATCAACTTCACTGAATTTTTCGGATCCTTTTCCCGCACCAATTTATCAAGAAAAGCCGCCGTTTTTTCTTCAAACGGCTCCACCCCCTCATATTTTATTGTCAAAATATATACGTCTATCGGTTCAATATTATTTTTTAGAAGCGACAAAATCGATACCAGCACCCCACGCGAAATCCCCTTGTCCCCACAGTATAATATATTCATACCTCTATTATATCAGATTAATTGTTACTACTTCTAGATTCAGCATACTTCGCCAAAGTTGCTCTATCCGGAAAACCCAGTTCCGCAAAAATCTCATCCATAACATCAATATCGCCAGTCATAACAGAAATCACAATATCATCATACAAACCAACGCACCCCAACTGCAAACCTGCCACTGACTTACAGGCTTTGATAAATTCATCTGAATCTTCTAATATTATATAACTGCTAATGTCTCCAGAGGCTTTATCATTTATAATGTATTCTCTCTGGGTTTCCCAAAATTCTTCTTTTTTACCATCTCTAATAACGCCAATGCTATACGAAAAATCCGTTGGTCCAATAGATACACCATACATTTCTTGAATCTCCTGATCAGTTAGCGGCGTACCATCCATATGATGTGACGAATCACGATAAACGCTCGGATCAACATCGATATATGTATATCTTTCACAAACTTTTTCTACCGAAAAATATTCATCAGAATAACCACCAGCCCCAAAACGAGCCTCATCGATATTTATGAACTTTCCATCATATTTTTTGCAAACTTTTTCCGCAAGTTCCATACTCGGCACATTTTCCGCCACTGGCGGGTTAATTGGAGTATTCGGATTACTACCACTATTATTATGTTTCCCCGCCCCCAACACCAAAGTCAAAATTATCCCAACAATTCCAAACACAATCACCGCACCAACCACCAAACAAAAAACAATTGTATTTTTCGTAAGTGGATCCATTTCCTTTTTCGGTACCTTTGGTACCTCCGGTACTGCCGGTTGTGGTTCCATTGGTATTATATTTGGCAGTTCTGGCGCTACCGGTTGCTCCGGCACCACCGACTGCTCCGGTACCATCGGCTGCCCATTTTCTAAATTATTCGGTTCCATTTTTGTTTTTGTTCCTTTATTTTCTACCTACAATTATAACATACAAAATCTAAAACCAAAATTGACATCCCATCCCGCTTGCGGTATAATAACTAGCAGGAACGGGTATCTAGAATAACCATTCCTGCTAGGTTGTTTGGGAAGACTAGAAAACTCTAGTCTTCTTTATTTTTCTTCGCTTGTCTGTTTCTCTTACCGAAATTGATAGTGATGAGATTGATTACAATACTCATA
>JAFWKW010000007.1 GCA_017514125.1 Candidatus Saccharimonadota bacterium
GACGGTAGACTCACTGTTCAGCGTACCATTGATGTAATCCCCGCCCAGGACTGGGGAAAAGCTATTTACATACGCAGTACTACTAGATCCTCCACTTAGACTGTCTATCTGTGTTTTGGCAGGCAATGTCCAGCCTTTGGGGCAGATGAGAAACGCGGCGCCAGCGGGGGTGAGTGCTATGGGACGTATAGTACTAGCACTAAAACCGGTAGTGGTGCTGGATATGTTAACGCTTGTATCCATAGTGGTTCTAATGACTACACTAGTGGTAACACTGTTTGGTATAACTATGTTGCTGCTACGGCAGGAACAATTAAAAACTCTGCCACTACCGATGCCACTGGTAATACTATTGTTACTACCGAAAGTATTTGTCCCAAAGGATGGAGCTTGCCCTCAGCAAAACAAATAGACAGCAATACGTACCCTAGTCTGTTTTCTCCAGTCTTGGGTGGGCGTTACCGCAATAGTACACTGGCCGATGAGTCTGCGTACGGGTACTGGTGGGGCAGTACTGCGTCTAATAGTGCATTTCGGTACTACCTAAGTTACGACGGTACTAACTTATCTACCGGTGGTGGTTACCGCTACAATGGCTTCTACATCCGCTGTGTTAGTGAGGAAAAGGATGTATCAGACTTAACCTATATGCAGGATATGACAGCAAAGGTAGTGACAAACCCCAAAGGCTGGACATTGCCAAGCAAAGATCAAATTGATAGTCTAAGCGGAGGAGAATCTGGAAGTAGTATCTATCTTTCTAACTTCTTGCCAGTCTTGGGTGGGTATTACAACAATGGTACGCTGAACGGTGAGTCTAATATTGGGTTCTGGTGGGGTGCTACTATGTATGACGGTGCGGTACGATATAGCCTAGATTACAATGGTAGTAATTTGTACACATACAGCATTACTCGCCATCGCGGTTATTACATCCGCTGTATCCAGGCCTCCTAAAGTCTAGTCTTTTTATATCCACTAATGTATCAAGGGATGAATACGAGCAGGGTATAGCAAAAACAACAAAATAGATTTTCTAATAGAGACGTAAGTCCAAGCTATTAAAAAATCTTATTTTGTTGTTTTCAGTGTTTCCTGACACGAAATCAACCGTTCACGAAAGATGGATAAAATCTATTTGGCAATGTCCGATCTTTGGGGCCCTAAAAGTATGATTTTAATTTCCTCCACCCCCTCCACAAAATCGGCACCAACAATATTAAATAGAGTAGAAACACCCTCGGCTCATACCGATCAATTTTTATCAAAAACTGCTCCATCTCTCCAAACCACTCCACTACCACAATGTGAAAATTAAGCATCCTTTCCGTCAAAAACCCCATTACCACCGACACTCCCGGCACTCCCGCAAAAATCCCAGTCAAAAACGTGAGTCCCATCACATACGGCAACGTCGGCAAAATCAAAATATTCGCCACCACCGAGATAAGAGATATTTGCCCAAAATAATATAATGTAATTGGTAGCGTCATCAACGTCGCCGCCACCGTCGTGAGCACCGTCGAGGCAATAAACCCCGGCTTTTTAGCCCCATAAAAAAATCGAATAATCGAAGGCCCCAGCATCATTATCCCCGCATAGCTCGCAAACGAAAGCAGCCACCCAAGATTAGTCAAGAATAGCGGATTTAACATCAATGTAAACGCCGCCACTATTAGAATTATTCGCCACGGCGCAATTTTTCTTCCTACATACCACGACAAAAGCGTCAAAATCGCCATCATTCCAGCCCTCAGAATCGACGGCGTCCACCCCACCATACACATAAAAAACAATATAAATAATATAGAAAACAAAAGTCCCGAAAATCTCGAAATCTTTCCAAAAATCTTCCGCGCAATCTCTACTAGAATAGAAAGATGCGCCCCACTCGCCACCACAATATGCGCGAGTCCCACCGCCTTCAAATTTTCCGACAACTCCTTATCGATTCCCGTTTTCATCCCCAAAAGATACGACATAGAAAGTCCCGCTTTCCTCTCCGGCAACACCGATTCTATTCTACCAGAAAACCAATCTCTAGCCGAAATCACCAAACCCTCCGTCCCCTCATCTACGCCAAGTTTAGTGTCACCACCATCAGACAGCACCACCGCCACTTTGAAAAACGCCAGCACCATCCCCGCTACCAAACACATAGAAACCGTCAAAAACCGTGGTTTCAAATACATAAATACAAACAGCAAAATTACAAAAACCACCCAAACCGGCGACCAAAAATAATTGATCCGAAAAATCACACCCAGAATCATCCCAATAATCACACCCACGCACATCATCACCACTCCCCACGATTGATGAATCCCTCGCCAGAAAAACTCTTTTAATTTAGTTCTTATTTTCAGCAACATTACCTATATAACCCAAATCATCCAATACTTTATTATTTCTAAATATTTCCATTTGCCCAATTGCGATATTATTTAACTTGATAAGCCTTTCACTCTGCGGCATTCCCATTTTGATCAATTCTGCATTAATATTTTCCAAATTATTCAATACCACCAAATGTAATAAATCCGTATAATCTCTAATGTTTCCCTTATCTGCCAAATCTGGATTTTTATCTCGCCATTCTTTAGCCGTTATTCCAAATAAAGCCATATTTAAAACGTCTGCTTCCTCCGCATAGACAAATCTCTTTTGCTTTTCTGTTAAAGTAGGCACGATAAAATTTCTTACCGCATCTGTATGAACAAGATAATTAATTTTAGCCAAAACTCTATTAGCTTGCCAATCAATTTTATCTCGATACGCCTCATTCTTCTTCAATCTTTGAAACTCTTGGATCACATATAATTTAAATTCTGGCGACAACCAACTAGCAAATTCAAAAGCAATATCAGGAACAGCATAAGTGCCACCGTCATATTTACCAGATTTAGAAATCATACCAATCGCACCAGTAGCTTTAATCCATTTTTGTGGTGACATTTTAAAGGTATTGCTGCCAGCCTCATTTTTAAACGGGGCGAATTCGCCCCCTTTAAAATTTGTGTTATTTATTTTCTCCCACAATCCTAAATACGAAATTATTTCCTTACTTCTCATCCAATCTCTAATCGGCAATCTCGGCTCTTCTTCATCTGCATATCTAGCCAAATCTGTTAAAGAAATGTATTCTCTACCATCTATTCTGATTACACCAATTTTGCGTTTCTCTACTACTATTTCGGTTTTTACTTCCACAATTTACTCCTTTTTTAATTAATGGAGCATTATAGGCACATTCCCATCAAAAAATCAACCCCCCACCTCCGGCTTATGCTTTTACTACCTCTAGCTTATGCTTTCACCCCCAACCAAAATATGTTATAATATATACAAGTATTCACGCACCCGTAGCTCAGTGGATTAGAGCGTCTGTCTTCAGAACAGAAAGTCGTGGGTTCGAGTCCCTCCGGGTGTACCACATTTTTCATTCCAGTTCCTCCATTATTTCCGAACTCAAATTTTTCGCAATCTCTCGCACAAATCGCGAGACTTTTTTACGCTCCGCCACGATAAAAGTCTTTTCCTTCGCCCTAGTCATCGCCACATAAAAAAGCCTCCTCTCCTCCGCCAGCGGAAACTTATCCGGCTTCGCTAGCATCGTCGCAAGAATCGGCTCATCCGCCCTCGTTGACGGCATCCCCTTCTCCCCCTCGTTCATATTAATCACAAACACAATATCCCTCGTAATCCCTTTCGATTTATGCATACTACAAAAATTCACCGTTAATTCTTTTGAAACGCCAGCAATCTTCCACCCAAGTTTCACCCCATCTTCTTTTTCTTCCAAAATCCTCGCATTCTTATACTTACAAGTTTTAAAATCCACCAACCGATAAACATCTTTATTGTACCGACTAATCACCTGTATATTTTTCTCAAACAATTTCGCGCCCAGTTCTAAAAATAATTTTTGTAAGCTCCCATCCACCGCTTCATAATCTTCCGGCACCCCACGCTTACTATCACCAAGACAAATTTCCACCGGCGTCCGTTTACTCTTCAGAGTCAAAACTTTTTTCTTCGATTGTTCCTTATTTCGCCTCACAAAATACTCGCTCACCCACGCCGTCGGCTGACCAAATCGATACGTCCGCCTAATCACTCCACGATAAGTAAACCGACCAAAATTCTTTTCAAAATCTTTTAGTACCCCAAGATTACTTCCCGCAAACCGGTAAATCGACTGCCAATCATCCCCCACCGCAAAAAGTTTTGCGTCTTGGCAATTATCAAGAATAGCCTTAAGAAGTAAGGATTTAGAAAGCGACAAATCCTGCACCTCATCCACCAGCACATATTTATATTTCAATTCTCCGCGCGGCATTTTTTCAATAATCCGCGTTGCCCACGATAGCATATCCGAAAAATCATACAGCCGATTATCCCGCAAAATCTTCCCATACACCCGCACAAATTTGCTATAAATTTCAAAAAACTTCTTCGCCCGCGCCCGCTCTTTTTCATCCTTCATTTTAAGAATCCTCTCTCCAAATTCTTTGAGAGTTACCTGCTCATTTTTTTGTAGTTGTAAAGTCGAAACCAAAAGTTTCCGAAAATTATCTTTACTACCAAACCATTTCACATCCACACTTTTCAAAAACTTTTCTGCCACTTGCTCCAAAAATCCATCCGGCACCAACTTTAATTCCGCACCCACATTCAAATTACGAATTATTTTATTTCCAAACGAGTGAAACGTACAAATCTCCACCCCACTTTTGCCCATCCTCTCGTTAAGTTCCTTCACTACTTTCCGCGTAAAAGCAATCACCAAAATCTCCTCTGCCGGCATTCCAAGATCCCGCACCAAATGATTCACCTTCCCCATCAAACTCGCACTTTTCCCACTCCCCGCCGAGGCGAGAATTAACTCCGCATCATCACACGCCACCACCGCCGCTATCTGCTCTGCATCTAAAAAGTTCCCCTCCACTTCGAAAACTTTTTTCTGTTCACTCGCAATAAATTTCGCATTCAACTTTTCTCGTTTATTTAGATAAAATTTTATTTTCTTTGCCATTTTTTTCGCCTCACGACCTTTCGGAATCGGCAGCATCAAATCCCTCATTTTTTCAAGCTCAGAAAAAGACACGTATCTCTCACAATACATTTTTTCAAGAGCACACAAAAAATCCTGTAAATCATCTACCATTTTGTAAGCCATATCAAGTACCCCAAATTATATCGCAAAATCACCAAAACATCAAACGCTCACGTTTAAAATCGCATAAAAAAGGCCGAGAACTTCTCGGCCTTATCACAAAAATTAGTTTTAGGTAGAAAAGTTATTAAAAATTAGCTACACTAGCTATCGCCCGTGGCGGACGCGCATATTCAACCTCATCGCCACGCATAATCACATGACCATGCATTGATGCATCTCCACCACCATAGTAGATGTCAATCTTTCCGTCTGCACGTTTTCTAGTACTACTGTTTTCCCAATATTCCTCAGGAATTCCAGCTTTCACAAATAAACTTTCATCAAAATCTAGCTTTTCGGGCCTATTAGTATAATTATTAGCAGATTCACCATTGCGCAAATTATTATATTTCTCATTCAAGCGCTTGAAATTTTGTTCTTTCACACTCAACTCATTTTTTGCACTATGGTATTCTTCCAAAATCTCTGCATGAGCAGCCCGCGCAAGTTTTAACTTAGCCAAAATCTGTTCCGATTCGTGGTTGTCAGGACGTGGTACATTACGCTTTACCGTAATAAGATTATCCCGTTCCACCATCTTCTGCATGGCGACTCCGTAGAAATACTTTGCCGCATCCGCATAGACTTCCGCTTTACCAGGATTTTCGTCTGAATCCCTCGACATCAACACAAACTTGTCTTCAAGAGCATTACACTCTTTCACAGCTTCAATCTTAGCAGCAATTTGGTCTTTCAAGTCCAGCTGACTAATGTTATAGTCCCGCCATGCCTTGTCCTGCTTAGCCTTGCTTTCATCATACTCTGCCTGAAGTTTTTCCGTTTCCGAATACGCCTCCGACAAAGTTTGGCTAAGATTAGTTACCTTTTCCCTTGCGTTCGACATTTCGTCATACGCAGCTTGCTTGGCGTGATACGCCTTCTTCAAACCAAAATTATCGTTCATAACTTTTCCTCCTGTTAATGAACAAATGGGATGCCCCATAACACTATATATTATACTACATTATACAAAAATAGTCAACAAAAAATGGTACGCCCGGCAGGAGTCGAACCTGTGACACCCAGCTCCGGAAGCTGGTGCTCTATCCACTGAGCTACGGGCGCGTACCTCTATATATTATAACATATTTCTCACATTTTTTCTTCCCTCAAAAATCCCCAAAAAAATTTCACTATGTTAAAATATAAGTATGAGAAAAAAGGTCATACTAATAATTTTTAGCATTTTAAGTATTTCAATCGCAGTTCCAATCAATTATAATACCTACGCGTTTGATAATTCATATACCGTCACCTATCCATATTACGCTTTCATAGAAAATCCAGAAAACCCCTGGAGTTCTGTTTGGGATGCTCTAGACAGCACTGATACCATAGATTACAGCGACGAGTTTTTTGACGAACCATCCCCCGGTATCCATCCCGAACTTCGCGCCATATCTTACGCATTAGCTCTAGCCGGTTTCGAAAATCAAGCCGACGGCTATCCATCTATCGCCACTACTCCATATCCAAAGCTCACAAATCTTTTAGATCAAATGGAGTTTTCTGATTATCAAAGTTGGGACGTTGCTTCCGAAGAAAACGGCCATTCCATGGGCACCACCATCGGACACAAAACCCTCGCAAGTGGTCAAGATTTAATCGTTGTCGCTCCCAGAAACTACAATTACATGACCGAATGGCTATCTAATTTCAACGTCGGCACCACTGGCGATCATGCCGGTTTTACCGAATCTGCCAACCTTATTGTTTCACGTCTAAATCAATATTTATCCACCAGAGATCTCGCTAATTACAAACTTTGGATAGTCGGCTACTCACGTGGTGGCGCCGTTGTCGACCTAGTAGCCAAAAAAATCAATGAGAACTTATCAAACTACGATATGGAGGCGAACGATTTTTACGCCTACACCTTTGGCGCACCTAGAGCCAGTCTAACAGAAACAAAATTTAGCAACATTCACGATGTCAAAGATGGTAACGACTTATTACTCGGATATGTATTCCCAGAAAGCTGGGGTTTTTATAATACTGGTACATACGAAGAAATCCATCCCGCCGATCTCACAATCACAACTTCAGCTATAGACATTACAGACTTGACCGACAGTTCCAAAGTCGTCGATGTCCTTATCAACAACACAGGTGTTACTAAAGAAATAAGCACAGTAAATGGCAAAAATTTCATGGATGACTGGCTAAACTTCGTATATAATAACGGTCTCACGCGAGAATACTTTGATACCGAAGTCAAACCCTCTCTATCTGCTATCATGCAAGCATATCAACTTCGCACCCTAGACAAACAAAGCGAATTCTTAAACTTTATTAAAGATACAACTAACGGCCTCCTCGGTCGGATTGCCGGCAATGCTTTTTTGGATTTAATGACAGGAGGATATGGAGCAACCATAGAAGAAGCTCTAGATAATTTCCCACCCTACCAAGAGTTAGTAAAAATCTTAAAAGGCACCGCCACAGACGTAGATGTCGATGACTTGTTAAGTCACCTCACTTCATACATCGGAGAATATACCGACTACACATCCCCAACCGTTACCGAAACAGAGTTTACTATCATCAAAGAAAACATCCCAAAATTAATTAAAGCCTTATCCCCTCTAATTATTGCCGACGCTAAATACACCACCGAAACCTACGGCGAAAATTATTCTCTCTACTACACATATACTCTCATTTCTAACGCCGAAAAACTCGTCGTTGGTCACATTCCAGAAAGCATTATGCCACTCTTAAAATCCGCTATCCCCCCTGTTCCAGTTCCCAAGGTTCCAGACACTGGATATTTCACCAAAACATATTAATTCTATTATACATAGAGTGAGCAAGAAAAAAGGCCGAGATGGCGCCTTTCAATTCGGAATTTTGGTGGTACTGGGTGGGATCGAACCACCGACCTTGGGCTTATGAGTCCCACGCTCTAACCAACTGAGCTACAGTACCATTTCACATATTATATCACAAAATATGCTATAATAAAAGAATGAACCCCCTAAAAACCAAAAAGAAAGGTTTCACCATTATTGAGCTTATCGTCGTCGCCACTTTTGCTGGTCTTTTGTTCCTACTCTTCTTTATCCAAAAGTCCAACCTCGACGCCTTCCAAAGGGACGAAGACAGAAAGACCGCCATCAACGCCATGTATTATGCTCTAGAAGAAAGTTTTTACAAAACTAACGGTTACTATCCAGAAACTATTTCAGAACAAAACATCACCGTCATCGACCCCGCTCTCTGGACCGACCCAAGCGGCCACAATCTAGACGACCCTCAGTCCTCCTACACCTACCAACCAGCCGATTGTGACAATGGCAAATGTAAAAAATACATTCTGAAGGCCGAACTCGAAAAAGAAACCGCCTACGTCAAGACCAACCGCAACAACAACTAGTCTAAACAACTAGCTTACAATCAAGACGCTATCTTTTTTATCGTCCGACACCTTAGCTTTTGTCACCAATTTTGACACCGCCCGCAGTTCTTCCGCTGTAATATCGGACTTTTTAAATGTATAAGTCGTTTCCTCCCCCACTGTCGACAATCTAAAAGTCCCATACCCAAACATCTTCTGCATAATTCCATCTTGAGAAAAGCTTGTATCCTCAATCGAAGGAAGGTCAATCATATTTACCGAACTCGACATCGGCGACGCCATCGTCATCTGAATTACATGTTTGTTTGTAATAAAAAGTTTGTTTCCACGGTACACCATCAGAGTAAATACCCCAACCAAAAACACCGAAAAAAGCAATGCCCCTAGTATAATATAAAGAAAGCTAATCCCTGTCGTATCCAAAAAATCTTTGCCCATCAAGACCAAAAGAAAAGCCAGCAATATAAAAATCAGGCCCGCTGCGAGCCCTCCCAAGATCAAATTCAACCAAATTTTTGCCCTTTTGAACGCGTATTCCACGTATTCATTATCTTCCAACTCAAGAAAAGGAAAATCTTTTACGCTTCTCTCGTGCCGGATTTTTGCTAAGCCTTCGTCCATTGATAGCTCCTTTTTACTATTATATCACACTTTTATAGTTTTGTAAATATCTATCGCTGGCTACGCCTTCTCCCCCTTTCCCACCCCTGTTACTATTTTTCGCCCCTTTTCTGTTACCACCCTTCCTTTTGGTGTTCTCACAATTAGCCCCATTTGTAACAAATACGGCTCATAAAAATCTTCAATCGTCGTCGCCTCATCCCCAGTCAGTGCCGCAATCGTAGTCAGACCCACCGGCCTCTCTCCATAATTCTCCCACATTAGCCTCAGCATATTCCTATCCGCCGGGTCGAGTCCCATCGCATCAATTTCCATCAAATCAAGCGCTTTCTTCGCAATCACCGTATCCACAATTCCATCTCCGTTCACATCGGCATAATCTCTCACTCTCTTAAACAACCGGTTGGCAATCCTCGGTGTGAGTCGCGACCTAGTAGCTAGAAGTTCCAGCGCCTCCGGTTTTATCTCTGTCCCCAAAATTTTCGAAGTTCTCGATATAATCTTTTCAATCTCTGGCTCTTTATAGTATTCCAAACGATGAATTATCCCAAATCTATCCCTAAGCGGCCCCGCAAGCGAACCCGTCCTCGTGGTCGCCCCAATCACCGTAAATTTCGGCAGATCAAGTCGCATCGACCTCGCCGCCGGCCCTTTCCCTATCACAATATCGATTTTATAATCTTCCATCGCCGAATACAAAATCTCCTCCACCGTCCTTTTTAACCGGTGAATTTCATCAATAAACAGCACATCCCCATCCTTCAAATTTGTAAGAATAGACGCGAGATCCCCCGCTCTTTCAATCGCTGGCCCCGAAGTTACTCGTATCGAAGCTCCAAGCTCGTGTGCAATCACCCCCGCCATCGTAGTTTTACCAAGTCCCGGCGGCCCATATAAAAGCACGTGATCTAGCACCCCGCCTTTTCCCCGTTTTCTCACCGCATCAATCGCCAGTTTCAAATTACTCTTCAAATGTTCCTGTCCAATATATTCATCAAAAGTATTCGGCCGAAGCGAAACTTCAATCCGCTCCTCTTCCGTATCATCCGGCGCTAAACTTGGCTCCACTAATCTCTCTATCGCCATACTTTCATTATAGCACAGAGTTAGCTCAGATTATAGCTAAGCCTTATCAGATCATCAATCTCATCATCCGAAAATTGACGCCCAGCCAGCACAATTTCTATCCCCCCTCGCCCAAAATACCTCGATTCCATCACCGACTCATATTTTTCTACCAAAACTTTCCTTAGCTCCTCATCCGTCCGAACCTCAATCGTATTCTTATTCTCCACCAAAAACGCCTTATCGCCCTTCAAATACAAAGTCCTTTCACTCTCCTTCACTTTTTCCGTCTTAGTAGTAAATTCACCAATGCCACTTATTTTAGAAATGTCAAATACCATTTCAGCTCCTCCATTGATCCTTCAATATCCGAAAGCGCCCGATGCGCCTCTGGTTTTACAAATTTCTTATTTAAAGCATTTTCAAAATAAATCTTCCACGCTGACACATCCAGCATCCGATAATGCAGTTTTTTATTTAGCTCCGGCATCTCTCTTTCAATAAACTTTCTATCCTGATGAATCGAATTCCCCGCAAGATATATTTCTTTCCCAAAGTTTTTATCAATAAAATCTATCAGCTCTTTTTCTACCTCAGAAACCGGCTTCCCGCCCTCATTCTGTTTCATAAGAGCATCCCGCGACTCCGCATTTTTCTCCCAAAATTCCCCCACCATCCTTTCTTTCATCAATTTTTCCGAAACTTTTACCACCGCCTCAAACCGTGCCACTTCCTCGAGTTTCATATCCGTCGCAATCGCTGCCACCTCTAGGATCCTATCTTTCACTGGGTCTAGCCCCGTCATTTCAAGGTCAATCCAAAGTAACTTTGCTTTTTTCATTACATCTCCTCCGGGATTTCAATTCCCAAAATATTAAGTCCGTGCTGCATCGTTTCAAAATAAACTTTCACCAGTTTTATTCTCTCAGTTTCTTCATCAGCACCCACCACCGAACAATTCTCATAAAATCTCGAAAATTCCTGCGCCACTTCATAAAGATAATTCGCCACCTTAGAAGGCGCCATCTCCCCCACCGCCTCCTCAAGCACCCCAGAATACTCCAGTAACTTTTTCACTAAATTTCGTTCATATATATTATATATATAATTATCTATTTTTTTATCACTACTACTATTATTCAAAATTTTCTTCGCTCTTACCGCAGAATATAATAAATACGGCCCTGAATTACCGGTCATTTTCACAGACTCTTTCACGTCAAATATAATATCCCCGCCCATTTTATATTTAAGAAACGCATACTTTAAAGCCGCCATCATCACCTTGGTATCTTCCGAATCGTACTCATTTTTTAGCTCATCAGACACCATTTCAAGTACATCCACCGCCTTGAGGAAATTTCCTTTCCTAGAGGACATCTTTACATTACCAGGCAATTTCACCAACCCGTGCGTGAGATGAGAAGTCTTTTCCACTAATTCCGGCGCATATTGCTCCACCGACTTCAAAACCACCTTCATATATTCTAGCTGCTCGTTCCCCGTAATCACCACCGACTTATCAAAATGATAATCTGCCCACTTCGTAAATATCAACCCCACATCCTTCGCCTCATAAGTCGGCACTCCCTCACGATTTACAAACACCCGCGTATGTAGCCCATACTTCTCCCCATCAAATATTACCGCCCCATCCGACTTTTCATACACCCCATTGTCAAGTTCCTCCAAAACTTTAGAAAGTCCCAGCGCCGCCACCGTCGATTCCGGATAATATTTATCAAATTTCACCCCAATCCTAGCATAAAAATCTTTAAAATACTCGTAGGAAAGCTCCCGACCTTTCCAATATAGCTCCGCCAGCTCCCCCTCACGAATATTATTAGCATTAATCTTATAAATCTCTTTATTAAGCTCCGTAATTTCCGCCCTCGCCCCCTCGTCATCTTCATAAACCGCCGTTCCCTCTACATAACACCTCGCAATATCCTCAATCGTCAGTTCAACAGGATTTTTTTGTTTCAAAATATACATCGTTTTAGCCACATGAAGCCCCACATCCCCGCCAAAGTTAGCGCGAACAACTTTAGCGCCAGCATACTCAAAGAGCCTAGAGATCGCATCCCCCACTACCGAAGTATAAAGATGCCCCACGTGTAGCACCTTAAACGGATTCGGATCAGAGAACTCACACACAATCGTCTGATTCTCAAACTTATCAGAACCAACCTCAAACTTATCCGCCAGTTCAGAAATCTCATCACTCAAATACCCATCCGAAATTCTAAAATTCACAAAACCTGGTTTTGAAGCAAACGTATTATCAATTTTTTCAGAAATTTTTTCAGCAATATTAAAAGGATTATCATGTAGCTCTTTCGCAAGTCTTAAAGGAGCATTCGAAGAATAATCCGCTTCAATATTCTCTGGAGAAACCACAATCTCCGGTTCAAAATCAATCTCATACAATTCAAAAATGGCTTTTTTCAAGATTTCTCGCAGCTCTTCCATAAAATCATTATAGCATATTTCCCTGTAATATGGTATAATAAGAAAAGCCAGCGGGTATCGTATAACGGCTATTATGTATCCTTCCCAAGGATAAGATCGGCGTCCGACTCGCCGTACCCGCACCAGAGAAAAAAATGAGAGCTTGCTCTCAATTTTTTTATCTGGGGTGGGGCCCGGTGAGCGCAGTCTCTCCATACCCGCACCAAAAAATAACCCTCACGGGCTATTTTTGTTACAAACCGTTCTCAAAAGAGCTATAAAGCAATTGCTTCAACCCTTCTTTAGTAATGTCTTTCCCATTGTCGATATTGACATGGATATGACGATGAAATTTAATTGCATCACGAGTCTGACTAGAATATAATTCAGGATTTGCAGCTATCTCCGCCAACACAGCATTTTCCTCATCTTCTTGATAATAATAATTTCCAAAACCATTACCATGCGGCATCCATGGGTAAAGACCTTCCACATAGGACATAATTATATAATCCTTCAAATCACTAGTCTTACCCAAATCTTCAGTATAGTATATATATAAACCCAAATCCGTTTCATACTCTTCATTCATTTTTTTAACATAACCATAAATCGCATCAAGATTGTCTTCTATCAAAGCCCCCTCCGAAGGACTTTCCATTAAAAGAATCAATCGAACTGGTAATTCAGAATAAAGATAATTTTGATAAATATACAAATCATCTCCAAAAAATTCATTTACAATTTCGTCATCATTCGTCCCCAGAAAAGCCGCCAAAGCCTTATATTTATGCCCTTCTTCCGTACTGTCTGGATTAGTAATCGCATAAATAGCTTTGGTATCATCATTACATTTAAAGATACCTGCATTATCTGAACTTCTATATATCTCCAAATAATCATCCCCGCAAATTGCTAAAACTCTCGCTTCTAGTTTTTCCTCATCCGTCATGTCATCTTCATCACGATATTGTGCTTTTAGCTTCTCTATTTCCTCATCGCTCAAACCAGACATCAGACCATCAACTTCAATTACGTCGTATATCGAAAGAGGAATCGACCTCAAATTATGCATCAAACTCTCCTCACCAAAAACAGAATCATATTTTTCCCGAGTCATTTCTCCGGTCGCTTTATCAACTAGCAACTTTCTCTCATAAATATTAATCGCATAAGAGAGGTCATCAGTCGAAGAAGCCCCCTGTATACTTTCCAAGTCAGTACCCAACCCAAAATAAATAGTCGTAAGCACATATTTATCACCAGTGTCTTCAAAATAATAATCGTACAAACTATCCCTATGCCAATCCTCGGTAATAAAAGCAACGACTTTCAAAGCCAGTTCAACAAAATCTGCCGACAAATTATTAAAAATCTTTTTTTGATAGTCAAAATAACTTTTATTAAAAGAAATTCCTCTGTAACACGAAATCGTAGAACCATATTTATCAAGCTCTCCGCAAGCAACCTTCGAAGGGTTCACCGATACTACCGCATAAGAATCCGTAATCTCATCAATCATAAAATCATCAACGGATTCGGCCCCTATTCTCATTAAGCCATTTTCATCAGCTATACTAGGCAATTCCGCCACATCCTCATAAGAATAAAGAAGTTCTTGTCTATATTCATCCGATCTAAGTTCAAAATTCTCAGACATAAATTTAGGAGAAACACAGCCAACCAAAGTATGAACATCTTCCACCACAACCATCGCCTCTTCCTTCGTAACATTCTCAACCAAATTCAAAATCTCATCTTTCGTCCCATGCCTACAAATATCTAGATTTAAATTTTGTGCTGTATTTCCTGACGCCAAAAAAGTAACTTTTACAATAATCACAGCAACAAGAAGCACCAAAATCAAAACAGTTTCTACAGCCAAAATAATTCCATAAATTCGCAGGTTTTGCGTATTATTTAAATCTTCTTTATTCGCTGTTACTGTCTTCTCCACTACTATTCCCACCTTCATTATCTTCGTTATTTTCCTCCAACGTAATAAACTCGCTAATTCCCCCATCTTTCTCTAGCGCCTCAAACTTCTCCTTAAACTCCGTAAACGGTACTTTAATCGATACGAAATTCACCTCCGTGTCCGTCTTGGCAATTAATTTTACAAAATAATATCCATCTCCATTCGTCGAAACAAATTTTCCCGACTCCTGCCCCGGCTCTAGTTTAATCGCTTCCGTCGCCCGTCCGCCATCAATATTTTGCGAAGATACATACCCACCAGTTTCCTCATACACCACATCCTCACCCAAAGCCTCCGCCACCGCCTGATAATTCCCTCCGTTCTCTTTTAGCATCGATTCTACCTTGTCAGCAGTCTGATTAGCCTTAGTATCAATCTTCTCCTCCACCTTCGCCTTTATCAGCGTAAGATACAACATCCGCTCATATTCATCTTTATTTAGCCCAAAATTATCCTCAATAATCTTCAAAAAACTCTCCTCGCTCCGTTCAATCCCACCAATATTAAGGTGTCTCGAAAACTCCGTATTCACTTCTTCGTCAGACACAGTTATATCATTTTCCCGTGCCAATTTGAGGGCATAAGTATATTCCTCCGCCTCCGTCAAAGCCGCTCGTTTATACTGAAGACGCAGATCATCAATCGAAGCCTCATTATCCACCTGCCCCGATTGCCGCTCAATCGAAGTTATACTACTCCGATAAAACATCAAATAATCCGAAAATCTCACCGCCTCACCGTCCACCGTTGCTACCGACACCGGCAAGACTTTCGTAATTCGAAATAGCATATCATCCGTCATATTAAACCGATAAAGCGCCAACCACCCCCCAGCGATCATCACTGCAATCACTACCACCGCAATAAGAATCGTAGAAATCACAATCCGGTGCTTCGTCCACTGGAGAGGATACTTAAACTTCCGCCCAGTCGCGAGCACCTCCTCTCGCCGTTCGTCTACCTTCTGTTGCTCAGTCTTTTTCTCTTTTTTAGATGATGATTTCATGGTATAATAATACTATTGTAGCATATGTGGCCCGGTAGCTCAATGGATAGAGCAGTTCCGTCCTAAGGAAAAGGTTGTGCGTTCGACTCGCACCCGGGTCACCAATAAATTAAAAAATCCTTTATGGATTTTTTTAATTTATTGATAATTTCGCGGTACGAGGCGAACTTTAGTTCGCTCACCGTAGGAGCCGAACAAAAATCCAGAATTAATTCTGGATTTTTTGAGGCGACGCCCGGCGAATTGGCTTTGCGTCAGCAAAGCCAAACTCGCACCCGGCAAAGTCTTAACCCTCCGCCGCGGCAAACTCAGCTAATTATTTATCTACAACTTCGCCTTCAACCGGTTCGTCATCAGACTTCTTGCCAGATGATTCACCGCCATCAGCACCGGCATTTTCAGAAGATGCCTGCTGATACATCTTCGCCCCAATCGGCATAATCTTATCCGAAAGCTCCTTAGCAGCCGCTTCAAGTTTATCCTTATCCGCATCCGCATCATTCAGTACCTTCTTCGCATCTTCTACAGCAGACTTAATGGTTTCCTTATCTTCATCCGAAATTTTATCTTTGTATTCATCCGGCATCTTTTCTGCCTGATAAATCGCATTCTCCAGCCGATTCTTTACATCAATCGTATCCTTCTTCTTTTTATCTTCTTCAGCATGAAGCTCTGCTTCCTTCTGTGCTTTCTCGATATCTTCCTTGCTCATATTACCAGAGTTTTGAATAGTGATAGATTGTTCTTTACCAGTCCCCTTATCTTTAGCCGTTACATTAAGAATACCATTGGCATCAAGGTTAAAGGTCACCTCAATCTGTGGCACGCCTCTAGGCGCTGGTGCGATTCCGTCCAAGATAAACCGACCAAGCGATTTATTATCCGCCGCAAACTCACGTTCACCCTGCAGCACGTGAATCTCTACCTGTGGCTGATTATCAGAAGCGGTTGAAAATACTTCTGACTTGCTCGTTGGAATCGTAGTATTCCGATCAATGATGGGAGTACGCACCCCGCCCATGGTCTCAATGCCAAGCGTGAGGGGAGTAACATCTAGAAGTAATACATCTTTCACATCACCTTGCAGCACCCCACCTTGAATCGCCGCACCTACTGCCACTACCTCATCTGGGTTCACACCCTGCATCGGGTCTTTACCAAAGATCGATTTCACCTTCTCAACTACCGCTGGCATTCTGGTCATACCACCTACCATCACGATTTCGTTAATATCAGAAGTCTTGAGTTTAGCATCCTTGAGAGCCTTCTCTACCGGCTCAGCCAATCTATCAAGTAGTGGCTTTACGAGTTCCTCAAGTTTAGCCCGAGTCAAAGTATACTCAAAATGCTTTGGCCCTTCCGAATCTGCAGAAAGGAACGGAAGATTAATATCAGTAGAAGTAGAACTCGACAATTCCTTCTTAGCCTTCTCCGCCTCATCCTTAATCCGCTGCATCGCCGCCGCATCTTTTCTTACGTCGATTCCCGATTCTTTTTTAAACTCATCTACTAGATATTCTACGAGTATATTATCAAAATCTTCACCACCAAGGTGCGTATCACCATTAGTAGACATCACCTCAAACACACCATCGCCAAGTTCAAGGATCGAAACATCAAACGTACCACCAC
>JAFWKW010000008.1 GCA_017514125.1 Candidatus Saccharimonadota bacterium
GATGACAGAAAATCTGAGACTGGGTTATGACGCTAGCAACCCAAACAACATCTCCATTGACCTCACCGAACAAGATTCCAACATCAGCTTCACGTCCTCGGAAAGGACTGCTGGCAAACATACTCTCACCACCTACGACCTCGTCACGTACGGTACCAGTGGCAAGCAGTGCTATGGTACGTATGATTCGGGAACTGGTACGGGTTCTGGTGGCGGGTATACTACTCCGTGTATCCACAGCGGTACGATTGTCAACATTGACACTAATACCGTATGGTACAACTACGCTCTAGCCTCTGCTGGTACCATCACTGGTACATCAAACACCACCACAGCCACTCAATCCATCTGCCCCAAAGGCTGGACATTGCCAAACGCAGACCAAATTCGTACTATTGGGCCTAACGCTGGTAGTGCCACTTATGTCAGTAGCTTTTCCCCAGTTCTGGGCGGGTATCACCGCAATGGTACGCTGAACGGTGAGTCTACGTACGGGTACTGGTGGGTCAATACTGCGAATAATGGTGCGGCTCGACAGCGTCTGGGTTACAACGGTAGTATCCTATATACCGGTAGCAGTAACAGCAATCGTTATGATGGCCTCTACATCCGCTGTATCCAGGCCTCCTAAAGTCTAGTCTTTTTATATCCACTAATGTATCAAGGGATGGATGCGAACGAGATATGAGAAAAACAATAAAAATAGCCTGATTTTTGTATTCCTGGCGTGCAGCGAACCGCGAAAAAATCAGGGTATTTTGTTGTTTTGAATTTACTCTACTAATATCGCTCTGGTAAACTGCCGTGACAAATACGTCTTCTGCGCCTGCGACCACTCCCCTGTACAAGATATGAGCGTGATTGATTCCTTCCCCTTCATCGGCGACATCATCGCCGTCGCCATATAATCATTCGCTTCCGATAGCGGCACTGCTTTATTCTCTACTACAGAATATTGAAAAACTTGTCCATCGCCCCGCTCCACTGCAATAATATCGCCAGATCCAAGGCTTGGAAGAGCCTTAAACACACCCTGGACGTGCGGTCCACCATTATGCCCATCCACAAGCAACGTTCCGCCCTGCCCCGGCTTACCAGACGCATCATACCATCCCACATCAAAAATATTATTCGGCGTAGTTAATTCACCCTCCGCATTTATCCCCATCGGCAACATTCTCGCATTATTAATCCCCAGCCTCTCTATCGAGAGATACCTCGGTCTATCTGGGGCCACTGTATATTCTACTACTTCCTGCTCAGTAGGGGGCTCCTCCACAAGATCATCACCCATATCCATCGCCACAGCCCGCTCACTGCCTTCTTTTCCCTCGTAATACTCCTTTTCAAAAAGAGCCACCTTTACTACAAACCCAATCATCAAGCCCGCCAAAATGAAGATTATTATCCACTTGGCTATCGCCCGCCCATTACCACCTATCCTAAGACTCATTTGTAAAATCGTCGTAAGTTATCATTAATGCCCTCGAATCCAACGACCTTAGATTCTCTAGCGCCACCGTCACCACAATCAAAAGCCCTGTACCCGAAATCGAAAGTCCAAGCGGAGCACCTGTAGTTAGAATAAAGATATAATCTGTCGCAAACGGCAACATCGCAATCACACCTAAAGCCAAAGCTCCAAAGAGATCAAGCCGTTTTACTACTTTACCAAGATATTCGGCAGTTTTTATACCAGGCCTCACTCCTTCAATAAACCCACCTTGCTTCTGTAAGTTGTCCGCAATCTCCTTCGTATTAAAAATAATCGAAGTGTAAAAATAGGTGAACGCAAACACTAAGAGGAAGTACATAATCGGATACACAAACCATTGTCCCGTAATCCCATCAGGATATTGGGTAGCAAAATTTGATGCTGAAGGCGCCGAAAACACCGTCGTGAGCCACGCCCCTACTTCATTTCCTGAGTCAAACGACGTAATCACCTGACCAACCAGCGCTGGCAAGGACAAAAACGCCGTCGCAAAAATCACCGGCACTACACCCGCCGCAATCAGTTTTATCGGCAAAATTGACTTGATACCGCCATAAGACGAATTCCCGTGTACCCTCTTAGCATAATTAATCGTAATGATTCGCTGCGCCTCGTTTAACTTTACCAAGAAATAAATCACGATAATCATCGCCACTGAGAACCCTAGTATAATCCAAAAGACTGTTGGGTTCACCGGAATCTCTAACCCACCAAATAGTTGGAGGGTGCCTTCAGAAGTATCAAAGAGCGCATTGCCTAGTTGTGCCATTGTGTTTGGTAGTTGTGAAATAATCGAAGCAAAAATCAAAGTAGAAATACCATTACCAATTCCCTGCTCCGTAATTAATTCACCTAACCACATCAAAATCACTGAGCCTGCCGTCATCGCCGTGACCGAAAGCACCCAGTCACCAGCCGTCGGCACGAACTCTGTCGAAATATTCGCCGAAACTGTAGATTGATACAAAATAAAGATATAGGCAATTGATTGAACGATTGCTAGAGGAACAGTCAACATCCTAGTCCACTGATTGATTTTACGCCTACCAGATTCGCCATCATTAGAAAGCTCTTCTAACCTCGGAATCGCCTTAGAGAGAAGCTGCATCACAATCGACCCAGTAATATACGGAGAAAGACCTACTAATATAATACTAAACGAAGCTAGTCCACCACCAGAAATCAGATTAAGGAAATTCGAAAAATCTGATTTTTCCAAAAGATTAGATACCGCTTCTTTAAAGGTAGAAGCATCGCCCATCGGTACTGGAATCTGAGCAAGTAGCCTATAGGCAATGATAATCCCAAAGATTATCAAAATCCTCTTCAGCATATCTTTATTCTTGAACGATTTGAAAATAGTCGAAAAATGCATAAAACCTCTATAACTACTACCACCTATAATACCACAGAAAAATCATTTAGAAAACCCCCTTTAGCGCTTTTTGGAAATTAGTTTTTGATAAATCTCCAAAAATTTATCTAACGTATGTGAAAAATCGTGTTTCATAGCAATTTCCACCGATTTTTCGCTCATCAAAGCCCGCTTTTTATCATCAAGAAGTATATCCGTCATAGCTTTTGTCATCGCTTTTTCATCACCAGGGTTTAATAAATACCCATTATAGTTATTCTTACAAACCTCTGCCACGGCCCCCGCATTCACCGCTAGTAAAGGGAGCCCCGAAGCTGCCGCTTCAATCAAAACTATACCCTGGGTTTCGATTTCGCTTGCTGTTACAAAAGCATCGCCCACTTTGTAAATCTCATAAAGATCCGGCGGCATCACTCTACCCAAAAACTTCACCGAACCAGAAATTCCAAGTTTCACGGCCAAAGTCTCCAAGCGATTCTTATCCACCCCGTCCCCCACCACCAGTAGAAATGTCTTTGACAGCTTGTCAAGTTTATGCTCACTGAGAAAATCCGAAAAAGCCGTAAGAACCGCTCCTATCTTTTTCTCCGGATCCACCCTGCCTACGTATAAAAGAATCGGTACATCTTTTGGAATATCATATTTATCATATACAAATTCCTTCGCCTTCCCCGGCCTAAATGCCGAAAGATCTACCCCGTTACTCACAGCTTCCACTGGCACGTCCAAATCCTTACCTTTAAACAAATGGTCAATTGAAAGCTGAGTCGGCATCGTTACATAATCACTTTTTTTCTGTCTTTTCCGAAAATAAGCCGACAATATATTGTTGATTGGTTTCCTGACCACTCCAGGTAAGTGCAGCGGCTCCGTCAAAACCTCTGGCTGATTATGTTCCGTCGTCACTACTGGAATATGATGCTTTTTAGCATAGCCAACTACCGCCACTCCAATTGGATCAGAGCCCTGTACGTATACCACATCCGGTTTAAATTTATCAAGCACCCTTCTGATTTGACCAGATGGAAAAATCGAAGCTTTAAGCCCATTTTTATAAAAAAACTTCTTTTTTTCTGGCACCTCGTGAATCTGATCTGGATAGATTTTTATATCTTTAGACTTTAGATATACTACCTCCACCCCATCCAAAACTTCTACGTGGTATTTTTTATTTTGACTAGGAGTCAGCACCATCACCTCATATCCCCGCCGAGCTAATCCTAAAGCCAAATTATAAGAAAACATCGCCACCCCATTTATCATTGGATAATAAACTGCGGTAGCGATGACAATTCGCATATTACTCCCTACAAAGACTTCGCCTTATCCATTTGCGGATCACGCATTTTATTAATATCTTCCGAACTACGTTCTACCTCTACGTCTGGCTCCACCCCTTTATTGTTTATCGAATTATTCTTAGGCGACATCCATTCCGCCACGGTTACTTTTAACATTCCACCATTCGACAAATCATACATTTTTTGTACTACACCCTTACCGTAAGTAGTCGTCCCCACAATCGTCGCCTTACCATAATCTTTAAGCGCCGCCGCCACAATTTCTGAAGCCGAAGCTGTCGAGCCGTTTACAAGCACCACTGTCTTCATATCCTTCAAAATCGCCTTGCCGGAAGGCGTAGAAACATTCTCTTCTCCAAAATGCGCCGACTTTTGCAAAAGCACCACTTGGTTATCTAGCCACAAAGAAAGCAAATCTTGTGCCGCCGACACATATCCTCCACCATTACCCCTGAGATCCAAAATCACCTTTTTGACACCCTTACTAGCAAACTCGTTCGCCATCTCCTGAACCTTTGTACCAGTGTCATTGTCAAATCTTAGAACCGTCACAATCGCCGTATCACCATCATACTTCACGTAAGCCGAAACATTATTAATCTCTTCTCTCTTCATTGTAAAATCTATCGGTTTACCATCTCTTACCATCGTCACTGTCACCTCAGTACCAGCCTCTCCGCGCAGTTCTTTACCAATCTCAGATGAAGACCAAGTATAGACTTCCTCTCCGTCAATCTTATAAAAGATGTCACCAATCATAATCCCCGCTCGAAGTGCCGGATTGTCCGGCAAAATCCGGAGTACCTTCACATATCCATCCCTAAGGCCAAATTCTACGCCAATACCCGCCCCTACATTACCGTGTAAAACCGAATTTGTATATTCATTTTTTTCCTCCGCATCCATATATACAGTATAAACATCGCCTAGAGCATCCACCATTCCGGATTTCGCCCCCTCCACCAAAGCATTTTTGTCAATCTCTCCATTATAAGAAGAGGATATTTTATTATAAACCTCATCAAGACTCGAAAAGTCCAGAGAGCCGCTTCCTGTACCACCAAAATAAACCCCCACCGTACCAAACCAATTATTAAAATTAATACCAACAAAAAGTCCAATAAAAGCTAACACCGCTCCAATAATGATGGCATTACCAAGGCTAACCTTCTTTTCTTTCCACTCCGGATTATCCACTTCTTTTACCATATATATTATTGTATCACGAAAGTTTAGTTTTAATCAAAATGTAAGAAATAAGTACCAGCCGACCCTACGTGACTTCTCGAACAGAAATCACCCAGATAACAACCAATTGAAGACCAGTTTACGTTGTATTCGGTTACGTTAATGGAGCCATCCGCATTTACGCCTTCCACCCACATTACGTGGCCATAAGCCCCGCCTAGCTGAATCGCAATTGTATTCGCCGCCGGATTTTTGTCCACATAAGTTTTTACCCCGGTGCTCGGTACCGTATAACCTACCGCATTTACGTAATTATAGGCGTGGCCACCCCAAGTATTCGTGATTCCCCACTTCTCATAAGCTTTATAACTGGCATAACTCGTACACTGACACACCGCTCCACCATAAGCCGAATAACGCACATTGTCCTGCGGACAATTATAGCGATACGGATACGTATTATTAGCGCCCCAAGACCGCGTACCATTACCAGTGCTATTGGATGGCGGCGTCCAAGCTAGAGCCTTCAACTGCTCTTCCCAATAACTAGCGAGCGCCGAAGCATCATCCGCACTCTTATTATACTGTTCCTGAAGAGATCTCTGGCTTGACTGTTTTGATACCACTAAAGATTTTTTGTCTTCGCTAGACTTAAGCGCAATTTCCGCCTCGGTTTTTTGTTTATTAAGGTCCATTTTCAACTGTTTGACTCTCTCCGAAGCCGCCGCAATCTCTTGTTTCGCTACATCTTCCCTTGCCTGTTTTTCGGCAAAATCAGAAATCGATTTGCTACCAGCAAGTATCGTAATTGGTTCTGAATCCGTGCTAAAATGCATATTTATCAACATCTCCGCAAGCGCCGATTGATTTTCTGCTAATTTCTTCTCGGTTTTTTCAATCTCAGAAGTCAAATTAGCTACCTTTTCTTCGCTCTCTTTAATCTCCGCATTCAGAGTGTTAATCTCCGCCTCAAGCTGCTTGACCGCCTCACCCACCGACTCCGCTTTCTTAGTATATTCATAAGCTTCGGTTTTATTTTGTTGCATATTAGCCTTAGCACTCTCACAAGCCGTATCACCAGGTTTACAATTATACGCACTTGTTTTAACCGCCAACCCTACAACCAAAGCCAAGAACGTAAATACAAAAACAAAACTAAAAACTCTCTTTAAGATTAAGTTTTCGCTTCTAAGCATTACCATAACTCTATTGTAGCATATACTTTACGCCTTGTGTAGGTATTTTGAAATCGCGAGTGTTGCCGAAATTCGTCCAATAAATATTCCTGCCGCGATAAACACTAAATAAACCAAAATTATCTTATTACTATCCATCACTTCCGAAATCCGCCCTACACTAATACCATAATCCGCCAGTTGAGGCGCCAAAAACATAAACCCGATATGGCTCACCACTGCCGCAATCACCCCCGCAATTAAACCACAAATTTCCGCTTCCACCATAAAAGGCCCTCTAATGAATCTTTTATCCGCCCCCACCAATTTCATCATATAAATTTCTTCTCGTCTTGAGAAAATCGCCATCCTAATTGTCGAAAACACAATCAAAATCGAAATTATCAGAAACACTGCCGCAAGCACTATCCCACCAGTTCTCGCAATCTGCGCCCAAGAAGTAATCGTCGTAATTTCCTTCTGATTTACATCATAAGTCGGCGCCAACTCCGCGTCGATATTATCAACAAAAACCTGGTTCTCCTCCACAATCTTTTTTATACTTTCAATATCGTCAATATTATAAACTTTAATCCGCATCGTGGCCTGCATTTTTGAAATCATCAAATTCCGCATTTCTTCATCCATCAAACCGGTTATTTCTTCACTGTCAGCATTTTCTTCTATCAATTTATTGTATTCTTCCTCAGAATTAGAAACCGCCACAGTTTTTATGTTAGGATCTTCCGAAATCACTCTAGTCAGTTCCGCCAAAGCCTCATCTGAAGTATTTGGCTTGAAATAAACCGTGATATCAATTTTATCTCGCATAATCTCCGCCGTATTAGTCAAAATCACACTCGCTACGATTGTAATGAAAAGAATAATCATCGTAATCGACATCACAATTGTCGCAGCACTAGACAGCCAAAAATTCCGAAGAAAGCCCTTGGCACCATATTTCACCACCCTACCTTCGTTACGCACCGGATGATAGGATCTGCTTTTATGCATCATTTTAAGACCGCGTTTGCTAGTCTTTTTCAAATTCTTGTCGTCAATATCTATATCTTTGCCCATCGTTTATTTCCCCTTAAATCACATTGCTTTTTGCTATTTTGACTTTTTTCGGCGCTGTACGTACGGTCATACTTGGCATAGTTTTAGTTCTAACTCTTGGAGCCGACGGCTTTTTAGCTGCAGCCTTAAGAACCTCCTTTTTCTCTTTTGCAGGTTTCAAGGCCTTTGACATCTTCACTTCTTTTTTAGTCTCTATCTTTTCTGGCTTTTTTACTGCTTCCACCTTTTCAATCTTATCTTCTTCCTTCGCTGTTGGAGCCTGCACCACCATCCTTGGTCTTTCAAAAGCCAATGGTCGTCTCAAAGCGTGCCCCGGAGCCTGTAAAATTCTCGCCGGCCTTTCTGGCACTGGAGTTTCATCTAGTTTATAAATACCGTTGTTCTTTTGATCATTAACAATCCTACCCTTTTTAAGCGTCACTACCCGCTTTTGTAGGTTATTTACAATATTTTCATTATGAGTAGTCACCAAAATTGTCGTACCAAAATCATTAATCTTACACAAAAGATCTATAATCTCCGCCGTAGTCAATTTATCAAGCTGACCAGTAGGCTCATCCGCAATCAAAATCTTTGGCTGCCTCGCCACACTTCTCGCAATCGACACTCTCTGTTGCTGCCCACCAGACAACTGCCCCGGGAATTTATTTGCTTGATCCAAGAGATCAACCAACTCCAAAACTTTCGGCACCGTCTTCCTAATGTCTTTACTACTCATCCCCATAATCTCAAGTGCAAAAGCCACGTTTTCATAAACCGTCCGCCTAGGCAAAAGTTTGAAATCCTGAAACACTACCCCAAGTCTTCTCCGATAACCCGGCACGTGACGCTTCTTTACATAGTCAAGGTCAATCCCGCCTACGATAATCTTTCCCGAATCAGGAGTTTCCTCCTTCGTCAACATTTTAATCAAAGTGGATTTACCCGCACCAGATTTGCCCACCAAAAAGACAAATTCATTTGGCTCAATATGTAGCGATACATTGTCAAGCGCTGGCTCCGCATCACCAGAATACCGTTTCGTGACCGAATCGAGCAAAATCATACTACTATTTTAGCATAATCATTTTATCGATTCAAGTTCTCGCATCACTTTATCATCAATTTTTTGCTTAAATTCTAGATGTACCGAAATATGTTTAATTTCTTCCGGTTGATAAATCGCAAGCGGCGTAATCTCAGCCGTCAAATTATTTTTATCCAAAATTTCCGTTATTTTATTTACTACTTCACCATAAGTCTTATCAGTATCAACCGTTAAATCTCGTTTTTCCACTACCGGTCTTACGTCTACATCTTTAGTTGATTGATAATATTCTACCAATTTTTCAAAATCAAGTTCAAACCCAGCCAAGAAATCGCCCAACTTAAAATTCCGCCTCACCGAGTTTTTAAACTCCCCCACTACCCCAATCGTTTCTCCATTTACCAAAATTTCCGCGCTTCGTTTCTTTTCAAACGGCAAAGTTTCCGGCAAATCACTCTCAAGTGGTTTAAGTTCTACTGCTATATTTAAGTCCTCAAGTAATTTTTCTACGTAGTTCTTCGCTACATAATAGGCCGTCCCTTGATTTTTCCGCTCCGCTAAGACAAACCCTAACCTCATTCTTTCTACTGGCACCTTTTCAGCGTCCACTCCCTCAGACTTTTGATAAACTTTATTGATCTCAAACATCGCAAATTTATCTACCGGCAATTTTTGATTAATATAAGCCTTTTCAAGCAAACTCGGTACAATCGTCTGACGAATCAATTGGAGCTCCGGCGAAATCGAATTTACTATCTTATAAGAATTTTTAGCATCTAGACCTGCCTTTTCTAGTAATTTTCCGCTTACAAAACTATAGGTCAAAACTTCGTTCGCGCCAAAAGATGACAAAATATCTCGCACCTTAGTCTTTAAAACAAAGTTAATATTTTTCTCCGCTGTCCCGTGTAACGGCAACACTGGCTCAATATTATCATACCCAAGTAACCTTCCCACCTCTTCGATAATATCCTCTTTAATGTGAATGTCCGTTCGCCAAACCGGCACGATAATTCTTAGTTTATTATTTCTTGATTCAACTCCAAATCCTACATTTGTAAGAATTTTTATAATCAGTCTCTTATCGTAAGTCGTACCAAGTAGTCCGTTAATTTCCTCTACCGATACCTCTATCGTAATCGGCGTTTCTAGCCCCTTAAAAGTATCCGCCACACTTGAAACTTCAAAACCCTCCTTTAACATTTCAGAAGCCGCTTGCGCCACTTTAAGGCATTGATAAGACGGTTGACCCTTGGTGAATCTCGTAATCGCTTCCGAAAAAATCCCGTGCGCCATCTGAGTCTTGCGCAAATTATAAAGAGAAAACGTGGCTGACTCAATTATAATATTCTTCGTATTTTCATCTATCATAGTAGACTTACCGCCCATCGCACCAGCGAGCGCCACCGGCACCTTACCACTACAAATCACGATATCGTTCTCGTTCAAGTCTATTTCCGTCTCATCTAAAAGTAGCAACTTCTCGCCCTTCCGCGCTAGCCTTACTACAATTTCTGGCTCATCTGTTCCACCTACCGCCAAAAATTTATCATAGTCAAAGGCGTGTAACGGTTGCCCCGTGAGAAGCATCAAATAATTAGTTACATCTACAATCGGGTCAATTGGTTTCATCCCAGACCGAGAAAGCATCGTGTCTACCCACGACAGATATTTTTTCTTGATTTCTCCGTGTTTTTTAAGAACTACTGCGGTATATCTGTTGCAAATATTCTTATCAATTACCGATACACTTAAATTACCAGTTGGTTCCAAAGTAGTATCTTGGTATTCAAAGTCAAAACTTTGGCCGAGGATCCCCGCTACCTCACGCGAAAACCCAATCACCCCAAAAGTATCCGGCCGATGTGTCAGTGATTTATTCTCAATATCAAGAATTTTATCCGAAAGTTCAAACACATCTTTCAGAAGATCCCCAGGGCGCGCCATCTCCGGATCAATTTCTACAATCCCTGAATGGTCATCCCCAAAATCTAGTTCATCCGCTCCCGCAAGCATCCCATTTGACTCATATTTATTTAGCATCTTGCGTTTGCCAATAATAAACGGCGAATCTTCATGAATCGATGCCGGTACCATTGCTCCTGGCGCAATCCAAACCGCCAGCATCCCCTCACGTACATTTGGCGCCCCACAAACCACTTGTATCAACTCTTTTTGACCAACATCAATTTGACAAAGTGTCAAATGCGTGTCAGGTATTTTAGAAGCTGAAGCTACCCTCACCACATATATATTATTATACTTCTCGGTTTCATCAATCACCCCCTCTACCTCTACTAACCTAGCACCAATTAAAGAAATCAACTCTTCATCCGAAATCTTTACATCTACATATTTTTTTATCCAGTTTAACGAAATTAACATCTTTTCCTCCTACCTAAAATTCCTTAAAAAGTTCAGATTCCCTGACTCAAAATAACGCACATCTAAAAGACCATAGCGCAGCATTACCAACCGATCAATCCCACCACCCCAAGCAAAACCGTGATATTCATTCGGATCAATCCCTGCCATCTTTAAAACATTTGGATGGATCATTCCACAACCTAGCATTTCTAGAAAATCACCTTTCTTGCCACCAAGTGACTTTGGCTTTTCAATCATAAATTCAAGTGACGGCTCCGTAAATGGAAAATACCCCGGTTGCGTCCGAATATTCAACTTTTGCTCATAGTATTTTTCAAAGAATTCTCTCAAAATCCCTAGCATCTGTCCCATCGTACAATCGCGTGACACATACACCCCCTCACACTGATAAAAAGTATGTTCGTGCGTGGCATCTACGTCCTCATTGCGATAAACCCTGCCCGGTACTACCACGGCAATTTCTCTGCCTTCATCAAGACGTGACTTAAACTGTTTCAAAACTCGATTTTGCATCGTAGAAGTATGCGCCGGCGGGATTAACCCCTCTTCAGTCCTAAAAGTATCATAACCGTCTCTCGCTGGATGTTCCTTTGCAAAATTCAAAGAATCAAACATATGGTATTCATCATCAAGCTGTCTACTCTCCACTGCGTCAAACCCCATCATCTGATAAATTCCCACCACGCGGTCAAGCTCCACCATCAGAGGGTGCCTCGACCCCATTGTCACTGGATAAAGTTCTGGTAGCTTTTCGTTAGGAGCGCACGGCGCTGTAATATCGAGAGACTTCACCTCCGCATCAAACTGCGCTTCCTCCGCCTTCATAATCTGGTCAAGAATCGCCATTTTCTTAGCATTCAAATCTCGCCCAAATTCCCCCCTTTTCTCCGGAGGCAAATCTTTAATCTTAGTATACTCAGCATTGAGTTTTTTAAGTTCACCTTTAAGCTTAGCAATCTCATCCATATTTATATATTATACCACAAAACCTAAGCCGTGGCGACTTCTCTATTCCGAGCATCTTTATATTCAATTTCTTCTCTGTGCCAAGCATAAAGATTCTCCATCACCGTATCTCTATGGGCAACCAAAATTGGTTTTTCTATACCAAGATCAAGCTCGCCAAAACTATATCTATCCGAAGCATCATAACTAGCGATATATGTCAAATAATCTGAGTAAGCCAGCGCAATTTCAGCCTCCGCCTTGGTCATACCAGAAATCCTCGCAATCTCGCCTGCTTCCGAATCGTCACGCGGATGCTTGGAATAATATCTATCCCGTGCTAACGCCACAGCACTATCCTCATCAGTTAGCAAAGAACGAACTTCATTGTACAACATATAACCAGAATAAAGCCCTAGATTACCATTATGCCCATTCGTAAAACTATACTCCGTACCAAGTGCTATCTTTTCATCCACTTCAGTTTCGTCGCAAACCTCATATGTTCCAATTATATCCCGAAAGAAATGGGTTATAGCTGTAAAAGCATTAGCGTTGAAATCCGAATATGCTTTACAGACCTCAGCATTTTTTGTACCCACCGTTGATTCTCTATCCATTCCCATAACCAAAAATTTTTCGAGTTCACTATCTTCCTTGATTTTTCCATCATCATCAATCGAAGAGCCTATCGCCGACCCTTTCCATTTGCTCATTGTGTAATCCATATACTCTGTACTTACTGTATTATGAGACGTACAATAAAGGTCTCCCTCCACCTTAATCACGTTCACAGTTTCACAATACGATGGGCTAAGGCTCGTAAATTGTTGATTGGCACTTTCCGCTGATGCCGTGCCAGTTAAATTCGCCACCGCATCACCAGTTACATTCCCCGCTGCTTGTATCGTAGAAAATATCGAAGTAGATCCGGAACCATACGCACCCACCATAGCCGTAGCCAAATTATGCACTATACTACCCAAAAAAGTATTTGGTGAAGAAATGTCAAAAGGACTCAGTGACGCCCGCTCTGCTTCTTCTTTTCTAGCTATCACCTTATTTAATTCCGTTTGATAAGATGCCACCGTCCCAGCATCTGAAGGTGCTGCTCCAATTACTTTTTTATTGATATTATTCGAGAGGAAAGAGCCACCTTCTACAATTCGATTAGCCCCGACTATGCTCTCAAATAGCTCCGAGTTCTTCTTGGTGATCGCCATCGAAATACTATCGTTAGATTCAGAAATCGTATCTTTGTCAGCCGAATCTCCAGTGCCATTTCTGACCGCTGTAGTTGATTTTTTTAATCCATTAGAAGATACCGTGGTATTTTTAATAATGTCTTCGTCTGCTTGGCCAGTCACTTGAAGTACCCTGTCTCTCGCAAAGCTCGCCGCCTCATCTGTCGAATACGGTTTCTCCCCTACTGCCGCCTGGAAATTAACTGTCTCAAAAATCGAAACTTTTCTTGTTACATTATCACCTGTAGCCACATCTTTATAAGACACGCTAGTAGGCTTACTAAGTGTATTCATTAGCTGATTCACCGGCCCATTATCGCCAATCCTAGCTCTCTGAATTGGCTCTTCCACCCCCATAAAGGCCCTCGAGGCAATATAAGGCTCTTTAGCCGACACTGCAGTATTTAGAAGCTCTGCCGCCCGCTTAGTCTGATCATTGTCATACTTTGGTTTTTGGCAAGCATATTCTTCTGTTCCTGTTTTCTTACCTTCTGCGTCAAACACGTCTCGTTCACATGTAGTTAACTCCCAGTCTTCAATATATTTCTTGGTTTTATCCGCAATCCCGTTAGTAATACTACTAGCATCCGTCTTTTCCGAAACGGTATCTATATAAGTCCCACTTTTGTTACAATCCCCTCCCCAAAGCGCGCTCAACCAACAGCCCACCACACTAACTCCATGATATGGCTTAAGATCATCCTGCACTCCACCCAAATTCAACTCAGTTTCTGTACTACCGTCTAATACTTTCTCCATTATCTCATTAAAGCTTTCCTCATCCGTCTTATAGTCACCAGTCGCCTCCCAATCATTAAAACTACCTCTAGAAAGTTTCATATCCTTATAAACTTTTGAAACGTCCTTACCATAATAATACTTCACTGCAATATCCGCTGATTTCGAATAAGCCGCATAGAGCTTTGGATCTGATTCTATCGCCGCTACAAAATCATCCGCCCTAATCACCTTCCCATCGTATAAGAGCGCCAACTCGCCCTCTTCACCAGAAGAATAGGAAAAGCCACTTGCCGCCGCCACTAAATCATTTCTCTCTTCAATATTAGCAATATAAGTGTCCGTCTTGATAAAATCCCCATTTGCCGTTACCTGCCCCACATCCAGCCCATTAGCGGCCAAATCTGAAGAATACTTGCTCGGAAATTCCCCGCTCTTAGCGAGTTCCGCCGTCACGTGCCCACCTTGTTCTTCCAAGATCCCAATAGTACCCACAAATCCCAAAGCCTTCTGCAAATTATAGTCAATCGCTCCAATCATCATCACCGGAAGCGCTATAATAAGCGCCATAATTCCAAACACACCCAAAAAAATCAACAAAATCGGCGCCATCATCTTAAAACTCGTCGGCATCTTCAAAGATGGCTCTTTTTCTCCCTTTTCCCCTTTCACGTTAGACTCATGCCCCCCACCTCTACCAGAATATAGAGAACCGGAAGATTTTTCATTCGCCTCCGCCTTTTCCGCTAGCGAACCACCAGATTTCAAACCATTTTCAAAGCCTTGCTTAGCACCCGTCTTATCGCCTGCCAAACCAGCAGCGCCACCACCGCTCTGAGAACCGCCTTTACCAGCCGCAGCCTTACCACCGACTTTACCGCCCCCCTTCGCTGCCATCACCGCACCTGCCACCTGCTCAGCAGCGCCCAAAACCCCTTGCGCCGTTTCGCCGACCTTACCCTTCAAAAAATCAGGTTGAATCCCCTCTTCACCAGTCTCCATCTGCCGATACGGGTCATTCGCAGAAAGTTTATCGTCCATATATATTATTATATACTATTTATGCTAAAAACGTATAATTAAACCCGCAAATTTACCCGCGTGAAGCCGGTGTCAGAATTACCACTAAAGAAATTATCGCAAGTACTACCAAGACTATCCACACCCAAGCAAATCGCCCAGTCCTCTTTGTATCCCTAACATAATCCGCGTCGCCTACAAAATCCGTCACTTCCGAATCTGGCGCCGCCTCCACCGCTTTTGCCCGAAGATCCGCCGTGATCCGACGTTCCAGATCATTATTTTTATTGTCTTCTTTATTTACAATGATACCCATATTTCTTTCCTAAATAAGTTATTTTTTTATTATAGCACACATTTTTTAGATTTTCTGTGATATAATAAAGCTAAATATTAAATATAGAGGAGGAATAATGGCAACTAAAAAGCCAAAGTCGTCATCCACGAAATCTAAAGCGAAGACGACCAAACCAAAAACTGCTTCCACGACTACCGCAAAGTCCGTTCCCGAAGCTCCAAAAACCGAAGTAATCGCAAGTAAGCCAGAAGAGAAAAAGTCTTGTTTTTGTGGTTTCTTCGCCAAAAAATACGAAGAAAAAGAAAGCATTCTTACTATCTTCAAGAATCCTAAATTCTACGGGTCTTTACTTGGGGAAATTATCGGTACTTGTTTAATTACTTTACTATTATTTGCTCTATCCCTTATGGGCCTATCGAGCATCGCTACTTACTCATTTGCAGTAATCGCCATCTTTGTAGGCGTATACGCAATTTCCGGTGCCTGCCTTAACCCAATCATTACCGCTGGCATGATGGCTACTCGCCGTATGTCGGTAATTCGTGGCGTTATGTACATCATCGCTGAGGTAATCGGCGCTTGGCTCGGCTGGCTCATCTTCAATTCGTTCCACCTAGCTGGTGGCGATACCGCCTACGCCGTACCAACTATGTCCGAAATCGCCGAAGGTAACTTCGGTATCGTTGCCGCTATCGAATTTTTGGCAGCTATCATTGTAGCATTCTTCTACGCTCGTGCCGTTAAGTACAAACGCAGTGTCTTCACTTTCGCAGCAGTAGTTGCTGGTGGATTTGCTTTTGTGATGGTAGTATCTTACGTCATCTCAGCAGCATTCCTAAGCCTTAGCAACAACTTCATTGTCAACCCAGCTTCGGCTTTGATGTTCCAAATTTTCCCGACTTCCGGTGAAAACTTTGGCGAAATCTTTGGTGGCATCTGCCAAGCCCTCTCAGTCTACGCAATCCTACCAATGATCGGCGGTGTCATCGGTTTCTACCTATCCGATTTTATGGCCAAACTCTCCTGCGAAGAGTAAGCGCATACCTAAAAAATAAGGCGACTTTAGTCGCCTTATTTTTTAGGAAACAATGGTTCTTTTGGCGGTTCAATTTTACCAGCAAAAACTTCTATAATCTTGTTGGCGGTTTCTGGTAGAAACGGCAGCAGCATCTGCGAAACCACCTTTAAATCCAAAACTAACTCTGTCAAAACTTCATCTAATTCATCAAGTCTATTCTCTTTTGCTAGTATCCACGGTTTTTTGTCATCGATTTTTTTGTTTGCCGCCTGTACTTTTGTCCAAACAAAATCAAAAGCTTCTTTAAACTTAAATTCATTCATTAGCTCACTATACTCATCCGGAAAAACAATTGCTGGTTCATCATCAAACATAAAATTGTTTTTAGAACACATCGTCGCAAGCCTTTGTACAAGATTGCCAAGGTCGTTGGCCAATTCATTGTTATAGGCATCCTCAAATTTCTCTGAAGTATAATCTGAATCGGCAAAGGTATCAATATGACGAAGGAAAAAGTATCGAAAAGCATCCGTCCCGTGTTTATCCAAAACCTCAATCGGATCAATTACATTACCAATTGATTTCGACATCTTTTGTCCGTTTGATAGTACCATTCCATGCGATACCAAAGTTTTAGGAAGTGGCAAACCAAGCGCTAACAGCATTGCTGGCCAGATAATCGCATGAAACCTCAAAATATCTTTACCTACGAACTGCGCACACGCCGGCCAAAAGTCCGAAATATCTTTTTCTGGGTAACCAAGCACTGTAATATAATTAGACAGCGCGTCAATCCACACATACATCACCTGAGTATCGTCCCCCGGCACCGGCACGCCCCAAGTTAATTGTTCCCTTGGTCTTGAAATCGACACATCCGGCGATTCATCAAGTAGCCTCAGAATTTCCTTTTCTCTGAATTCTGGCAAAATCAACATCTCACGAGAAAGAATCGCTTTTCTAATTCTTTCCTTAAAATCCGAAATCCTAAAATAATAGTTCTCTTCCACTAATTTTTCATAAGATTTCTGATGATCTGGACAAACCCCATTATTTTCCTCATATTCCTTATCTGTGATAAATCTCTCACACCCCGTACAATACCAACCTTCATATTTAGAAAGATAAATATAATCTTTCATTCGAGTCCAAATTTCCTGAACTCTTTTTTCGTGCTTAGGATCAGTCGTTCGCACAAAATCCGTATATTCTACACCAAGTCTAGAAATAAAATCCTGAAATTTCTTAGCGTTTTTATCTACGTATTCTTGAGTTGGGAGCCCAAGCTCTTTAGCTTTTTGAAAAATCTTATTACCATGTTCGTCCGTACCAGCTTGAATTCTGACCGTATCGCCAATCGACTCATAATATCTACCACAAACATCCGCCAAAAGATAATCCATCGCATGCCCCACATGCGGGACTCCATTTACATACGGAATCGCCGTTGTAATATAGATTTTTTCACTCATATCTATATTCTACAATAATTAAGAAAGTTTTTCAAGTTGTACTAAATCGCGCCAGTCGCCACCAGAATCAATACCACAATCAATGCTACCAAAACTACACCAGCCACGACACATAGGATAATTAAGGTTTTCTTATTCATCTTGGTCTTAGTAGTTAATTTGTCAAAAATCGAAGGTTTCTTAGCTGTTGGAGCAGCTGAATTAGCCGCCATTGGGTTAGTTGGATCAACTGGGTTAGCCGGAGCCGCACCAGCAGGCGCAGGATTTACCGGAGCAGGATTAGCAGAAACCGGAGCTTCTGGAGTAGCTGTCATTGGATTCACTGCCGGCTCTACCGCCGGAGCACCATTTGGCGTCGCACCACCTTCTGCTGGCACCGACACTGCACTACCAATCGAACCTGGTACCGGACCAGCTGCTTTTAGCGGAGCTTTTAATTCTTCTTCTACTGGATCCGGAGCTTTCGGCCCTTCCGGAACCGCAATAGCTGTAGTTTCTGCAAATACATCCGCCTTTGTCGCAGGCTGAGCTTGAAACATCTGGTTCATCGACATTGTTCCACCAGCCGTCGCATCAGATGCTGGCGCCCCACTACCCTGAGGAGCAGCTGGAGCCACCACTGGATTTACTGGAGGATTAAGTGCCGCATTCGCCACATCGGCGTTTACCGGAGCTACCACCGGAGCCGCTGGTGCCGTCGAGGCAGTTGAGACCGTCGGCCCCGCTGAAGCCGCCGAAGTTGCTGGAGCATCAGACACAGTTGGAGTAGGTTCAGGTGCTGAGGTTGCTGGGGTCCCTGATGTAGTCGCCGGCTCAACTGGCGCTTGAGCGCCTTGAGTCGCCGCATTTGGTTCTGCTGATGTATTATTTGATGGATCCATATTTTTCCTTTAATTTAGTTAATTCTACTTTTGCTTAAATCTATTATACCTCTTTTTTCAAGTTTTTCAAACTTAAATTTTGACCGAAGTTATTGCCTCATTTAGAACATTGATTGACTTTTGTAAATCTATCCCTTCTTTTTCAGAAATTTTCAGATCCAACCTTCTAATTACCCCCGCTCTCCCTACCACTGTCGGCCAACCAAAACAAGTTCCCGAAAAATTGTCAAACGACGACACTGGAAGGACCCTCATTTCATCATTAAAAATCGAATCAAGAATCATCACCACCGAAGCAGCAATCCCATAATAAGTCGCACCCTTCTTGTTGATAATCTCATAGGCTTCGTTCTTGACAAAATCCGAAATCCCATCAAGAGTTTCTTTTGGCAAAAGTTCCGTCACTTTCTGTCCACCCACCTCTGCAAGCGACCACAGAGAGAGCTCCGAATCACCGTGCTCCCCCACCTGATAAGCGTGGACTGACTTTGGGTTTATATTCAAATAACCAGCTACTCTCTGCCGGAGTCTTGCCGAATCAAGTACCGTACCAGAGCCAATCACTCTCTCTGTAGGAAGCCCCGAAAATTTCAAAGCAAAATACGTCATCACGTCCATTGGATTAGTTACAACTAAGAAAATCCCATCGAATCCGCTATCCATAATTTCTTTTATCATGCCCTGGAGAATCCCCGCGTTCTTATTAAGAAGCTCCAATCTAGTTTCACCCGGTTTCTGCGCCGCTCCTGCCGTAATCACCACTACGTCACAATCTCTTGCATCCCTGTACGTCCCATTGCTAATTTTCACATAACTCGGCGCCACCGCTAGCGCATCTAAAAGGTCCATCGCTTCACCTTCCGCATCCTCAGCCACAATATCCGTCAAAACTATTTCATTTACTGCCGTCCGCTGATTCAAGATGGCAAAAGCAATACTAGCACCAACATTACCAGTACCCACAATCATCACTTTATTATTATCCATAATAAAATTATAACATAACCGTTATAAAAAATTCAAATCAATGACTCAAAATATAGCCTTAGCTCTTCCTTCACAAAATCGTCTTTTACTATTTCTAATTCTTCCAAAAACTTTTGCGATTGTTTTTTGATTCTTTCCAAACGATATTTTTCCCATTCTTCATTTTCGTACTCCGACAAAGTCCTAGGGAAGTTTCTACCCTTATAATGAAGCAAAAGCTCCGGCAGCCGCTCGTCATCGAAATCCGGATGAAAGTCCGTTAGCCTATTTTCATCCGCATTCCTCACTGCTGCCACCTTTATCCTATCACTATCATTCAAAAATCCTTCATAAATCGCTGCCTCCGGCTCTTCTACTGGAGGGAATTCAGGCGCCTTTTCATTTTCCGCTTTTATCTGATCGATAAATTCCGGATGCTCTCTTAGGCTCTTTAAATTTTCTTCTACTATCTCTTTTGAAAGACCAATCTTCTCCCATCCATCATGTTTATCAAGGACACTAATTGGCGCCACCGCCGGACATTTGTTAAGGCATAATTCCTTTACAATCGGATAAAAATTTTCTCGTTCTAAATTTTCTTCCAAATTGTATCGCAGGTCATATACTAGCACATTTCTATTCCTAGACTCTGCAATCGGTATTACTACCGTAGTTTTATTAAATTCATTCGAATACCTCCCCGAAGTATACACAAAAGGCTGGGGATTTTCTAGATTCACGAGCTTCGCCACATTCCTCTTATTTCTCATCGCAAACAAAAATTTAAAAAGATCCGGCTGTTTATCACGAATCAAAGTAGCCACCGCAATCGTCGCATAGACATCCGAAAGCGCATCGTGCGCGTGCTCGTGTGAAAGTCCATTCATCTTAGTCAGAAGTTCCAAACGATTGGTCGGCTTTCCCTCCGGGCTAAACGGCCATTCTATCCCCTCAGGCCGAAGCGCTCTAGTTATTCTCACCACATCAAGCATATCCCAGCGCGACCGACCATCTTTCCATTCCCACTCATACGGATCTTGAAAATTCCGCCAAAAAATCGCTCGCATAAATTCATCATCAAACCTCACGGTATTATAACCAAGAGCTACAGTCCCCGGGGTAAAAATTTCTTCCACCACCTGCCGACAAAATTCCACCTCAGTTATGCCTTCCTCTAAAGTCCTTTGCGGTGTAATACCTGTTACGTTAATCGCTCCAGGCGATGGTAAAGCATCAGTAGTCATTTTTACCAAAATATTCACCGGCTCTCCTATCGGCTCCAAATCCAGCGTAGTCCTCTGACCCGCAAACTGCATAATCCGATCTTCCCTCGGCCTAAGTCCCGAGGTTTCAAGGTCATAAAAGAAAAAAGTCGATTCCATATTTCACATTATAACATAATCAAAAGAAGAAATCACCGCCCTTCAAGGAACGGTGATCTAGTCAAACATATTTTGGTCTACGAGCTGCTTACACAGTAAGCCGTCAAAGTCGTATTGCCGGCACCTACAGTATAAGTAGTAGAGGCAGCATTCGGATTGGCAATCACCCCATAATCACCCGACTTAGCCCAGTTAGCAAAGGTAAATCCAGAATTACAGGTAGCCGTAATATCAACTTCAGCACCTTCAGCATAATTATAAGGACTCGTACCGCTCTGTGTTACTGAAGCCACATTCGAACCAGCAGCCACCTCTACAGTATGTGTAGCTACATTAGAAACCACCGAGAAGTTTACTACGTTGTTATAAGTACCAGAGCGCTGCTCAGAAGTAGCATAAGCACCAATCTTCATCGTAGTAGTACTGTCAGTCACCGCTGTGCTCACTGTGTTCAATACGGTAGGGGTGATATTACTGAGTGCCCCATAAGTAACGCCGTTATCAAGCGTATAGCCCCAAGTACCACCAGAAAGTGACCCGCCAGATCCTACCATTGCGAATCTTTGACCACTAGTCGATACCAAATCCGTAGTATTATAAGTACTGTTACCCACCGTAGCCGATAACAAATAACCGCCTGGATTATTGGTAGACACTGTAGCAGTCACAGCGTTACTGATATCAGACGTCCCCGGCGTCAAATTATCGATAGTAAACCCATCCGCTGACAAAGTCATTGACAATGTCGACGAAAACGTAAACTGTACATCTGCACTATCTTTATAAGTGACTATCGCACTCGCACCGCTAGTCGCTGCCAGTCCCCCGATTATAATTCCACCTGTTGTTATAATATGTTTGACCTTCATACCTACATATTAGCATAAAAATTTTTGTTTTGCAACATTTTTTATGCATTTTAAATCCCCGGATTTTCATCCGGGGATAATAACAGTTACTTTTCGTTAGACGCCTCGTGGCGCTTTTCTGTCAGATAACCCAATTTAGCATAGGCACCAATCTTGGCCGAAGTAATCAGCAGCCAATAGAAAAACACAAACAAAGCCCCCTGTGAAATCGCCGCCACAATTAAAGCATATAAAGGATCATCCTCTTTAGCCAAATTGTTGGCAAAAAACTGGATTACACCAAGAGAACTCTCCTTTATCACCAACATCACCAACAATACTTCTAAAAGTATTGCTACAATGTAAATGATAGCCGAGAATACATTACCCCTCTTCTTGATCCTTTCAGAATTAAGGTAATACCTCCTTGACCCTAAAATGCCCATAGCAAACATTCCAAATGGCAATATTACATACCATATGTTAAAAGTAAACTGTATAGCGTGATAATAATCGTTCATTCTTTCACCCCCTTGTGAAATGAATCTGTTACGAGGTAGGATAACCACCCACCCCAGTTACACAACCTATACCCTCATTATATCACACTTATGTTAAAATGTCAAGATTTACTCCTTTGACGCAGCCGCATATTCTTTCTCGTAATCAATCCCAGCATTGGCATACTGTAATTCAAGATACATTACATCAAGATCGGCCGCCACGGTTTTCAAAGGATCTTCCGCCGCCACCGCCATCACCAAAAACTTCAGGGGTTTATTATACCCCCCACAAATCTCCATCTTATCACCATAAGCCAATTCCCCCGGAATCGTAAACTCCCTAATTCCTCCTAGTTTCAACCCGCTCATCCCCTGATACCACCCCTCAATCATCCCTGTCGACACGTCAAGGGCTTTGGCAAACGCCGTCGGCTTAGAATCGCTATCGAGCGATGAATCAAAAATCTTTTCATCCGCACACCAACCCACATAATAGGCCAAATAATCCCCATCATCACTCGCCAAAGCTCTCCCTGTACCTACTGCCAAATCCCTAATCTGTACCCCACCGCTATTCGCGTTAGTTTCATTGTATGCTTTCACCTCTGATAGATAAGGCGAGAATTTCGCAAAATCATCCGCCGAAACTTCCTTAAATTTCTTTACTTGTTCTGAATATTGATCCTGATAATAGGCCAATCTTTCCGCACTTAAACCACTATTAGACGAGGTAGCACTACTGCTGTTCCCCACAATAATCGCCGCATAAGAGGCGATAATCGACCCTAACATAATAATCGCAATCAATGCGATTGCAATCCTTTGACCTTTACTAGTCTTCAATTCTTTTTCTTCCATAAAAACTCCACTTAACAAGATATATTATACCACAAAAAAGACCCCCTGAAGGGGTCTTTTTTTATTTATCTTCTTTTTTAGAAGGATGTTTCAGAATAGCTACTTTTTTGAAAGAACCTCCGGCCTTTTCAATTGCAGAAATAGCTGTTTTTGAAGCAAACTGAGTTTCAAGCTCGATCTTAGCCTTGAGCTCACCTCTAGTAATCACTTTTACCTTTACATAAGGTGAAGAAATCAATTCCTTCTCTGCCAAAACTAAGTTGTCTACCTTGCCAGAAAGTTCATTCAATCTATCAGTATAGACCACTTCAGCTTTCGGATGGAAAGATTTAAAACCTTTAAGCTTTGGCACAGCTTGCATAATCGCACGCTGACCGCCCATAAATCCAGCCGGCATCTTGGAATGGCCAGTACGGGCTTTCTGACCTTTAGTACCACGACCCGCAGTCTTACCCTGTCCAGCCGAAATACCACGCCCCTTACGGCTCGGTCTAGTATTTTTCGAAACATTCAAATCATTGTATTTCATTACTTAGCCTCCTTCTTTACAGGCTTTTTGGCGGCCACCTTCTCTTTTATCTCTTTTTTCTTGGTTTCAGCTTTTTTCTTCACTTCAGCCTTTTTGGCTTCCACCTTTTCCTTCACTTCAGCCTTTTTGGCTTCCACCTTTTCCTTTACTTCAGCTTTCTTAGCCTCAACCTTCTCTTTTACTTCAGCTTTCTTATCCTCAGTTTTCCGAGTAGTAGCCTTAGGAGCTTTGCCTTCATTACCTACCCACTCACTTCTAGGTACTTGCGCCTTTAAGCCTTCAATTACCGCATAAGCGATGTTTACTTTGTTGGTGCTACCTAGAGATTTCGAAATCAAATTTTTCACTCCAGTTAGACCCATAATCGAACGAACCGTACCGCCAGCAATAATCCCAGTACCAGGAGCAGCCGGCTTCATTAGAACGTCTGCGCCAGTCACCTTAGTACGGGTTTCGTGACAAATCGTTTCACCATCCATATTAAAGGTAATCATCGTCTTCTTAGCCTTGGAAGTAGCCTTATTTACAGCGGTAGTTACGTCATTACCCTTCGCTACGCCAATGCCAACTTTATTTTTGTGATTACCAATCGCAACCAATGCCTTGAATCTCATTCTACGACCACCTGCCACCGTACGAGAAACCCGATCGATCGCAATCGTGATTTCGTCAAATTCTTTCGGCCCGGTTTCTGCCTTTACTCTATCACGACGACCTTTACGATCCATTTTCTTACCAGAAATATCGCGAGTCTGCTTGGTAGCAGCTACTCTATCTTCCATCTTTAGAGTACCAGATTTATTGATTACTCTAGGAGCTTTGTTAGTATTTTCTTCTGCCATTTAGAACTCCAATCCTTCCTTGCGGGCGGCCTCCGCGAGAGCGTTCATCCGGCCTGCATATAATTTTGCGCCTCTGTCAAATACTACCTTAGAGACTTTAGCGGCTTTTGCCTTCTTGGCGATTTCCGCGCCAATCTTAGCAGCCTTTTCGGTCTTAGTGCCAGTCATTCTAGCACCTTTAGTGGTAGCATAAGCTAGAGTGGTCTTCTTGTCGTCATCAATAATCTGCGCTGTAATATGTAGATTTGAAAAATGAACAGCGAGTCTTGGTCTTTCACTCGTTCCGTGAATCTTAGCACGTGTGCGAGCTTTTCTCATTACCTTATTCATTATTTCTTACCTGCCTTTCCAGCCTTGCGGATAATTACCTCATCCACATACTTTATACCTTTACCCTTATATGGTTCAGGCTTCTTCAAACTACGGATTTCAGCGGCAACCTGGCCAACCTTTTGCTTGTCAATCCCAGAAACTGTGATTTCCATTTTATTAGTAGCAAGTTGTACGCCTTCTGGTGCTTTATATTTCACTGGATGTGAAAATCCAAGCGCCATTTCGATCTCCTGACCACCGCCAGAACGACGAA
>JAFWKW010000009.1 GCA_017514125.1 Candidatus Saccharimonadota bacterium
CCCAAAGGCTGGACATTGCCTGCCAAAACACAGATAGACAGTCTAAGTGGAGGATCTAGTAGTACTGCGTATGTAAATAGCTTTTCCCCAGTCCTGGGCGGGGATTACATCAATGGTACGCTGAACAGTGAGTCTACCGTCGGGTACTGGTGGAGCGGTACTGCGTATAATGATGCGGGACGGTACTACCTGCGTTACGAGGGTAGTAGCCTATATGCCCGCAACGCCCGCCGCAGCAGTGGGATCTACGTGCGCTGTATCCAGGCCTCCTAAAGTCTAGTCTTTTTATATCCACTAATGTATCAAGGGATGGATATAATAAGCCTAGGCGGTTTAGAATTAAGCATAAGTAGAGGGTGGGGGGTTGATTTTATACTACCTCTGTGCTATAAGAGGTGGCGTGGTTGGTGTAACTTTTGATTCAATGGATTAGTAGGTTCTAGATAGGTGGGCCCGTAAAGGCGCATAAGTCTCTCAACGGGAATCTGCGAATTCGGGTTATGTTCTAGGTAAATAATTTGGTCCAAAGTTTTCCCGTTAGTAATTTGTGAAAACAAAAAACGAAAGGAGATTACGTATGGAAATAGAGTTTTACTTTAGATTTGTACGCAGGCCTAAGAACAAAAAAGTTACTGTTGTTCTTGAAGAACAGCAGTAACAATACCAATCACAGGCAACTTCCTAGATGGTTGCCACCTATGTCCATTTTAGCGTGGAAGCCGGAAACGGTCAAGCCTATTTTGGGCATAGGTTCCACGCAGCCCTCGTTGTCATAATCGGTGTCATATCCTGCATATAGGTTAAGTCTGATACATCCTTTTCCTCACTAACACAGCGGATGTAGAAGCCAGCGATACGCCCATTATAAGTGGTAGCTAAAGTAGGAACAGAATCAACAATACGGTATCGTAAATCATGACGTTCAGCTTTACTAACTGCATCTGTAGCCCACCAGTACGCGTACGTAGATTCATTGTACAGCGTACCATTGAGGTAATACCCGCCCAAAATTGGATTGAATAATGGAATGTCCGTGTTGTTTTTTGATTGTTCCCAGGATGGTAAACTCCATCCTTTTGGGCAAATGCTTTGAGTAGCAATATTTGTATTATCGGCAGTGGTAGTACTGTCTAAAATAGTGCCTGCTGTAGCAGCTACATAGTTATACCATACTGTGTTACCATCTGTATAGTCATTAGAGCCACTATGGATACAGGAATTCATATATCCAGCACCACTACCGGTTCCATCACTAGATTTAGCCCATCCATAGCACTCACCCCCGCTGGTGTTGTGATATTTACAATATTTGGCTTGGGGAGGGGAAATGCTTATGCTTGTTTTTTGAAAATGGTGGGGGTAAAATGAAAAAAATAAACGTGGAGGTAATATGGGGAAACTAGAAGAAATGCTAGTTCGTAATGGCTTGATTTATCGGGCGCCGGATGGATCGAGTTCGTACTTGGAGGGGAGTTTATTATCTAATTCTTTGGTGGTGAGAAATTCATCTGGATGGGTGACGCATCGAGTGGAGAGGGCTTGTAATGGGGTGGATTTGGTTGTTCGCAACGTTTCTACGGGTTTAGTAGAAATGCGAATATCCGCTTAGCGATTTTAATTCGGAAATTATGCTTTTTGTCGAAATTATGATATAATAGATAATGGAAATTAATTAAATTGATGTTATTTGTTAACCCGTTGATATAGAGAAAAATATCGACAAAAACAATTAGAAAGGGAATTTATGGAGATTATAATCCCAATTGTTGCCGCAGTGGTAGGCCTTGCGGCAGGGGCGGGGGGGATTTTTGCTTACAATAAGCATAATGAAAATGGTGGGAAGGACAAAGCTGACGATTTGGTGCGAAAGGCTAAGAGAGAGGCGTCTGAGATTGTGCTAACAGCACGCAAAGAAGCTTCTTCGATTACTGAGAAAAACCAAGCAGAAGAAAATGAGCGTCGCAAAGAGTGGAAGAAGACCGAGAATCGTCTGAATGAACGGGAGGCTACTCTGGATAGTAAACTTGATCAGCTTGAGAAAAAGACTGAAAAGTTGGCGAATGAGGAGAAAGAGCTGGAAGACCTTAAAAATGAGGTGAGAGAGATTCGGAATAAGCAGCACGAGAAGTTGGAGAAAATTGCTGGTTTGTCTAAGACAGAAGCGCGGGATAAGTTGATGAAAATGACTGAAAACGACATCAAACAGGATCTCGTGAATTTGGTAGTAAAAGAGCAGAAGGAAATTAAACACGATGTGGATGAAACGGCACAGGCGATACTTCTGACTGCGATGGAAAGGATGTCTTCTGAGGTAACGGCGGATAGAACTGTGACGGCACTTAGGCTTCCAGATGATGATATGAAGGGGCGGATTATTGGTAAGGAAGGACGCAATATTCAGGCTCTTCAGCGGGCGACTGGTGTAGATATTTTAGTCGATGATACGCCTGGTATGGTGGTGCTATCTTCCTTTGACCCGATTCGTCGGCAGGTTGCTCGCTATGCTTTGGAGCGTTTAATGAAAGATGGTCGGGTAAATCCGGCGTCGATTGAAGAAGCAGTGGCGAAAGGTGAAAAAGAAATTGAAAAGGAAGTAGTGCGAGCTGGTGAAGATGCGGTGCGGGAAGTAGGATTGGTTGGGATTCCGCGCGAGTTGGTACATCTTCTTGGTGAGCTTAAATTCCGAACTTCGTATGGGCAAAATGTGCTACTCCATTCGATTGAGATGGCACATGTAGCGGGGATGATTGCAGAGGAAATTGGGGCAGATAAAAGAATAGCCAAGACGGCGGCTTTGATGCATGATATTGGTAAGGCGGTGACGCATAAAATTGAGGGGAAGCATGCTGAGATTGGTGCGGAGCTGGCGAAGAAATATGGTATGCCGGAGCCGGTGGTTCACGCGATTGCGGCACACCACGATGATATTGAACCAACTACGCCAGAGGCAGTGATTATTAAGATTTGCGATGCGATGAGTGCGGCTCGTCCGGGTGCTCGGAATATTTCGGCGGAGAACTTTGCGGAGAGGATGCGTGATCTTGAAAATATCGCGACTTCGTTCCCAGGGATTGACAAGGCCTATGCGATTAGTGCTGGGCGGGAGATTCGGGTGATTGTAGAACCGAAACAAATCGATGATTTGTCTGCTTTGAAGTTGGCGCGGGATATTGCCAATAAAATTGAAGCGACAATGTCGTATCCGGGGGTGATTAAGGTGAACGTGATACGGGAAACTAGAGCAATTGAGTATGCGAAATAGCTTAGGCTATTTGGCAAGTATATGGTGTGGTGATTGACTAAAATGAATATTTGGTGTATAATAGTTGTAATACTAAAGAGTTTTTTGTGGAATGAAACAAAAGATAGAGGGACTATTATACAAAAAGTTGCCGCAGATTTTGCTATTCTGTTTGGCTGATGTATTAGTTTTTGTATTTGCTGGTTATTTTGCCTTGCTTCTGCGATTTGATTTTGGAACGATTCCAGAACATTTTCTACACGATTTAGGTGTATCTTTACCGATTAATGCTTTGATTGTCCTGGCCGTGTTTTATTTGACGGGGCTTTATACTTCAGTGTGGCGGTATGCTTCGATTGTGGAACTTCTAAATGTAGCGGCGGCTTGTATTTTTGTAGAAATTCTTTCGGCTGGGGTGAATGCGATGATGAGCTTGAAGATGCCGGTGAGTTTTTATTTTATTCATTTTGTCTTGATGTTTATAATGATTGCTGGGGTAAGGTTTTCTTATAGAATTCTTAGGATGATAGTAATGATGATTCAGAAGCGTGGTAAAACAAGGACGCTTCTGATCGGTGCTGGCGAGGCTGGTAGAATGGTGGTGGATGAGGTGCTTAAGGGTAAAAACTTTGACGCGAGGATAATGTGTATCATTGATGACGATAAGAAAAGATGGGGAACAAGACTTCGAAGAATTCCAATTTGTGGGGGAAGGCACAATATAGAAAAAGCGGTGGAGAGATATAAAGTAGAAGAAATTATTATTGCGATTCCGTCGGCTTCGAAAGAACAGATATCGAGGATTGTGACGGAGTGCCAGAGGACGGATTGTAAAATTAAGATTTTGCCGTCGATTTTTAGAGAAATGGACCAGGATTCGCCGACGGCAGTGAGAGATAATATTCGGCCGATTTCGTATGAGGATTTTCTCGGACGGGATCAGATTGTAGTGAATAACGATGAGATTTTTAGAAGTTTGGCAGGTAAAACAGTGTTGGTAACTGGTGGTGGTGGCTCAATTGGATCGGAACTTTGTAGGCAGATTGCTAAATGTAATCCGAAGTGTTTGATTATTTTTGATATTTACGAAAATAATGCGTACGATATCCAACAGGAGCTTAGACGTGAATATTCGGGATTAAATTTGGAAACAGTGGTGGGGTCAGTGAGGGATTTTGCGAGGCTTGAAAAAGTGTTTGCTATGTACCATCCGGACATTGTGTTCCACGCGGCGGCACATAAGCACGTACCACTGATGGAGGATAGTCCAAATGAGGCAGTGAAAAACAATTGCCTAGGGACTCTGAATACGGTGAAACTTTCTGATAAATATAAGGTGAAGAAATTTGTATTGATCTCTACGGATAAGGCAGTAAGGCCAACTAATGTGATGGGGGCAACGAAGCGGATTTGCGAGATGATTGTGCAGACTTACGACAAAACGAGTGAAACGGAGTTTGTAGCGGTGAGGTTTGGAAATGTGCTTGGTTCTAATGGGTCGGTGATTCCACTTTTCTTGAAGCAAATTGAAAGTGGTGGACCAGTAACGGTGACGGATAAGGAAGTGACGAGATATTTTATGACGATTCCAGAAGCGGTGAGCCTTGTGATACAAGCGAGCGTGTATGCCAATGGCGGGGAGATATTTGTGCTTGATATGGGAAAGCCGGTAAAAATCTATGATCTCGCTAAACAATTAGTGCGATATGAGGGGTATCGTCCGGGAATAGATATGGAGATTAAAATTACGGGGCTAAGACCGGGTGAAAAAATGTATGAAGAGATGTTGATGGAAGAAGAAGGGATGAAATCGACGCCGAATAAGCTAATTCATATTGGGCAGCCAATTAGGATTAAATCGACATTTCTTACAGATCTTGATGATTTAATTCGAGCAGCGAGGGGGAATTCAGATGAAATTAAACAATCGGTGGCGAAGATTGTGAGTACTTATACGGTGAGGTAGATTTATGTATCGGAATTTTTTGAAAAGAGTTTTGGATTTGGTACTGTCGGTGATTTTGATTTTGATGCTTTTTTTGCCGATGATCTTGATTTCTTTGATAGTTTTGATTACGGATCCGGGACCAGTGTTTTACTGTCAAAAAAGGTTTGGACGGAGTGTGAATGGTGAGCCGAAGTTTTTTAAGATTATTAAATTTAGGACAATGAAGGTGAACACGCCGGATGTACCGACGGATAAATTAAAAAATCCGGAACAGTATGTGACGTCGTGTGGGAAGTTTTTGAGAAAAACATCTTTGGATGAATTGCCACAACTATTTAATATATTGCTTGGGCAAATGAGCTTTGTGGGGCCAAGGCCGGCGCTGTGGAATCAGACGAAATTGATGAGGTTAAGGGATAAAAATGGGTCGTCCCTACTTCGGCCGGGACTAACGGGTTGGGCACAAATAAACGGACGGGATGATATTTCGGAGGCTCGGAAAGCTCGGCTGGATGGAGAATATGCTTCTTCTATCTCGTTTGCGTTTGATTTGAAGTGCTTTTTCCTCACCTTTAAGAAGGTGGCGGAGAGTGATGGGGTGGCTGGGTAGGCAGTTTTATTGGTGGATGTTTGTGGTGTAGTAGTTGCTTTTTTGGCGTAAGTATGATATAATAATAGGTAGAAATGTAGTTTTTGGTGTGTTTTTGTGAATCGATTATACACCGGGTGGGTGAAGGAAAATTTTGATGAAAAAGGCATCATCCACAGGAAAGAAAAATACGGTGAAGAAGCCGGTTTTTGATGGACCGCTAGTAAGTATTGTGATGCCGGCTTATAATGCGGAGAAGTTTATAGACGATACGATTCATTCGGTGCTTGGGCAAAGTTATGAGAACTGGGAATTAATTATCGTGGATGATGCGTCTACGGATAAAACGCTTGAAGTGGTGAGGCAATTTGGGTGCGATAAGATTCGGGTGATTACTTGTAAACGGAATGGTGGAGCAATGTCGGCGACGAATCGAGGGATTCGGGCGGCTCGTGGTAAATATCTTGCTTTTATTGATGCGAATGATGTGTGGCAACCAAATAAGTTGAAAAGGCAACTTTCCTTTATGGTTGAGAAAGAAACTGGTTTTTCTTTTGCTAGCTATATATATGCGGACGCGAAGGGTAGGCCGAAAGGGAGAAAGGTACGGATACCGGAGGTCGTTGAAGCTCGGCAAGGATTTAAGGATGGCTTGATTATGACTTCGACGGTGATGCTTGATATGAAGGTTGTTTCTAAGGCTGACGTTAAGATGGAACAGAATGAAAAGAAATGGATGCGGGCTCTTGAAAAAGCTGGACGAGCTTGTGGAATGTGTGAAGTAATGGCGATTCGTGGATATGATCCCGGGTTGTCATTTTTTGAAAAGATGAGGAGGGGGGTGAGATGAATGTATCTATGTCGATTGTGACGTATAATAGCGCCGATGAGATTGAGGGTGTTTTGGATAGTCTTGCTAAGAGTAACCTTGGCGGAATTGATTTAAAAGTGTATGTGGTAGACAATAATTCTACTGATAATACAACGGCCATTATTAAAGAAAAATACCCCGAAGTAGTGTTAATTGAAAACGAGAAGAATTTGGGTTTTGGAGCGGCGCATAATGTGGCGATAAATATGGCGGATTCGGAATATCATATCATTGTAAATCCGGATATCGTGTTCTTAAAAAACACTTTACAGGATTTGGCATCTTATGTAAGCGAAAATCCTGATGCAGTAATTGTGACACCAAAGATTTTGAATAACGATGAGGAATTGTCGGAACAATTTTTGCCGAAGAAGAATCCAAAAATTAAATATTTGCTTGGTGGTATTTTTGAAAATAAAAGTAAGATCTGTAAAAGGTGGCGGCGTGAGTATACGATGCAGGACAGAAAAAATAATGAACCGTGTGAGATTGATTTTTGTACGGGATGTTTTATGTTTTGTCGGACAGAAGCTTTGAAGAAAGTGGGAGGGTTTGATGAGAGGTATTTTTTGCATTTTGAGGATGCAGATTTGACTAGAGAGATGAAAAAAATTGGAAAAACTATGTTTGTGCCATTTGTTCAAGTAGTCCATAAATGGCATAGAGATAACCATGGGAATAAGAAAATTTTGCTTATTGCTTTTAGGTCTATGATGATCTACTTTAAGAAATGGAATTTGAGGTTAGTGAAATGAACACAGTTTTTCTTTTATTGGAAAATCATTTTTTTAAAACACCAGATGGTAGAATTTGGTGTGATCGAATAATAAGCTATGATTTTTTGCAAAGATATTTACAATCTTTTGATCAAGTAATGCTTTGTGGTCGTTGCATGAATATTTCGCAAAAAGAGATAAAGGGAAAGAATTTGGTTAGCGGAAAAGGGATATTGTTTGTGGCTCTACCTGATTTTACTGGGGCATCGGGAATTGCAAAAAACTTTTTTAGGATTAGAAAAATAATAAAGAAAAGTCTAAAGAGTGCTGATTGCACTATCGTGAGAACTCCATCACCGCTCTCGCTTGCTGCCTATCCAGTTTTTAAGAAATCACCTAAACCTTTTGCAATTGAATTTGTAATGGCGGCGGATAAGATGTTCGATTCTGATAAGTTATTGTATAGATTGATAAATAAAGTTTTGGTAAAACGTGCTCGTAAAATGTGCTTGGCAGCGGATGGTGTAGCTTATGTTACAGAACGTATTTTGCAAGAAATCTATCCATGCAAGAAGACGGCTTTTACGGCGACCTATTCATCAGTGGACTTGAAATCAAATTTCTTTTATCGACAGAAATGGGATGCGAAACAACCTCCGAAATGTTTTAATATTGTGCATACTGGATACATGGACTCTAATCGTAAAGGACAGGATATTTTGATTGATGCGGCAAAAAAGATGGTGGACTCTGGTCAAACTAATTTTAAGATAACGTTTATTGGTGATGGAAAAATGAGAAGCAGTTTAGAGAAAATGGCAGCTGATTATAAACTTGAAAAATATGTAAAATTTGTTGGTGCGATAAATGAGAAAAGCAAGATTAGAGATATTTTGATTAATAGTCATTTGTTTGTATTTCCAAGTCGTTCTGAAGGTTTGCCAAGAGCGCTTATTGAGGCTATGGCGGTTGGGCTTGTCTGTATAGCTTCGCCGACTGATGGAATACCAGAAATTCTTGATGAAGATTACTTGGTGAACCGTTATAAAGGTGACGATTATGCTGAAAAAATAATTGAGATTATGAATAACTGGCCTGCTATGATAGCTGAAAGTAGAAAAAATAATGAGCGAGCAAAAGCTTTTAAAAAAGAAATTTTAGACAAAAAAAGAATAAACTTTTATGATGAATTAAAGAAAATGATAAACAGAAAAGAAGATATTAATTTGGATAAAAGAAAAATTACCTTAGTTATAAGTCAACTTTTTGGAGGTGGGGCTGAACGGGTAACTTGCAACTTGGCGAATTATTTGGATAGAAACGGCTATAAAATCGATATTATTACGATGGCGGAATCTAAAGATGCATATAAAATTAATGATGGCGTGAAGGAGATTTGTTTGCTTCGAAATTCGGAGAGGCGGAATGTGGTTTTCAATAATATTCTGAGACATAAGCGGTTGAAACAATATGTGAAAACGCATAGGGATATATCTTGTTATGTAACAATGCTATCACTGCCGTCGTTTATATTGACTTCTTTGAGAAAAAATATATCTGGCAATATAATTGTTTCTGAAAGATGTAATCCTTCAACGAATAGTTTTCTGAATGGAATTATGATGAAGTATGCTATAGAGAGGTGTGATGGCCTAGTAGTACAGACGAAGGAAATTGCAAATTGGTACAAAGATGTAGATAATAAAGCGATAATTCCAAATGCTATAAATGAAGACGTGAGGCTTCCTAAACGATCCTATATAGAAAAGAAAATTGTGGCGGTAGGAAGATTAGAAAAGCAAAAGAATTATCCGATGTTGATAAGGGCATTTGCGGTCTTGAGTGAGTATCATCCTGATTATAAATTGGAGATATATGGAAAAGGCAGTCAAGAAAAGAAATTGAAAAATATGGTGAAAAAATATAAATTAGGTGATAAGGTTTTGTTTGAAGGATATGTAAAAGATGTTTCTGAGAGAATTGCGGATGCAACCTGTTTTGCGATGACTTCTGATTATGAAGGTATTTCTAATGCATTGATTGAAGCAATGTGTATTGGAATGCCATGTGTGGTAACAGATTCTGATGGTGGCGGTGCTAAAGGATTGATTACGGATAATATCAATGGGTTTATCATCAGGAAAGGCGACATTAATGAATTACTTGCGAAAATGAATTTGATAATTTCTGACAATAAAAAAGCAAATTGTTTGGCAAATAATGCAAAAAAAATACGTAAGCAATTGTCGTCTGAGGTAATATATGCTGATTGGTTGTCTTTTATTAAGCAAACGATGGAGGGTGAATGAACAAAAAAATATTAAAAATTTCTATATTAATTTTGGCACTTTTTGTTGATTTAACTATTCTATTGACGGTGAATAACTCCGTATTTGCACTTTTATTAGTATGTTATATTTCTATTTTTGCTAAGATGCTGTGTAATTATAGAAGCAATGCTATGATGTTGGCTTTTCTGATTTGCTTCTTTGTATTTTTGGTGGGTCGACCTTTTGTATATGAAGTTTTTGGTTACTATAGAGATTCTGGAATAAAAATTGATGATGAAGCTAGAAACTGTATGTATCTGTGTTTGCTCGTATCCTTGTTGGCATTATACTGCGGCTATTATATATGTAAAAAAAATAGATTTCGCAAGAGAGAAGCTCATCAGGAATATACTCAATGCAATTTCGATAAACCGTTTTGCAAAAATTTAAGGAAAGTGTCTTTTTATGCAACTATTATAATGTACATTATGGCTATAACTGAAAATATTTTACGTTTTTTGTTTGTAAGAGAAGTTGGCTATGAAGCTAGTTACTATTTAGAACATGACTATGCTTATGGTATGCCATTCATATTGCATGCATTAGCTATGTCTGCTCCAGTTGCGTTAGCAATATTTCTGGCTACTTTACCTAATAAGAAAGAGGTAAGGTTGCCCGTGGGATTGTTTTTAATTTCTAATTTTATTTCTTCAATGTCTGGAAACCGTTTTGAGGTTATTGCTAGTATTATCGCTATTGTGGTTTACTATGTTTGGCGTTCTAATTCTGACAAAGGCAATTGGATTAATCGAAAGCTTGTTATTATTGGAGTGATATTCTCTCCAATCCTTATATTGTTAATGCAGGGGATGGCTTATTGGAGGAGTGGTGTGGATCTGTACACAGATGTAAATCCGATAATGAGTTTTATGTATGAAAATGGAGGTTCCTCTAATCAAATAGCGGCTGTGCATCAATATAAAGGAGTGGCTACTAATGAGGACGCCAAGTATTCTTTTGGTGGAATTTGGCGGAGTATACAGGAAAGTGGTATCGCTAATATGTTTGGGTTAGGCGAATCTTATAGAGCTCAGACAGTCGAATATGCTAGAAATTCTTATTCACTTGGAGCATCTTTAACTTATTACTTTTATCCGACGCAGTATTTAACTGGATATGGTTTGGGGGGGTGCTATATTGCTGAGCTATATCACGATTTTTCGTTTTTTGGGGTCATTGTAGGCAATCTTTTGATAGGGTTTTTGATTGGTTCGTTAGGAAATTTGAGACGGAATAGGATTGTTTATAATTTTTTAAGTTTTTTTGCGATTATGTTACTTCTTCGGTTGCCTAGAGATTCTTTTAGCTACCCATTTGTCACCCTAATAAATTTAAGAAATCTCATATTTATAGTTGTTATCTATTTGGTATCGAAATATTTAACTGGTAGACAGCAGAAAGATGCTACGCGGTTTAGCAACCTATCGATTGAAAGGAGTCCAGATGGGGATAGATAGAAAATTTTTGCAAAAAATTACGTCGATGTTGTCAGATAAATTTTATTTATCAGTTGTATATTATCTAAAATTTAAGAAGAGAATGAATTGGAAAAAACCGCGAACTTTTAATGAAAAAATACAATGGTTAAAGTTATACGACAGAAGAGATGTCTATACTATGATGGTAGATAAGTATGAAGCGAAAAAATATGTAGCAGATATTATAGGCGAAAAATATATTATTCCTACAATTGGTATTTATAATGATTTTAATGAAATAGATTTTGATAAATTGCCCAAACGATTTGTCATAAAATGCACACATGATAGTGGAGGGGTTGTAATATGCAAAGATAAAACGAAGTTAGACAAGAAAAAAACTAGGGAAAAGATTGAAGGATCTCTAAAAAGGAATTTTTTCTATTCTTATAGAGAGTGGCCTTATAAAAATGTAAAACCAAGAATTATAATAGAAAAATATATGGAAGATAAAAAAAATAAGTCGATGCGAGATTATAAGTTTTTTTGTTTTGGCGGTAAACCTGAAATAATGTATTTGTCTGAAGGTCTTGAGAATCATGAGACTGCTGGAATGAGTTTTTACGATATGGATATGAGATTAATTGATTGTAAACGAAGCGATTTTCGTCAGATTGATTATATACCGGAAAAACCTAAAAATTTTGAAAAGATGAAAGAACTTAGTTCTGTATTGTCAAAAGGCATTCCGCACCTTCGGGTAGACTGGTATGAGATAAACGGAAGATTGTATTTTGGGGAGCTAACATTTTCGACTTGTAGCGGTATGGTGCCATTCGAAGATGAGAAATGGGATAAGAAATTAGGGGACTTGATAGACTTAGACTTAGCTAAGGACGAGAGCGCTTAACATGAAGATTTTGCATTTTATACATGGTTTAAATACTGGTGGGGCAGAAACATTGGTAAAAAATTACATGCTTAATTTTGATAAAAATGATCACGATGTTTTATTATTATGCTTGTCGCATAACACTGAATCTCCGTATGAAAAAGTTTTAGCGGATAATCATATCAAGGTAATTTATGTGGAGGATTATTTGTGGCCGAAATGCCGAAATGGTTTTTTTGTAAGGATCTTTAAACGGTTTCAGAGATATCTATTGGTAAAGATAATTATAAAAAAAGAAAAACCGGATATTTTACATACGCATCTTAGTGTTAATAGGTTTGTAAAATTTGCTAGACCAAGCAAAAAGACTGTGGTTTTTCATACAATTCACAGTGATCCAAAAAAAATATGGCAGACTGCTTCTAGCAAATGTAGAAGAGATTTGAAATCTGCTAAGTGGTTAGTAAAAAAATATAATATGCAATTGATTGTTTTGCATACTGAAATGAAAGAACAGGTTGATGAAATTTTTGGAATTAATTCTAGGATTTTAAATAATGGGATAGATGTTGCGTTATATAAAAATTTGAAACAAAAAAAATCAATAAAGAAGGATTTAAATATTCCGAAAGATGTTTTTGTAGTGGGACATGTAGGAAGGTTTTCAGAAGTGAAAAACCATGAATTTTTAACAAAGATTTTTAAAAAAATATCCGATAAAAGGTATGATGTTTTTTTACTAATGGTGGGAGATGGCCCTGAAAAAACTAAGATAAAAAATAAAATGCGTAATTATGGCTTAATTGACAAATGTCTGATTTTGTCTAATCGTGATGATATTCCGGTTGTATTGAACGCTATGGATGTTTTTGTATTCCCCTCATTTTACGAAGGGATGCCTACCTCTTTAATAGAAGCTCAGGAGGCAAAAATACCATGTTTTGTTTCTGATTCTGTAACTGAAAGTGCTACTATTTCCAACCTGGTAACAAGGTTGTCTCTTGATGACGGAGCTGAAAAGTGGGCAGAAATCATTGAGAATTATCGAAAACCTGAAAGGATAATAATAAATGATAAAGATTGGGATATCAAGAAGATTACAAGACAATTAGAAAATATATATGAGGATGCTTTGACGGAGAAGAAAAATGGAAAAAAGTAGAACGAAAAATACCACTAGAAATATTGGTGCTGGGCTTGTAAATCAGATCATTTCGATTGTTTTGCCGTTTATTAATAGGACGGCAATTCTTTGGACTCTTGGAGCAGAATTTACTGGACTTGCCGGTTTGTTTTCGTCGATTTTGAATGTTTTGAATATTGCTGAACTGGGCTTTAATACTGCAATTGTCTATAGTCTTTATAAACCGATGGCTGATAAAGACCATCAGAAAATATGTGAAATTGTTTCTTTGTTTAGAAAAATTTATGTGATAGTGGGAACAGTGGTGCTGGTCGGGGGATTAGCTGTGATGCCGTTTCTGACTAAGTTGATTAACGGTTCTTATCCAGATACGATTAATTTATACGTGGTGTATTTATTGTATCTTATCAATTCGGTGACATCTTATTATCTGTTTGCTTATAAAGAATGTCTTTTGATAGCTGATCAGAGGCAGGATGTGGCTAAAAATATACGAACGATTGTAAATGTAGCGAGATATTTAATGCAACTTTTGGTGCTTGTAGTTACGAAAGATTTTTATTTGTATTTGATTGTGGCGATTGCAGGGACTGTGATTTCTAATCTTTTAATTCAAATATCTACATTAAAACATTATCCGTTTTATCGTGATATTAAAACTAGACTAAAAATACCGGCTGATTTAAGAAAGCAAATTGGCGGTCTGGTGATTAATAAAATTTGCGATACGTTTAGGAATTCTTTTGATAGTTTGATTATATCTAGTTTTATCGGGTTAACTGCTACGGCGATTTATGGGAATTATTATTATATATATTCAGCTTTGTATGGCGTGATGCTGGTAATTTGTAATGCGATGAGTGCAAGTGTGGGGAATAGTATCGTGAAAAATTCTGAAGAAGTGAACTATAAGCATATGTTGACTTTTTCGCAGATTTTTGCGGGAATTATGGGGTCTTTTACGGTGGCAATGGCATGTCTATATCAACCATTCATGAAGGTTTGGGCGGGGGAAGAATTATTGTTACCGACTTTTGATATGTTACTGTTCTGCGTTTATTTCTATGTAATAAATATGAATAACATTCGAAATCAATATATTTCTGGAAATGGTTTGTGGTGGAAATTGAAATGGTCGTATATTGCCGAGGCTTTAGCTAATTTGGGTTTGAATTTTGTTTTGGGTAAACTGTTTGGGATTACTGGTGTGATATTGGCCACTATATTTACGATTTTTGTATTTAATTATTTGCAACGAAATTATATATTGTTTAAAAAATATTTCAAACATCAAAATATTTGGGAGTTTTATAGGGAACAATTTTATTATGTTTTGTTAACTGCGATTGGGCTTGGAATTTCATATTTTATTTCTGAAGGACTGCCGGTTGAAGGCATCTTAAATATCGCGTTTAGAGTGTTGATATGTTTGACGGTGCCGAATTTAATTTACTTTGTAGGAATTAAATATACAAAGCGATACAGAGATACTCATGATTTTATGAAGAGGATTAGAAGAATCATTCTTAAAAGGGGATGAGTGAAAAATGTTTGTATTTGGTAGCGGAAAGTATAAAGAGAATAGAGAAAGATGTATAGGCTTAAGGGGCTTTTGAAGGCAATTAGAAAGCGTATGGCTTATTTGAAGATTGGGATGGGATTGCGATTCGGCGGGGAGGGGGTGCTGGAGGAAGAGAATGATTTGTTAGAAAGTGTGTGGCCAAAGGTGAGAAGCTTTTGTTATTTGGGAAGGCCTAGGGGATATGAGAATAAAATAGATTTGTCACTTATTGTAACTTTTTATAATTCGGAAATTTTTGTCCAGAAATTGGTAGATTGTCTTGGTAAGCAGAAAACGAAATATAAGTATGAAGTGATTTTGGTGAATGACGGATCGACGGATAAGACTTCTGAAATTCTGAATAGGTGCGTGCAAAAATATTCGATGATGAAGGTGATTGAACAAGAAAACGGTGGACTATCAAAGGCAAGAAATGTGGGGCTTGATATGGCGGAAGGGAGATACATAGGATTTGTCGATGGGGATGATTTGGTGAGTGAAAATTATGTGGAGAAACTGCTTGATGCGGCTTACGAAAAGCAGGCAGATATTGTGAAATGCGGAACGGTGAATATAAAAAATGGCAAGATAATTTCTAGAGAATGTAATCCTGATATAGAAATAAGTGGTAGGATGGGTGAAAGGATTTTGAATTACAAGAGCTATGCTTGGGGAGGGATTTATAAGTCGAGTTTGCTTGAAAGAGTGAAATTTCCGGATGGGTATTGGTATGAAGATATGATAACCAGATTTCTTTTGTATCGTAATTCGGAAAAGTTTGTAAATATTGGGGAGGGCTTGCACTATAGAACAATGCACAAAAATCAATTGACTAGAACGGTATGGGCTGAGAAGAACTATAAGTGTCTAGAACAATTATATTTGATTGAACAGTTGGTGGATGATAACATGGAAAATGGTTTGGATAATGATATATATTTATATATGAATGTATTGCTTGAATGTTCGGGAGTGATGGTGGGTAGGATTTCTAAGATGGAAGAGGTGGTGAAGAAGCAGGTGTTTGTGAGGGTATATAAACTACTTAGTGGATTGTACAAAGATGAATATACCAAGTATTTGAAGGGTGAGTGGAGACTCAAAAATGATGTGATTATAAAAAAACGATATGACTTGTGGCGGATGGAGGGGTGTTTGTAAAAAATAAGAAAAAGTGGTATAATATATGGTAATGAGTAAGTTTGATGGAAAGACAATTTTGATAACTGGGGTGGCGGGGTTTGTGGGAGCGTATCTCGCGAAGCGAGTATGTGAGGAAAATCCGAGCGCAAAGGTGATTGGATTTGACTGTGTCAACGACTATTATGATGTGAAATTAAAAGAGCATCGTTTGTCGTGGTTTGATGGTTTTTCTAATTTTGAGTTTGTGAAAGGAAATTTGGCGGATAAAAAAGTTGTAAATGAGATTTTTGAAAAATATCATCCGGATATCGTGGTGAACCTCGCGGCGCAGGCGGGAGTAAGGTATTCTATTGATCATCCGGATGCCTATATAGAATCAAATTTGATTGGATTTTATAATATCCTTGAGGCTTGTCGACGTTATCCAGTAGAGCATTTGGTATACGCATCGTCTTCGTCGGTTTATGGCGGGAATAAGAAAGTGCCCTTTTCGACTGACGATAAAGTAGATAATCCGGTGAGCCTTTATGCGGCGACGAAGAAATCGAATGAACTTCTAGCACACGCTTATTCTAAACTATATAATATACCGTCGACGGGACTTCGATTCTTTACTGTGTATGGGCCGGCGGGAAGGCCGGATATGGCGTATTTTGGGTTTACGAATAAACTAATCAAAGGTGAGAAGATTCAGATTTTTAATTTTGGAAATTGTAAACGGGATTTTACCTATATCGATGATATTGTGGAGGAGGTGATTCGAGTGATGAGGCGTGCTCCGGAAAAGAAACAAGGTGAGGATGGATTGCCGTTGCCGCCATATAAAGTATATAATATCGGGAATTCGTCGCCGGAGAATCTGCTCGATTTCGTACAGATTCTTTCTGAAGAATTGGTGCGAGCGGGGGTTTTGCCGTCTGATTATGATTTTGAAGCACATAAGGAACTAGTGCCGATGCAGCCGGGGGATGTACCAGTGACATATGCGGATACATCGGAGTTGTTAAAAGATTTTGGGTTCAAACCGACGACTTCGCTTCGGGAGGGATTAAGAAAGTTTGCGGAGTGGTATAAGGAATACTATGTATAGTGATTCTTTGACAAAAAGTCAAAGATGGGGTATAATTAAGTAAAGGTTTTTGGTGGGTAGAATGAAAAGTATAGATAATGAAAATTGCAATTGCGGGAACTGGTTATGTAGGATTGTCCTTGGCGACGCTACTTTCTCAAGAAAATGAAGTGGTGGCGCTTGATATTGTGCCGGAAAAAGTGCGGATGATTAATGAATTCATCTCGCCCATCCAAGATGAATATATCGAAAAATATTTTGATGAGGCTAAGCTGGGTGAGAGGGAATTAAATCTAAGAGCGACGCTCGATTATAAAGATGCTTTTGACGCTGCAGATTTTGTGATAATTTCTACGCCGACTAACTATGACGAGAAACAAAATTTCTTTGATACGTCATCAGTAGAAGACATTATTGAAAAAGTGATTTCGATGGATGATCCGAATATTACCATGGTAATAAAATCGACGATTCCAGTGGGATATGTAGAATCGATTCGTAAAAAATATGGAATAGATAATATTTTCTTTTCGCCAGAATTTTTGCGTGAGGGGAGAGCACTTTATGATAATCTCTATCCATCGAGAATTATTATAGGCTCTTATACAGAAGAAGCACATATATTTGCTGATTTGCTCAAGGATGCGGCTCTTGCTGACAATGTGCCGGTAATCTTTATGAATAGTACGGAAGCGGAGGCGGTAAAATTGTTTGCCAATACCTATTTGGCGCTCCGCGTAGCATACTTTAATGAGCTGGATACTTATGCAGCGGCGAAGGGGCTTGATACAAAAAGTATCATTGAAGGTGTATCGCTAGATCCGAGGATTGGGTCGCATTATAATAATCCGTCTTTTGGCTATGGTGGATACTGTCTGCCAAAGGATACTAAACAATTGCTCGCTAATTACAAGGACGTGCCACAGAATTTGATGGAAGCGATTGTGAATTCTAACGATACTAGGAAAGAGTTTATCGCGTCGGAAGTTTTGGCAAGAGAACCGGAAGTAGTGGGGATTTATCGGCTCACGATGAAGTCGAATTCGGATAATTTCAGATCTAGTGCGATTCAGGATATTATTAAATATATTGCGGGTGAGGGAAAAGATGTGCTTATATATGAACCGGCATTAAATGAAGCAGAGTTTATGGGGGTACCAGTAACTAATGACCTCGATTCGTTTAAGGAAAATGCTTCGATTATTCTTTGTAATCGAGTGACGCCGGAGCTTAGCGATGTGAAAGATAAAATCTATACGAGAGATTTGTTCTCGAGGGATTAATGAAAGGATAAAATGAGTCAAGAAAAAACTGAAAGAAAAGCACATTCGACGGGGGCGAAGATTATTATTGGGTTGGTGCTGGTGATTGTCTTGGTGGCGGCAGGGTTTGCGATTCGATATTGGACGTCTTTTGACAATTTTTTGAATAAAATTACTGGCGGAGAGCCGGAATATAAACAATACAGTGTGGCGGTGTTGGAATCTAGTGGAATTAACGATTTGGACGGGATTGCTGGTAAAAACGTAGGGCTTCTCTCGATTGATGAAAAGGTGGGAAATGCGGAGCAATATTTGAAGGAAAAAGTGCAGTTTGAAACGAATCTTTATGATGACCTTGATACTTTGGCTACGGTTCTGAATAACAAAATCGTAGACGCGATTACGATTGAAACGGATAATCTCGAAGTCTTAAAGGAAGAAGCGGAAGATCTTGTGAAAGATGCGAAAGTGATCTATACTTTTGAAATTGAGGTAAAGGCGGAGAATGTGGCGGCTTCGGAAAAACAAGTGACGGAGGAGCCGTTTGTATTATATATATCGGGGACGGATTCGCGACACGGGGTGAAAGCAACGGCGCGGTCGGATGTAAATATCGTGGCGGTGGTGAACCCAAAGCAAGGGAAGATCCTCTTAGTTTCGATTCCGCGAGATACTTATGTGCAGCTACATGGGACAACGGGGATCAAAGATAAGCTGACACATGCGGGTGTGTATGGCATTAATATGAGTAAAACTACGATTGAAGATTTTCTTGGGATTAATATTGATTACACAGCGAAAGTAAGTTTTGATACGGTAGTGAAAGTGGTGGATCAGATTGATGGGATTGAGATTGATTCGGATAAGGAAATGAAATTAAAGGTTGAAGGTAAGGACAAAACTTGTGAATATAGGGTAGGTAAACAATGGGTGGATGGGGATTGTGCTCTGAGATTTGCGAGGGAAAGAAAGTCGTACGAGAGGGGCGATAGGCATCGTGGCGAAAACCAGATGCAGGTGATTACGGCTATTATTGCAAGACTTTCTGGCTCGAAGAATTATCTTTTGAATTTGCCGAACATCCTCGATATTGCGGCAGATTCGTTTGAAACTTCGTTTACGAGGGATGACATAAGTGAGTTTATTAGGATGCAACTTACTAGTGGCACTAATTGGAAAGTGGAGCAAATTTCGGTGGATGGGGCAGGATCGATGCAGGGAACTTATAGTATGGGGGCGAATCGACCGCTTTATGTGATGCTTGCGGATCCTAATTCTGTTAATAATGCCGTAACTAAAATTCAGGCGTATTTATCAGAGTAAACCCTTTACAAAATAAGTGTCTTGTGATATAATAGTAGACAAGTAAAGGTTTTTTATGGAAGAAATTAATATCAAAGACTTTTTTATCTATTTAAAGCGCTATATATGGGCTTTTGTCTTGATGATTCTGTTATGTGTAGGTGGGATTCTTACCTATGATTTGGCTTTTAAGAAGCCGGTTTATCAAGCGCAGACGACGATTGTGATTGCGAAATCTGATAATGCTAATAATGCGGCGGCGACTTTGAACGACGTAAATGCGAGTCAGAAATTAACTTCGACTTATGGTGAGATTGCGAAAAGTGAGTTGGTCCTAAATCAGGTGGTGGATAATTTGGAACTTGGGGTGTCGGCGAAAGATCTTGGCAAAAATTTGACGGTAAAGCCGGTGGAAGATACTTCTATTCTTTCGGTAACAGTGAAGGATTTGAATGCTGAAAAAGCTGCTACAATTGCTAACGAAGTGGCAGATGTTTTTTCGGAAGAAGTTTCGAAAATTTATAAACTTGATAACGTGAGCCAGCTGTCAGTAGCAAAGACCCCGACTTCGCCATCAAATAATACTTTGACTCGAGATGTGATTCTTGGTACGGTAGTGGCAGTGGCATTGGTTACTGGTTTTGCGTTTCTTAGATTTTACCTCGATGATACCGTTAAACACGGTGACGAGGTGGAGAAAATCTATGGTCTACCGAAGACTGGCCGAATTTGTAAGAGTGACATGAAGGCTAGTAAAAAAGGTGAAGTGGTATCGGAGCTAGTGGTGGAGAAATATCCAAAATCGATTGTGAGTGAGAACATTAAAAGTCTTCGGACCAATCTTCAGTTTACGGCGGTGGATAAAAATTTGAAGACGATTTTGGTAACTTCTACGAATGCTAGCGAGGGAAAGAGCTTTGTGTCGGCAAACCTGGCAATTTCTTTTGCGCAGGCTGAGAAAAAGGTGCTTTTGATCGACTGTGACCTGAGAAAAGGTCGGGTACATAGACTATTTGATGTGCCGAATACGGATGGTCTTTCAAACCTTCTCACGGATGATCTGGAGAATTTGAATCACTATATTCATAATACTAGTATAGATAATCTTGATATTATTACTTGTGGAACTTATCCGCCAAACCCATCGGAACTACTTGCTTCTAAGAAAAATAAGAGGCTCCTCACTTCACTTCGGCACCGCTATGACATTATCATCTTTGATGGGGCGCCAATTGGAGGTTTGGCTGATTCGGTAATTCTGTCTTCTCTTATGGATGAAACGGTAATCGTGGTAAAAGATGGTAATACTTCCAAGAGCGATTTGATGGCGGCGAAAACCGAACTTGAAAAGGTGGGGGCGAAGGTGGCTGGTATTGTGTTTAATATGGTGGATCGTAAATCTTCGAGATACTATAGCTATTATTATGGGCATGGTTATGGCTATGGCGAGAGCAAGAATCCTAAGAAATAGGTTCTGAAAAATGATTGATCTTCATTCACATATTTTGCCGGGAATAGATGATGGGGCGGCTGATATTTCTGATTCGCTGGATTTAATCCGTGAATTATCGGCTGGTGGAGTGACGGAAGTTTTTGCGACGCCACATTATATTGATGAGACGATTTATAATTCGCCGCGCTACAAAAATTCGAAATTGGTGGCGGATTTACAAAAACGACTAGACGCAGAAGAGATTCCTGTGAAAATTCACTTAGGGAATGAAATTTATATTAATCGAAAGATCTTGGAGCTTTTGAAGGCTGGTGAAATTTCTAGTATGGGAGATTCGAAATATATTTTAGTGGAGCTGCCGATGAGTGGGGAATTTCCGGGGTATGCGGATATATTTTTGGAACTAATCCGCGCGGGATACAAAGTGATTCTGGCGCATCCAGAAAGATATACGAGCTTTCAAAATGACTTTTCGTTGATTACTGAATTATATAATATGGGGGTGCTTTTACAATGTAATATTGGGAGTTTTGTGGATCAGTATGGTAAAGTGGCGCGTAAAGTGGCGGTGAAACTCGCAAAAGAAAAAATGATTTTTGGAATGGGGACGGATATTCATCATTTGCGTGGAGAAGAATTTTTGCCGGGGGCGATGAAAAAACTTTCGAAATATTATAACTCGGAAGAGCTTAATGAGTTGTTGGTAGGGAATCCTAGAAAAGTTTTCCAAAATATTGTATAATATAAATTAATGGAAATTTTGAGGTGTGATAATTTGACGCTTGCTTATGGCAAGGATGTGGTGATTTCTGAACTTGACCTTTCTATTTCGGAGGGTGATTTTTTGTGTGTGGTGGGGCCGAATGGCTCTGGAAAGACTACATTTATAAATGGGATTTTGGGGCTTTTGAAACCAAAATCTGGCAAGGTGATTTTGAACGGATTTTCTGAAAAGCAGATTGGATATATACCGCAGGAGAATTTGATTGATGATAGTTTTCCGGCGTCGGTATTTGAAATAGTGCTGTCGGGATCACTTAATGAAGGACATAATATATATAATAGTGAGATTTGGGAACGGGCGGAGTCGGTTCTTAGGACGGTTGGGATTTTTAAACTGAAGGATAAAAGTTTTGGAGAGATTTCGGGTGGAGAAAGACAAAAAGTTTTGATAGCGAGGGCGCTTCTAGCATCTAAGAAACTTTTGGTTCTGGATGAGCCGTCTAATAACTTGGACCAAAAGTCTAAAAAATGGCTGTATGAATTTTTGGAGAAATTAAGTCGTAATGATGGGATGACGATTATTATGGTGACGCACGACCTTGACCACGGGAATTTGATTGGGAATAAGATTTTGTCGCTCCGGGAAAAGGACGTGTTCTTTGGTACGACGAAAGAATTTGTGAGAAAGGTACATAATGGATGAATTTCTAGTGAAGGTTCTAGTGGTGGGGGTGATGGTAGCGATTTTGGCGGCGCTCGTGGGTGTGCCGATGGTGCTTAGAAAAAATGCGATGCTGTCGGATGGACTTTCGCACGTGGGGTTTGGGGCGTTTATGATTGCGATGGCACTTGGCTTTACGCCTCTATATGTGGCGCTTCCGATAGTGATTTTGGTGTCGTTTTTGATTCTTCGACTTGGTAAGAACGCGAAAGTGACTGGCGATGCGGCGATAGCAATGATGTCGGTGAGCGCGCTAGCAGTCGGAATGTTGATTGCGTCGGCGACAGGAGTAGATGTAGATGTGGACCACGTTTTGTTTGGCGATGAGATGTTGGTGGTGGAGAATGCGGAAATTGTGATAGCGAGTATTTGCTTTGTGACTGCGGCGATATTTTATGTGGCGTTTTATAATAAAATCTTTGCGATTTCGTTTGATGAAAAATTTGCGCGAGCGATTGGGATAAAAGTGGATGTTTATAATGCGATTTTTGCGTTGATTTGCTCGGTAGTGGTAGTACTTGGAATGAGAGTGATGGGGGCGCTTCTGATATCGGCTTTGGTGGTGTTTCCGACTTTGATTTCTAAGTTGATTTGTAAGAATTTTAAAGGTGTGGTGGTGTCTTCGGCAGTAGTTTCTGCGGTGTGTTTGGTAGTGGGAGTTTTGATTTCGAATTTTTTGAATTTACCGACGGGGCCGACGATTGTGGTTTGTAATTTAAGTTTGTATTTAGTAGTGTGGACTTTAAATAAGGCTTTTAAATAAGATGGAAAGGAAGGAAAATAGGCCGTATACTGATATAGTGGCGCTTAATTTTCCGGTTGAACTTTTAGCGAGAGCAAGGGCGAGTGGGTTTAAAACGGTGTTTATGGATACTATGGCACTGCCTTTTGATTTTTTTGGGCTGTTTAATGATGACGAGGAATTTCGGAAAAATGTGGAATCGTTTGCGAAGTGGCGGATTGATTTTGCGCCGCCTGCTGGATTTTTGTCTAGTGATTTTTTGAGTGAAAAAGAAACGGCGATTATTTCGGTGATAGAAAAAATCGTGAATCGGGGAAGACTCACTCGGTTGTCTTTAAAATTGGAACAGGAAGTTTTTGGGATTTTAAAAATAAAGGGTGATAATTTTGGGAAGAAAGTAGCGGTGAATTCTTTTTTGAATTATCATTTGCCAAATATTCCGAATGAGTGGCACGATGGAACGAAACGACCGGTGCTTGATAATATGACGGCGGAGGAATATTTTTATAAAAAGATATTTCTGGGGACGGTGGGGATGAAATACGCGAAAGATATTTTGCCACAAGTGTCGTTTGAAAGTTTGGTGATTGATAAGAAAAATGTGCAGAGTTCGGTGCTCTCACAGAGGGTTGATTTTTTGATTACGCATAGGGACGTGGCGATTGCGGTGGAGATTGATGATCCGACCCATTCGAATCATAAGGAGAAGGATGATGAGCGGGATAAAATTTTGGAGAAAAATGGGTTGCCTGTTTTTAGAATTGAAGCGGAGGATTTGGCTGGTGGAACAGGTGCGGTGCCGGCGCTTGTAAGGAAACTAAAAGAAATGTATAGCGACTCGGTGACGGGAGGAATTGATAAAAGTTTGATTGGTATTAAATTGGCACATCAATTCCAGATGATTTTGATTGAGCTTGTGAAATACGGGAAGATTAAAATTGGGGAGAGAGTACGGGTGGCTTTTGATTCAAAAAATATTCCAAGCCTTAGCGCTAAAGAGCAAAATTTGATTTTGATGGCGGCGCTTGATGATTTGAAGGAGCTGTCGCATAATGTGGGGAAACTTTATCGGGATGCGAACTATGCTTTTGATAATGTGAAAATTGTAGAAGTGGGGAGTAAGGCTGATTATGTTATAACGGTGAACGATAATTATGACTTTGAACCGAGTAAGATTATATATCTACAGGATATTAGTTATCCTTTGTCACTGATTCAAAATAAGTTTCCGAAACTTGTAAAGCAGAAATTGGTGGTGAATGAAAAGGCGCTTTTGTTTCTTTTGAATTATATTTATCGGTTTGAAGGATTTCGGCCGAATCAAATTGATGGAATTCGGCAGACGATAGAAGGGAATGACTCAATTGTGCTACTTCCGACGGGGTCGGGGAAATCGGTGGTTTATCAACTTTTGTCATATATTATGCCGGGAGTGGTGATAGTGATCGATCCGATTACATCCCTCATTGAAGATCAGGTGGATAATTTGATGAGGATGGGAGCGGATAGAGTACTGGGAGTGACGGCGGCTACGGCTAATAAAAGTTTTTTGGCGCTGGCGATGGTAGCCGGACATTATAATTTGGTGTTTATGTCGCCGGAGCGTTTGCAAATTGAGGGGTTTCGGTGGGCTCTTAAGAAACTTTGTACTCGCAATGTGGTGCCGGTTTGTGCGATTGATGAAGCACATTGCGTTTCGGAATGGGGGCACGATTTTAGAACTTCGTATTTAAACTTAGCGAATACTTGTCGGAACCTTTTGAAGACGCGTGGAAGTTCACCCTGTATTTTGGCGCTCACTGGGACAGCGTCAGAAGCGGTGCTCCGGGATATGGAACGGGACCTTGGAATTGATGATGACTATGTGATTCGTCCAACTTCTTTTGATAGA
>JAFWKW010000010.1 GCA_017514125.1 Candidatus Saccharimonadota bacterium
GCCCCAAAGGCTGGACATTGCCAAGCAAGAGCCAGATGAATAGCATTGGCGGTGATTGGCCTTCTGGAAACGCTACTTATGTTTCTAATTTCTCCCCGGTTCTAGGCGGGAATTACGCTAACGGTATATTTTTTAATGAGTTTACACACGGGCGTTGGTGGGGCTCTACTGTATCTAATGATTTGGCTCGCTACAACCTGGATTACGATGGTAGTTTCCTAACTACCCTCAACTACGGCCGCCGCGATGGCCTCTACATCCGCTGTATCCAGGCCTCCTAAAGTCTAGTCTTTTTATATCCACTAATGTATCAAGATTTTTAGATAGCGGTGAGGGCGTTTGTGATAATGTAGCCGTAATAAATTGCGAAGATGATGAGCATAAGAGAACCTTCTTTTTTAGAAATAGGACTACCGCGGCGGGCGACAAACCAGAGTAATGCGGCGGAGGCGACCATCATAACGACGTCAACCATTTCAAAACTTTCGGGTTTGATGCCGCCGAAAATGACGACGGGAAGACCGAGTACAATACAAATATTAAAAATGTTACTGCCGATAATGTTGCCGACCAAAAGTTCGTTTTCGCCACGGCGAGCCGCGGTGATGGTGGTGACGAGCTCCGGAAGAGAGGTGCCGAAGGCGACAACGGTAAGAGCGATGATGCGGTCGGAGATTCCAATGACCGAAGCGATTTCGGAGGCGGAATTTACGACGAGTTGGCTACCGCCGACTACACCGACGAGACCGAGTGCTACAAATAGAAAGGATTTACCGAGTTTCCATTTGGGTTTTTCGACCTTGTGCTTTTCTTTTTTGTTTTTTCTGGTCATTGCGATGATGTAATACAAGAAAATCGCAAAGAATAAAACGCAGATAAGGCCGTCGCTTCTCGTAATCCAATTTTCTTCGGCGCCGGAGATGGTGGTGTCTAGGAATAGAAAAACTAGACCGAGGGTAGTAAGAAGAAGGAGTGGAAGTTCTTTTGAAATAGTGTTTTTGTTGATTTTGATGGGGCTAATTAACGCGGCAACGCCGATTAAAAGTAGAATATTGATAATATTACTACCCATAACGTTGCCAAGTAACATATCGGTGTTGCCGTTTATCATAGATGTAATTGATACAGCGAGTTCGGGTGCGCCGGTGCCAAAAGCGATAATGGTAAGACCGATTAGTTGTTTGGAAACTTTAAAGTTGGAGGCGACGGAAGATGCACCATCAACAAGCCAGTCGGCGCCTTTGATCAAAATAACAAAACCGCCGACTAGTAGTAAAATCTGTAATAATATGTTTGTATCCATATTTATTTTTTGTGCTTATGGTTATATTATAACACGAAATTTTATTTTTTGACAATTTGTGATAAAATAAGATTATGGTGCTTTGGCGGAGTGGTTACGCAGCGGTCTGCAAAACCGCGTACACCGGTTCAATTCCGGTAGGCACCTCCAAGTTATATACATTTTTGACAAGGTGTGATATAATGAGAGTAATGTGCGAATGTAGCTCAGTTGTTTAGAGCGCTTCCTTGCCAAGGAAGAGGTCGAGAGTTAGAGTCTCTTCATTCGCACCATATTTTTTAATAGAAAGGAGTGGAAAAAGTGAGTACAGGGGCAATAATAGCAATAGTGGTGGTAGTGGTGATTCTTCTCATCATTGCGATCATTGCGGGGACTTATAATGGTTTGGTGCGCACTAACGAGCGGGTAGATGAGGCTTGGAGTGACATTACCGTACAGCTTAAATATCGGGCAGATTTGATTCCAAATGTAGTAGAAACTGTAAAGGGCTATGCTAAGCACGAAAAAGAAACTTTTGAAATGGTGACAGCAGCCCGAAGCGCAGCGATGGGTGCGAAAACTGTAAAAGCAGCGGCCGAAGCCGAAAACGAGATGCAGGCAGCACTTGGTAAAATCTTTGCGATAGCTGAGGCTTATCCAGAGCTAAAGGCGAATACTAATTTTCAGACTCTTCAAGGTCAACTTCAGGATGTAGAAGATAAGATTCAAGCTGCACGTAGATTTTATAATTCTGGTGTAAAAGAGCTTAATGCTAAGATTAAGACTTTCCCGACCAATATCATCAACAATATGTTTGGTCATTTCAAGAAGCGTGATTACTTTGAAGTTTCGGAATCCGAAAAGGCAAAGATCGACAAAGCGCCAGAAGTTAAATTCTAAATATGTATAAACAAATTGCGCAGAATAAAAGACGAACGATTGTGATAATGATAGTTTTTGTGGCTATCATTATTGCGATTGCGGCGGCAGCAGCGTATTTTTTGAATGATTGGTGGGTGCTTCTTTGGGTGTCTTTGGCTGCGACTATTTACGCGGTGATTCAGTATTTTGCGGCGGGTTCGATTGCGACGGCAATGGCGGGAGCGAGAGAGATTACTAAAAAAGATAATCCAAGACTATATAATATAGTAGAAAACTTATCTATTACAACGGGACTTCCGATGCCAAAAGTCTATATCATCGACGACCCGGCCCCAAACGCTTTTGCAACGGGGCGGGATCCACACCATGCGGTAGTAGCAGCTACGACAGGGCTACTTGATATTATGAACGACAAAGAACTGACGGCGGTGATGGCGCACGAGATGTCGCACGTGAAGAATTATGATATTAGGGTATCGATGATTGTATTTGGGCTGGTTTGTGTGATTGGGTTGATTTCGGATATTGCGATGCGGATGATGTTTTATGGTAATCGGAAAAGAGATAATGAAGGGAGCCCGGTAGCGTATATTTTGATAGTGTTCGCGGCGATTTTTGCGCCAATTGCGGCAGCCGTAGCGCAGATGGCGGTGTCACGCGAGCGAGAATATCTTGCGGATGCTTCGGCAGTGAATATTACGCGGTATCCGGAAGGGATGATTGATGCCCTGAAAAAACTCCAGTCACATAGTCGGCCAATGAAAAATCAAAATACAGCTCAAGCCTCAATGTATATAAATAATCCTTTGAGGAAAGGATTTTTGGACAACATGTTTAGCACCCATCCACCTTTGGAAAAAAGAATAGAGAGGCTAGAACATGGCAAAAAAACATTCTAGTTTTAAACGATCTTATCGAGAAGACTACCTGAGAGAATTGGAAGTGCCGGGGATGGGGCAGCATATTTTTCAGTCTTTCAAAATGATTGTTTTGGAATGGAAAATATTTTTGCCACTAGTTGTGATTATGACGGCGGTGACGGTTTTGGTACTAGGATTTTTGGATATTAGTTCGATGAAAGACGTGGCGGTGGGGACGGTGGTGACAATAATAATCCTAATATTGTGGCTTACGACGATTTTTGTGATTCGACACAAAATGGCGGGGAACAAGGTAGGACTAAGGGATACTCTATACAATGCGATGACGCCGCTCATATCTTCTTTTATAGTGTTGGCGCTTGCGGTGATTCAGGCGATTCCGATTATGCTTTTGATCGTGGCGTATTCGTCGGCGCTTGAAACCAAGTTTCTCGAAACGCCGTTTTATGCGTTTTTGTTTTTGGTGTTTGCGGGGTTGATGATACTTCTGACATCGTATCTTTGGTCGGGGACTTTGATGGCGCTCGTGGCGGTGTCGGCACCGGGGCTTTATCCGTTCGAAGCGATAAAAACTACTAATGAGTTAATGATGGGGCGGAGGATTCGATTTGTCCTTAGGATCATCGCGCTTTTTATTGTGCTTCTTTTGATATGGGCGATTACGATTTGGCCGATGGCGGTTTTTGTGGGGGAAAGTCCGGTGACGTCGGTGGTTTTGACAATCGTTGGATGTTTTTCGGTTATGTATATAGCGACATACTTGTATTTGTATTATAGATGGATGTTAAAGTTTGATACAAAAAAGGAGAAAAATGGAAAAAAGCGAAGCAGAAAAAAGAATTAAAAAACTGCGAGAGTTGATTGATGACTATCGGTATCATTATCACGTTTTAGATGAGTCGATTATGAGTGAGGCGGCGGCGGATTCTTTGAAACACGAACTAGCTGAGCTTGAGGCGGAATATCCGGAATTAATTACGCCGGATTCACCGACTCAGCGAGTAGCAGGAAAAGCGCTTGATAAATTTGAAAAAGTGACACACGAAAAAAGGATGATTAGTCTTTCTGACGTTTTTTCGACGGCGGAAGTGATGGAGTGGATTCACAGAAATGAAAAGTTAGTGCCGGGTGGAAAGATTAAAGAGTTCTTTACCGATATAAAAATGGATGGACTAGCTTGTTCTCTTAAATATAAAAACGGGGTATTTTATCAAGCCGTTACACGTGGAGATGGACTGGTTGGTGAAGATGTGACATTGAATGTAAAAACCATCGAGAATATCCCGCTCAAAATTGATGTGGATGAGGCGGAAGTGCGCGGAGAGATTATCATTTTTAAATCCGATTTTGAGAAACTGAAGGGGGAATTTGCGAATCCGAGGAATCTTGCGGCGGGGTCGATTCGGCAGCTTGATCCAAAAATTGCCGCAAAAAGACCGCTTAAATTTATCGCATATGACCTTGTGAAGCCGGATAAACCGACTTGGAAAGAAGCCTACGATGAACTTAGGAAACTTGGGTTCCAGACTTCGAGTGAAGATCGAGTATGGAAGGCTGAAGACGTTCAAAAAATGTTTGAGTATATCAAAGATTTGGATGAATATCGCAAGGGTTTGAAGTGGGGGACGGATGGGATGGTGATAAAAATTAACGACCGTAAAGTTTACGATGATTTGGGAATTGTAGGGAAGACTCCTAGAGGAGCAGTGGCCTATAAATTCCCAGCCGAAGAAGCCACGAGTGTAATAAAAGATATCGTGATTTCGATTGGGCGGACGGGGGCGGCTACGCCGGTAGCTTTGTTTGAGCCGGTTCAGCTGGCGGGGACTACGGTGAGGCACGCTTCGCTTCATAATGCGGATGAGATTGCGCGGCTGGATGCTCGGGTGGGGGATACGGTGATTATTTACAAAGCGGGTGACATCATTCCGCAGGTAAAGGAAGTTTTAACCTCACTTCGACCGGAGGGAACTTTAAAATTTGATTTTGAAAAAGCGTTAAAAAAGCAGTATCCGGAGCTAGAATTTGAAAGGCCGGAAGGGGAGGCGGTATACCGAGTGAAGGGAGAAACTTCGGATTTGATTTTGAAACGAGCGATTGAATATTACGCTAGTAAACCGGCTCTGAATATTGAGGGTTTGGGCGAAAAAAATGTGGTGGCTTTGGTTGATTCTGGCCTTGTTAAATCGATCGCCGATCTTTATAAATTAAATGCCTCCAAAGTGGCGAGTTTGGAAAGATTTGGGGATTTGTCGGCGAAGAATTTGATTGAAGCGATTAATAATTCTCGGCATCCAAAATTAGCTAAATTTATCACGGCGCTAGGTATTAGGCACGTAGGAGCACAGACGGCGGTGAGCCTTTCTCGTAAATTTGGAAGTCTTGATAATTTAATCGATACAACTTTGGCAGATCTTTTAGAGATTCCGGATGTGGGAGAAGTGGTGGCGGATTCGATTTTGGCGTGGTTTAGTGATGAGGATAATCTAAAAATGTTGGAAGAAATGAAGAGTCTTGGCGTGTGGCCGGAGGATGATTCAGACGCCGATTTGCCACTAAATGGAAAATCTTATATAGTAACGGGGACTTTGTCTTCTATGGGGCGAGAAGAAGCGGAGGATAAACTTCGGGAACTTGGTGCGACGGTGACGTCGTCTGTAACAAAAAATACCACGGCTCTAATTGTAGGTGAAAAGCCGGGCAAGTCAAAAACGGATAAAGCAGATAAACTAAAGATTCCGCGTCTTTCCGAAGCGGAGTTTTTGAAATTGATTACCCCCCTAGAATAAACTAGGGGGGCGGGGGTGAATTTGGTGTGTCAACTCCCATAGGGAGTGGTGTAGCTGTAGTTCCAAGTGGTGCCGCCACCGGGTGCAGTAGTAAAAGTTACGGCTGAACCGGTAGAAGTAGCGTAGTAATAACCGCCAGGCAGGACTCTGCCATTATTCGTGACGCCGGCGCGGCCAGCTTTCCAACGAAAAATAACGTCGCGGGCGAGTGGCAGTAAATCCCTTCCGAAATCGTCGGTAGTAGGAAGGCTGGCATCGTAATGGAAGTTAGGTGCGATGGTTCCGATATCTACTCCGCCACCACTGGCGTCGATACTATTCATAACGGTCCAACCAACACAAGCTTGACTGGTCACAGATGGAACTCCGTGAGAGTAAAGATAGATAATCTTAGCCAAGATTACCGCCTGGTTTTCTGTAGCTGTGTCATAAGCATTGATGATACCGCCGTAAAAATTGTAACCACTGTAATTATTGTAAGTATAATTGTAATTGGGATTATTTCCATAATATCCATTATTAGCGTTATTAACCGCTTCATTATACTTACGCATATCTTCTTCGTATTTTCGCATCTTTTCTTCATACTCTCTCCATTCTTTGTCGGCTTTCTTGCGCTTTTTCTCTTCTTTCTCCCTCCATTCTTCTTCATTTTTACGCCATTTTTCTTCGTCCCAGATGATGCGATGCTCGTTGTCATAATAGAGTTCAATCCAGTCGTCATCGTGTCTTTCCCAGTATTCTTGCCATTTTTTCCAATCTTTTTTGGACCAGTCTTTGGTGTCGGCAGGAAAAGTGTGGGCATATACGGGAACGCCAAGCAAAGTGGCTATGATAGTAGTGGAAATCAATATGGTGACTAACCTTTTCATACGTTTTCTCCTTTCGAAGACTCGACAATAGCAACTAAACACACCAAATTATTAAAGTACGTTTTTATTATAACATAGATTACACAAAAAAACAAGAGCGGTATCAGATTCCCGCTAAAGATCAGAATAAAAATAAAGACCCTTTGGGTCTTATTTTTATTCTGGTGACCTTGCGCTGCGCGCAAAAGGTCCCTGCGATTCTTCAAAAAATCCAAAACGAGTTTTGGATTTTTACTCAGAATCTGGTGACCTCAGCGGGAATTGAACCCACATTGACGGGATGAAAACCCGTTGTACTAACCATTATACTATGAGGCCAAAAAGTACTACTATTATTATAACAAGAATTTCTAAAATTTACAAGAGTAGCTATATTCTACGTGGTAATTTTGACGATTATATGGAGCTTCGGGGTAGATTTTGATGTTGCTACGGTCGAGATTACAGTACTTTTCGAGATGTTCGGTGGCGGCAATGTGTTTTTGGTCGTCAGACAAAAGCAGTTGCCTTAGGCTGATGCTAGCAAAACCACGGTTGGTGTAGTTCTTTAAGATTTTTTCCATAGCGGAAGCGTTGAAATCGGCATTGTCGGTGCTCAAAGAATTATTATCTAGAACTTTGTTGTAAAAATAATTTTCATAGTAGTCGGAAGTGATGGCGGTGATTTCGTCTTTCACTAATTTTTCGGGGGTGACAACAAGGCAGAAGATGTTAAATCCGATGACGATAAGCATAATAGTCGCAATGACAGTGAGAACGGAAGTTCTGGCGGCGCGTTGATAATCCCGATCAGTAGGGAAAATAACCGATAAAGTGTTTGTGACTTTTTCGCCGGTGGATATTTTGGGGAAGGTGTGTAAAATGTCGTCAAAAAGCTCTTCGTCTGAAGTATACTCCCAAAACCGCCCACGAGGGTTTTTACTGTCACTGTATGCCATTCTATATATAATATTACCATAAAAAGTATAAATATGGTAATATATTATATATATGAGTAGACTTTTTAAGAGAACCAAAATTTTGGCAACGATTGGTCCGTCGGTATTTGGACAGGAAAAAATTGAAGAAATTATTATGGCCGGGGTGAACGGGTGCCGATTAAATTGTTCGCACGGGACAAATGAAGAGCGGGATGAACAAATCAAATGGATTCGTAAGGCGGCGGAGAAAAAGGGTCGAAGCGTTGCGATTTTACAAGATTTACAAGGTCCGAAGATTAGGTTAGGTGAGATTCTTGATAATCATTTAGATTTAAAAGCGGGGGATGAAGTGATTTTGGAGGCTCGGGAAGATTTTGAACACGATGGGGGGATGACTTTGCCGGTACAATACAATTTGGCGGAAAAAGTCAGGGTGGGTGAGCCACTCTCGATGTTTGATGGTAAGGTGAAGACGGAAATTATCGAAAAAGTGTCGGACACGGCAATTAAAGTGAAGATTTTAAACGACGGATTTGTGATGAGTAAAAAAGGTCTAAACTTACCAGAAACGGATTTTGGTGGGGATATTATCACGGCGAAGGATATGGAGGATATCGAATACGGAGCGCATCAAGATCTTGATTTTGTGGCGTTGTCTTTTGTACAGACGGCTTCGGACATTGAAAAGTTGAAACAAATTCTTTTGTCGCTTGGTTCTACGGCCAAAGTGATTGCCAAAATCGAAACCAAAAAGGCGATTTCGTCGGATAAAAATTTGGAGGAAATTGTAGAAGCGGCAGATGGGATTATGGTGGCCCGTGGTGATATGGCGGTAGAAGCCGGTAATGAAGTGGTACCGATAATTCAACGGAAACTGATTGCGCTATGTCGGGCACATTCGAAGCTTTGTATTGTGGCAACACAAATGATGGGATCGATGGTGGAAAGTCCAGAGCCGACTAGGGCGGAGGTTTCGGATGTCGCGACGGCGGTGGTACAAGGGGCGGACGCGGTGATGTTGTCGGATGAAACGGCCAATGGTAAGTATCCGGTAGAAGCGGTGGCGGAGATGAAAAAAGTGATTCTCTACACTCAGAATCATACGAAGATTGCGACGATGGCGCGGCAACCGGAGGGGGAAAAGGCGCTCTATGATGCGATTTCGGGGGCAGTGGCGAGGCTTGCGGAAAGGATCGAGGCGGATATAATCGTATGTCAGACGGCGTCGGGTACGACTGCGTTTACGATGGCGGCGCAGCGGCCAAATGTGCCGATTATTTCAGTGACGCCAAACCATCGAGTAGCGAATCAATTGGCACTGACTTATGCTAACTCGGCGTTTGTGAGAAAATATGAAGAGAATTTTGGGAAACATCTGGCGGTGGAATTAAAAGAGTCGGGGTATCTTCAGACCAAAGAAGGGAAAAAAGATTTGCTTACCGTTATTGTGTCGGGTGACAAAAATAAATTTGGTACTGATACCATTAAGATTCGTCATATCTAAAATTTTAGACCTGGTAAATCTTTGCCAAGGAGAAATTCGAGGCTGGCGCCGCCGCCGGTGGAGATGAGGGAATATTTTAAGTTGGGGTGGGTTTCAAGGTAGTTTTCGACGAAGCCGGTGGTGTCGCCGCCGCAGATGATGGTGGTGGCGTCCGAGTTTTTGCCGATGACGTCGGCAAGGATACTTGATGCGGTAGTGAAAGTTGGGTCTTCGACTTTGCCCATCACGCCGTTCCAGATGATAGTTTTGGCACCACCTAAGATTTTAGCAAATTCGGCAGTAGAAACTGGGCCGATGTCGAGTTTGGCACCTTCGGAATTTTCGTCAAAGTCGTTTGCTACGAGGATTTTGGAATCGGTAGGCTTGTAACCGTCGGCAGCGATTTTGCCACCAACTAAAATATAATCAGCGATGTCAACGAATTTGTCGATTAAGGGTTGTTTGTCTTCGACTTTGGAACCACCGATGAGCAAAACTACGGGATGTGCGGGATTTTCAAGAGCGCTTTTTAGGTTAGTGACTTCTTTTTCAACTAATAAGCCGGCGTAAACGGGTAGAAAATCCTTGACGGCGTCGGTAGAGGCGTGAGCGCGATGGACAACAGCAAAACCATCTTGGATAAAAACATCGGCGTTTACAGAATCGATGATGTTTTTGATAAAATCTTTGGAATCTAATTCTTCGCCAGGGTTGAATCGGAGGTTTTCTAAGAGTGAAATTTTGGCGGGTAACTCGATTTTTTCGCCGTTTTTTGGTAAGGGTTTGAAATCGACTTTCTCATCGGGGAGTAATTTTTCTAATTCTTTTGCTACTGGCATTAGGGAAAATTCGGGATTTTCTTTTCCTTCGGGACGACCAAGGTGAGAGATTAAGATGATTTTAGCAGCGCCGTTTTTGAGCAAATAGTTGATGGTAGGAAAGGAAGCGCGGATTCTCAGGTCGCTTGTCACCTCACCGTTTTTCAACGGAACATTGTAGTCTACACGGACTAATACGGTTTTGTCTTTTAGGTCTAAATCTTTGATGGTTTTCATAGAAATAATTATATCATATTTACAAAATATTCGTCTGGTGATATAATTAAGGCATGAAAAAAGCGAAGACTTACCAACAAGTAATTGGTGAAACAATTGAACAAATGCGGACGGATAAAGGCTGGACGCAAGGAGAATTGGCAGAAGCTACTGGCACCAGTCAGTCGGCAATTCACCGGATTGAAAAAGGTGGGCAAAATATTTCGCTTGAAATGGTGAAGAAACTGTCAGAGGCGCTTGGTAACCAAATCCTCTCTATAAACGACTCGGTTTCACAGAGTTTTCGGATTCGTGGCGGCAAGGAATTATCTGGTGAAATTACCATTAATACGTCCAAAAATGCGGCGGTGGGACTTTTGATGGCAGCACTTTTAAACTCCGGTAGAACGGTTTTACACCGGGTAGCAAGGATTGAAGAAGTCTTTAGAATCATCGAGGTTTTGGAATCGATAGGGGTAAAATGTCATTGGCAAAACCGTCATCGGGACCTTGAAATTATATCACCACGTGAATTAAAACTTGAAAATATGGATATCGAGGCAGCGAGAAAAACCCGTTCGGTAATTATGATGCTAGGGCCACTTCTTCATCGCTATAAGAAATTCGAATTACCTTATGCGGGTGGATGTTCTCTTGGCGTGAGGACAATTGAGCCACATCTCAAGGCTCTAGAGTCTTTTGGTGTGAAAGTTGATGCAGAAAGCAATAGCGGCTTTTATGAAGTGGAAGTTAATCAACACACGCTAAAAAAATACGAAGACCGCTATATTGTGCTAGTGGAGCGTGGTGATACAGTGACAGAAAATGTTTTGATGGCGGCAGCTCTCTCTCCGGGACGGACGACGATTGTGGGGGCTTCGCCAAACTACATGGTTCAGGACATGTGCTTTTTCCTGGAAAAACTAGGAGTAAAAATTACTGGTATTGGTACGACCACACTTACCGTGCGTGGCCGTTCAGAAATCGACACAGATGTAGAATACAATCTTTCGGAAGATCCGATTGAGGCGATGAGCTTCATTGCGGCAGCGTATGCCACACATTCAGAAATTACTCTTCGGCGGGCACCGATTGAATTTTTGGAAATTGAGCTTGAGGTGTTGAAGTCGATGAATGCCAAATTCAAAAAATCAGATGAATATTTGTCAGCTAATGGACGGACACGGCTAGTAGATTTGACGATCAAAAAATCCGATTTGGTGGCGCCAGTAGACAAGATTCACCCGATGCCTTTCCCAGGGCTGAATATTGATAACTTACCGTTTTTCTCGATAATTGCGGCGGTGGCGGAAGGACGCACGATGATTCACGACTGGGTGTTTGAAAACCGAGCGATTTACACGACGGAACTAGCCAATTTAAACGTAAAAGTAGAACTTCTCGACGCACACCGGTTTTATGTAGAAGGGCCGACTAATTGGCGTCCGGCAGAGCTAGTAGCGCCACAAGCGCTAAGGCCAGCCGTAGTGATTTTGATCGGGATGCTGGCGGCGCCAGGGACTTCAATTCTTCGAAACGTTTATTCGATTAACCGCGGCTATCAGGATTTCGCAGCCAGACTTCGGCATCTTGGAGCAGACATTGCGCCACTTACCGGAATCTAATGATATAATAATAAGAATGAGTGAGATTTTGGAGGGATTAAACGAAAAGCAGAAAGAGGCGGTGGAGTGCCTTGAAGGGCCGCTTTTGATTTTGGCGGGGGCGGGAAGTGGTAAGACCAGGACGCTGACACACAGAATCGCGAATTTGATTCAGCATGGTGTAAGTCCGTCAAGGATTTTGGCGGTGACTTTCACCAACAAAGCTGCCAATGAAATGAAAGAACGGCTAGCTAAACTGCTCGATGCGCCGGTGAATTTTATGCCGTATATGGGTACCTTTCATGGTATCTGCGTGAAGATCTTAAGGCAGGAATACGAGGCGGCGGGGCTTTCCAAAGATTTTGTGATTTATGACGCAGACGATCAGGTGGCGCTGATCCGCCGGATTTTGAAAAACTTAGGGTACAATACGGATAAAAATTTGAAACCAAAATCGATTCAGGCTGTGATTTCCTCCGAAAAGAATAAAGGACGTGGTCCAGAAGAATACGCGGCAAGCGCCTACTATCCTAATCAGCAAAAAATCGCCGAAGTTTTCAAAGAATACGAAAAGGCCAAAAAAGAAAATCGGGCGCTAGATTTTGACGACCTGCTTTTAAAGACTTTGGAGCTTTTTGCCGGGAATAAGGAAGTTCGCAAAAAATGGCAGGAAAGGTTTGAACATATTTTGATTGACGAGTATCAGGATACCAATATGATTCAGTATCAACTGATTAAGCTACTCGTGAACGAAAAAAGGAATATTGCGGTGGTGGGGGACGATTGGCAGTCGATTTACTCGTGGCGGGGAGCGGACTTTACGAATATTTTGAATTTTGAAAAGGACTTTCCGGGGGCGAAGGTGATTAAACTCGAGCAAAATTATCGTTCTACGAGTAGTATATTAGATGCGTCGCAGAAGATTATCAATAACAACAAAACCCGTACGGACAAAACATTATATACGGAGCTGGGCGAGGGTGAGCCGATTGTGATTGAAGCTTTGAACGACGAAAAAATGGAGGCAAACTACGTGGCGCTCAAAATTCTCAATCTCAAAAACGAGTTTCCAGATCTTTCGGATTTTGCGGTGCTATATAGAACTAACGCCCAGTCGTATGCTTTTGAAAAAGCGTTTATCGACATGAACATTCCATACAAAATCGTGGGTGGGGTGAGATTTTATGACCGCAAGGAAGTGAAGGATGTGCTAGCGGTGCTTCACTTGATAGTAAATGGGCGGGACATGGTGGCACTTGAGAGAATCCTCAAAAATATCCTGCCGGGAGTGGGGGAAGTGTCGGTAGCAAAAATTCTAAAAGCGGCGACAGTACTAAAATCTTCACGGCCAATGATTGAACCAGAGATTCTGGAGGTACTGAATTCGGGTAAGGCCAAGGCGAGTATTCTTAAATTATACGAGTTTTTGAGGTCGGTAAAACCGGATGATAATCCGGGTGAAATTGTGAAGTCAGTTGTGGAAAAATTTGACTTTTCTAGACTTACTGATGATGGTACGCCAAGTAGCGAGGAGCGGATGAAGAACCTAGAAGTTCTAGCAAATACTGCATCGGAATATGAGAATTTGGAAGATTTTGTGGCGGATGCGGCACTGATGTCTTCGTCGGACGAGGCTTCGCGCAAGAATTCCGTGACTCTAATGACGCTTCATGCGGCAAAGGGACTAGAATTTCCAGTGGTATTTATCGTGGGGATGGAAGAGGGGCTATTTCCATCGGCGAGGGGGTCGGAAACGGAAGCGGATCTCGAGGAAGAAAGGCGCTTGGCATATGTGGGAATGACGAGAGCGATGATGAGATTATTCCTCACTTTTGCGAGAGCGCGGCGGACTTATGGTAGCTATAACTATGCGATGCCGTCGAGATTTTTGATGGAGCTTGGGTATAGCGACACTAATGATTTTGATCCATTTCCGCAAGATTTGCCAACGTGGGAATAGAATTTTTTAAAAAAAGTACTTGTGGTTTGAAAATGGTTGTGATATTATGGATTTATGAATAAGGGTCATATCAGAGCTCCTTTGAGCTTAAACAAAAATCTACAAAACATCAACAATAATTTTCGAATTCACGGGAAGTGGATCCGGCGACTTGGGATATCGTCAAGTTTTATCTTGATGATTTTTGCGGTCTTGGCTGCTCATCCAATTGCACCGGATGATTCGGGGGCGGAAGCGATGGGTACACCAGTTGCCAGTGTAACTTCTATCACTATGGATTCAAGTCAGGATTCGGCAGAGCTTGATATTATGCCGAAGGACACGAACGGGACTTTTGCCGCTTCGGAAACTGCTCAACGAGCGAAGTTTGGCATTACCACAAATAACTACACGGGTTATGTGCTGACGATTGAAGGTTCAGACGACAGCCAGCAACTAGCTAATGTGGAAGAGACTGTGACGATTGGAACGCTTGATTCGATTAATTCTTCAATTGACGCGAATACTTTTAACGTCTCGAGTTCGTTTAACGGTAAGTGGGGGTATCAACCGAGCAAATATAATTCCGTGGCAAACACGAATTTCTTACCTGCCCCGACTACGACGGCGGCGACCCTTGATTCAACCAGCGTAGCAAACCCTTCTGATGCGAATGAATATACCATCGGTCTTGGTGCGAAAGTAGATTACACCAAACCAGCGGGTACTTATACCAATACCTTTGTACTAAGAGCAGTAGGCAATCCTACACTCTATACGATTAACTATCAAGATATGACTGGAGATACCAGTGTGGCGAATTTGCCAGCTGGAGCATCTGGGTCTACCAGTGCGACGAATGTAGTTTTGTCTTCTCAGGTACCGACGAGGGATGGTTATACTTTCAGAGCTTGGTGTGATGGAACGGTAAATACGACTGGGATTAATCCTGGGTCGGTATGTACTGGAACAGAATACTCAGCTGGTGGCGACTATGGTGTAGACCAGACAAGCACGAATTCTTCGACACTTTATGCGGTATGGACGCCGGCGACTTATAGCCTCGCGGTAAACTTTGCGGGGTACCCATTGACGGGTGTTCAGGTGAGGACCGCAGCAGGGACTGGGGGGACGCTGATGGGAACAGTGAGCACGAGTGGTGGCTCGGTGAGTGGACTTTCATATAACAATACGTATTATCTCTATCCGGTGGGGACGAACTGGGCGATCTTCGGCTGGGCAAACAACGGGACGGGGACGTTGACGTGTGCGGGGGGTAACTGTAGTACGGATGGTAACCCGACGTTTACCGTGGGGATGGGAAATGGTGAAGTGACGGTGACGGGGAAACCGGTGTATATGCAGGATTTGTCGAAGAGTATGTGTCAGACGTTGGCGACGGATGCGGCGCTGAGTGTGAAAGATAGTAGGGATAATCAGGAGTATACGGTGAGGTATATTGGGGGGACTTGCTGGATGACCAAGAACTTGATGTTTGGGTACAATGCGAACAACCCGAATAGTTATAGTATCACTTTGAGTCCAGAAACGTCTAATGTGAAAACTAGCAAAACTCTCACGGTTTACGACCTAGAGAAACGCGGCACCAGTGGGGGTGAGTGCTATGGGACATATAATTCTACTAGTGGGACTGGCAGTGGAGCTGGATACGTAAACAATTGTATCCATAGTGGATCTACAGAACATAGTGGCGGAGATACCGTGTGGTATAAC
>JAFWKW010000011.1 GCA_017514125.1 Candidatus Saccharimonadota bacterium
ATTGAACTGCTACCAAATCTATGAAGGAAGCACACTGCTCGGTGATTCTAATTTTAAGACTTGGTTTAGCGATGCTTCAATTGCTAAAAAATATATTACTACATCTTCCATACTGGGGGCTCCGGTAGAGAATGCGAAATGCTCCAATAATGTTTGTTCTCAAAGGTTCCAGAACGGTTCATTGACCAGATGATTTAGAAAGTTTGGTTGAGATTAAAAATTGAATTAGCGATTTCTGGAGAACAGTCTACGATATGAATAAAGTCGTATTCTTGGTATGCTGGGGGGATATAGGATAAATTGGTTGTAAACAATGTTTCAAAAAGGGCTTGGTTCTTGGCGTCAATAAAACGTTCTAGGCCGTTGGTAAAAATGGAAAAGGTCGTCATTAGGTAAATTTTGTTAGCCCCCAGTTTTTTTAATAATTTCATGGAACTTAGTAAAGAGTTGCCAGAGGCTATCATGTCGTCTACCAAGAGGATGTCGTATCCCGAAAGAGATTCGGGACCATTGAATTCATGATATTCGATTGGGTTTTGTCCGTCTTTAAGAATATTGTAATTGCGTCGTTTTTCGAAAAAACCGCTTTCGGTTGCATTGAGAGCTTTTGCGGAGTAATCTGCACGTTTACTAGCACCAATGTCTGGGCTAACCACGAAAAGTTTGTCCCATTTTCTGGTAGAGGCAAATTCTTTTAAGAGTTTGTCTATGGCTGTATGATTGTGAAAGCTCATACCAAAGGGAATTGCGTTTTCGACGGAAGCGTTGTGGACATCAATTGTGATAAGGTTCTTTACGCCATACCACTCGAGTTCTTTGAGCATCATGGCACAATCGAGGGATTCGGTAGTTTTGCGCTTGTCTTGTCTGCTTTGATAGAGCATCGGCATAACTACATTGATACGAGCCGCTTGACCGCCTAGGGCACTAATGGCGCGTTTTAGATCTTGGATATGTTCGTCGGGGCTCATATAATGCTTGGTGTTAACTAAATCATAATGGGAACCGTAGTTGCCGGGATCGCATAATATATAAACGTCATATCCTGAAAGGTTTTCTTTGGTAATACATTTTCCTTCGCCGTTGTTGAAGCGGATAAACTCTGTGTCGGCAATATAGTTTTGATTTTTTGAGTGAAAAAGTTTGTTTAGATATTGATTAACGTTCTGAGCGAGCTCTAGACTACTTGGAGTTGCGATTAGCTTTATTTGATGCATAGTAATTCCTTTCTAGTATTTACTTATAATCTTGAAGACGTTTTTGGTTTCGTCGGTTGTAAAATTATCTATAAAATCAAACATATCTTTGATATTCTTAGTAATAATGTTTTGTTCGATACAATAAGTGTAAAAATAGAAGATAGCTTCAGTACTAATATTATATTCGGGAAATAAGAGTTTTTGTTTTTTTGTATCTTTGAAATATTGCTCGATACCTATTTTGATGCTGTTGATGGTGTCAGATTTTTTGGTGGTGAGGGTTTCGTCGTTGTAAATAGGAATAGCCCTCCCTCCTTTTTTATGAAAGCCGAGAAGTTGTCCGTATGGAGCAGATAAGAAGAATTCGAGAACTAGTGAATACTCATAGAGTTTTTTGTAAGTAGGGTTTCTTCTGGTATTAAAGAGAAAATTTAACTGACTTTTGGGAGAGTATTCTTTGACATTATCGGAACTGGCTAGATAGATGCCGCAGAGATCTTTTTTCGACATTTTGGATAGTTCATATTGAATAGTGCCTGAATAGCCAAGATCGATAATCTTGGTGGATGGATTCAGAATGCCAACACTTTGTTTAATATAGAGAAGGTAATTGTCTCTGGCGGTTTTGGAATTTTTGATAACTTCTGGTGCGTATCTTTTGATAAGAGGTTTGACTTTTTCGTAATCATTAGGCAAGGAAATATTAAAATCTTCAAAATCGGCGGAGATATTGAGAATTTGCTTGAGCCAATTTTTTGCGGAGCCATTATAGTCGTTATGGGTAGCGAGGGCTTCTATGTCTTTAACAGATGTTAAATTGGTAAAAATAGTCGCTTTTCTGCTGGCTAGGAAATAAAAATTTTTACGAGAGGAAAGGCTGTTTATTTCGGTATATTTTTTGTAAAGTTTTTGGAGATAATAGCCTTCTCTTGAAAGGAATAAGAGTTTGTCGGTTTTTTTAGTGTGATCTTCTAGAAAATTAAAAAACTCTTCAAATATGGGGCCGTAGAATAGATATCCGAGGGTGTTTAAATCATTGATTTCAGGAGAATTTGAAAAAGGGGAATTAAATAAATATTCGTTGATAATTGTTCCCCAGAACAGAGAGTCGCTAGTGGATAAATTGTTTGAAATATAACTATTCAAGGCTGTTTTTTTGGCCAGAGTTTTGCCTGAATCTATTTGAATAGTGCTAATTCCAAAATCTTTAGGATAAAGAGCATCTGATAAAGAATTATCGCCTATGTGGAGGATTTTTTCGGTTTTGTAATCGTTTTTAACTATTTTCCAGATAGTTTTGGTGTCTTTACGAGCGTTTAGATGGTTTGACAGATAAAATTTGGAATACCCTTGGTAGCCACATTTTTTAAGCATCTTTTCAATGGTTGATTTTTTTAGATACATATCGCTAACGAGAATGATCTTTTTGCCTTTTTCTTTTAGTTCATTCCAAATTTCTAAGGTTTCTTTTCGGGGAATGCAGAGTTCTAATTCGAGAGACTCTTCGTATTTTTTAATATTAGAAATATTTTTGATGCCAAAATCGTTTTTTAGAACTTCGTAAATATCATCTATAGTAACATCTCGTCCGAGCTTTTCTCTGGCTACAGAATCAGCTTTGATACGATTTTCTTTGAAATTTTTGATTTTGAAATGTTCGTCTATAATAGAAAAAATATCTTCGGGAGAATAGATTTTACGAGTGATTAGGGTATCAAAAATGTCGAATGATATAATATCGGCTTCTTCGGCTTTTTTTGTAATAGTAGCTTTATCTACGACATTGATTGGCGTAGGGATAATACTTCTAGTTTCTCCAAGTAAAATTTTTTTGACTCGGTGCTTAATTTTGGAAAGAATCATATGTTAAATATCCTTTTGACCAAATCTTTGTATTTAGTGGTGATGTTGCGTTTGGACTTAACTAGTAATTTGACAAAAGAATTGGTGGGGGCAATTGGGACTGGAGTGGGAGTGGTGGTGGTAAGGGCTATGTCGATGGCTTCTTGACTGGCTTTGATAGGAGGGGTTTGATAAAATTTTGGAGATTTAGTTAATTTGTCTGAATTTTTGTCGGCCATTATGTCGTCTACAATTTTTCCAAATTCGTCAAAACCTTTGTCGATTGGATAGTCAGCCATAAACTTGGCGCCAGCTAGGGACATTCGTCTTTGTTTGGTTCTGTCGTCTAAGATTTTGATGATTGCTGTAGCAATAGCTTCTGGCGTTGGTTCTGCTAATGATATGCTGGAATCTGGCATGTCATAAAGGTTATTTTCTAGATACAGATCTACTACGGGAAGGCCGGCAGCCATCATCTCGAATGGAATTCTTGAAGGGTTAGATGAACTTAAACATAAACCTACGGTACATTTGTTGTATAATTCGTTGCATTCTTTTGGTGAAATAATCTTGAGGTTTTTCATATTTTTGGGGATGGGAACGGGGTTGATCTTGGATTCGGAGCCATACAGATATATTTTAGTGTCTGGGCGCATTTTTTGAACGATTTTTAATGCGGATATGCCGATTCCGGCACAACGACGGGGTTTTTCTGGTTGGAAGATAAAGCAAACGGCGTTTTCTTTTTCGACATCTTTGAGCGGTCTGTAGATTGAGGTGTTGGCACAAAAATTAAAATAGTGCATGTTCATGCCAAACTCACTATTTATTTTGTGGGTGAGCCAGCGTCCGATGCTGATCCCTTCAAAGTTGTTGCGGTAGGTGTTTTCCATTTGTAGGTAAAGCCCTCCTCTTGGTTCAAACCAAGGCTCGAAATCCTGAATAAAATAGGCCTTGCGTGGAGCTTCTAAGTGATTAATATAGTCGGCTTGGAGGGAATATGTAGCAAAAATAAGATCGTAAGGCTGCCTTAAAGCGATGCCCATGAAAACCTGACAGAGGCATTTGCCGTAATAGCGTTCGATTTTGTTTGTCATGGAAGCGGAGGTGTTTTCGAAATCTTCTTCTATGTAAATATCGACCTGGTATCCTTTTTTGACTAGGGAGTTAGCGTTTTCGATAATAGTGCGAATTCCTCCTGAGCCTTTAATGGGACTAGGGATGATCCAGGCGATACTTTTGGCGGTTTTTTGTCGGAGCAATTTGACGTCTTTTTCGCTCATCTGGTCTAGTAAACCTCCATAACGGAAAGATTGTCTATGAATTTCGTAGCTGTTTAGCGGCCATTCATCGCGAATGATTTTTTGGATTTCTAGAACTTCGTTTACTTCGGTGAATTTTTTGACATCAGTACTAAGTGAGCCGGTATGTTTTCTAAAATAATTAAGGCTTTTTGAACAGTAAGCGATTTTTCCGGTTTGTAAAAGTTTGGCGTAGAAAATCCAATCACCGCTGATCTGATACTTGAGGGATTCTTCTAGCAAAGTAGGGATTTTGGGATTTTGTTTGAAAACTACGGCTGAAACATTGGGAATAGTGTTCATAATAGACAGGCCGGATTTGATTTCTTCCTCGCCGGTGATAGTGTAATCTTTATTCCAATGAGTATCGCTGGCGGCTAGCATCCAATCTTTGCAAGAAGTGGCGGTAATATTGCCGTTTTCATCGATTCTATTGCTATCACAATAGGAAATTACAACGTCGGGATTGTTGAAACCACGCATGACATTTTCGAGAAAATAAGGAGAAGAGACATCGTCGGCTTCGGCAATCCAAATAAAATCTCCTTTGGCCTCTTCGAAACCTTTACGCCATTGTTTGAAGGGAGAACCAGAATTCTTTTTGTTTATAATTAGTCTCGCATTTAAGTTGGGATGTTCATCTAGGTATGTATTGATGATGCTTACGCTATTGTCGGTAGATAAATCATCTAAGATGATAAGTTCATAAATGGGGTAAGTTTGGTTGATAATAGAATTTAGACGTTCGCCTAGGTATGGGCCGTAATTATAATTTGGCACGACAACAGATACTTTTTTTGTTACGTATTCCCTATTCATTGCAGTTAATTATAACATAGGTTGTGTGATATAATGGAAAAAAATGGAGATGTAGATGAAGAAGAAAACCGTGGTTATTGTGGGTGCGGGCCCAGCAGGTTTGACTGCAGCATACGAACTTTTGGATAAATCAAAAGATTTTGATGTGGTGGTTTTGGAAGAATCTGACAAGATTGGGGGGATTTCTCGGACGGTGAATTATAAAGGGAACCGGATGGACATGGGGGGACATAGGTTTTTCTCCAAAGTACCAGAAGTGAACAAATGGTGGGAAAAAATGATGCCAACCCAAGGATCTTTGCCGTATGACGATAAAGTCTTGGGGCGTAAATCTAATGTAAAGAAGGGTGGACCGGATCCAGAAAAAACCGACAGAGTGATGCTCAGGCGCAATCGTTTATCGAGAATCTTTTTTAACCAAAAATTCTTTGATTATCCAGTATCTTTGAAAGCCTCTACGATTAAAAATATGGGCGTGGGGACGACTTTTGTAGTGGGTTGTAGCTATATGAAGAGTGCCGTCCACAAAAAACCGGAAAAGTCTTTGGAGGATTTTTATATCAATCGATTTGGTAAGAAGCTTTATTCGATGTTTTTTGAAAATTATACCGAGAATTTGTGGGGGAGGCATCCGAGGGACATTTCGCCTGAATGGGGCGCTCAGCGAGTGAAGGGACTATCGATTTCGGCAATATTGAAGGATATTTTTGGGAAGACTTTTAAAAAGAAGAATCGTAAAGTAGAAACATCTTTGATTGAAGAATTTGCTTATCCAAAACTTGGTCCAGGGCAACTTTGGGAACTTACCGCAAAAGAAGTGAAGAAAAAAGGTGGTGAAATCATTATGGGGGCTAAGGTGATTGGCGTAAAAAAGAATGCTGAGGATGTGTTGACTGGTGTGGTGTATGAAAAAGATGGTAAGAAGGTGACGCTCAAAGGTGACTACGTGATTTCTTCTATGCCGATTAAAGATTTGGTGGCGGCAATGAATGATGTGCCCACTAAGTATGCGAAGATTGCGGCAGGGTTACCTTATAGAGATTATATGACGGTGGGGGTGCTTTCTCATAAGTTGGCGTTAAAGAATGAAACAGATATCAAAACAATTGGAAATATTGTGCCAGATAACTGGGTGTATGTACATGATAAGAGCGTACAAATGGGGAGATTCCAGATTTATAATAACTGGTCGCCATATCTTGTAAAAGATGTCGAAAATACGGTATGGGTAGGATTGGAATACTTTTGTAATGAAGGGGATAAACTTTGGTCAATGACTGATGATGATTTTGCGAAGATGGCAATTGATGAAATGGTAAAAATAAATGTCTTGGATAATAAGGATGAAGTAATGGACTATCATGTGGAACGTGTGAAAAAGGCTTATCCGGCGTATTTTGATACTTATGAAAAAATTGACGATCTCCGTGCTTATCTAGATAAAATCCCAAATCTTTTCTGTGTAGGGAGAAATGGTCAGCATAGGTATAACAATTTGGATCACTCGATGTGTACTTCTTTTGAGACAGTAAAAAATATTATGAATGGGGTGACCGATAAGTCGAATATTTGGGAGGTAAATACGGAGAAGGAATATCATGAAGAAGGTAAATAAACTTAAAAACATCAGAAAAAGAGTTTGGATTAAATACGTGGTGTCGGCTATACTTGGCCTGTGTTCTAGTGTAGCTTATGATTATATTGAAAAAGGTGATTGTCATATTTCTCCTCTAGTTTTCGTGAGGGCAGGGATTTTGTTTGGCTTGTATTTGGTTTTGTTCTATCTCGTGGAGGTTTTGTTGTCAAAAAAGGACGGCTCGAATAAATTTTTGAGGAACGGAAAAATTAAGTATTTATTTGGGAATAAAACTCCGTTTTGGAAACAGGCTCTGACTATTGCGGGGATTATTTTTGTAATGTGGTTACCATATTTTGCGGCTTCATATCCTGGTAATATGAGTAATGATACAACGGGTCAGTTGCCGATGTACTTTGCTATGTTTGACGATCAGAAGGAATATGAAATGCAGGACCAACATCCAGTTTTCACGACGATGGTGTTTGGTTCGGTAGTCTATGTAGCGAACTTGATTTTTAACAATATGCATGCGGCTTTGGCGTTTTGTATTTTATTACAAATGATGGTAACTGCGCTGGTGTTTGGTTTTGCAATTGTGTGGATGAAGAGAAGATGGAGGATTGCGACCTGGCTTTGTATTGGCATAATTGGATTTTTGACGCTTTTTCCGTTGATGCCACTTATGGTGATTAGCCTGTCTAAGGATACCTTTTTTTCGTGGATTTATGTGTTATTTGTGATTGCTTTGTTTGAATTAGTGCGACAAGACTTTAGAATAATCAATAATAAAAAATATTTAGTAGGGCTAGTTTTGTTATGTCTTTTGATATGTTTGACTAAAAAATTGGGAGTATATATTGTATCGGGGACTTTGGTGCTATTTATATTATTTTGTAAGCAGCAGTGGAAAATACGACTAAAAATAGCAATACCGTTGGTGCTTTCGGCAGGATTAATGTTCATAATAATGCCAATAATTATTGCTAATACCGGAATTACTCCTACTCCTAAGAAAGAGATGTTTGGCTTGCCTTTTCAACAGACAGCGTTGACTTATATTAGGCATGGCGATAGTATGGCTGAAGATGAACTGACCCAGTTAGACAAATTGATGGATTTATCAACTTTGAAGGAGCGATATGTGCCGTATGTAGTAGATCCAGTGAAAGGACCAGTGAGCGATGATAATGATTTTGGTGCATATATTAAATTGTATATAAAGCAGTTTTTTAAATATCCGGATAGTTATATTGACGCTCTTGCTTTGCATGTGGCTGGAGTGTTTGTGCCGTATCAAATTTCTCCAATTTTTGATAACCATTGGCACACTTGGAACGGTGGCTATTTTGATGAGGATTTCTTTGATAAGCCAGATTTTAGTCGAGCACAATCTATTAAATTGCAAGAGTATTATGATTGGCTTACGGATACGCCGATTTTGAATTTGGGTGTGTTCTCGATCACCTATGTGGTCTTTATTCCGGCTTGGTACCTTATTTGTTTAATAATGAGAGGGAAGAAAAAACGCGATTTGCTATTATTTGTACCGATATTAGCATCGTTGGTAGGATTAGCGTTGTCGGCTACAGTGTATGATGGAAATGAAGCAATGCGATACCTGATGCCTTTTGTATATAGTGCTCCTATACTGATAGCTTACTCACAGTATTTACTCTATACATGATATAATATTGGTATGGGTTCAAAGAGTTTGATAAATAAAGCAAAACGGACTTTGGCGGAGGAGGGTGTTTCTTCTGTGGTTAAAAAAACTAAGAATTTTTTGGTTTATAGGGCGAAGACCGGTCTTAAAAAAGATGAGGTGAAAGATATTCTGTTTGTAAATGGCTGTACATTGCTTCATCCGGAGCGTTATCGGGTGGATCACCAAATGGAACAGTTGGAGGCTAATGGCCTTAGCGTGGATAAGGTTTTGTATACAGAGGTAAAGCCTGAAATGTTGAAATTTTTTAGAGCGGTAGTGATTTTTCGTTGTCCAATTACTCCTGAAGTGGAAAAATTGATTGAAGATGCTCATTATTTTAATAAAAGAGTGTTTTTTGATATAGATGATCTCGTGATTGATAAGAAATATACTGATACAATTGAGTATGTACAAAAAATGAGTGCGGCAGAAAAAGCAACTTATGATGATGGTGTGGCAAGGATGGGAAAGACTATGCAATTATGTGATTTTTGCATTACGACTACGCCGGCATTGGCAAGAGAACTAGAGAAATATGGCAAAGAAGTATATAAAAATAAAAATGTAGCGAATGAAGAGATGGTGAAATTATCGCTTAGGGCGACAAAGAATGTTAAAAAGGATGTCGGCATAATTCGGATTGGGTATTTGAGTGGAAGTATTACTCATAATCCAGATTTTGAGCTGATTAAGCCGGCATTGATTAAAATAATGGATGAATTTAAAAATGTACAGCTTGTCTTGATGGGGCATTTGGATTTGCCGAAAGACCTAGAAAGGTTTGGCAATAGAATTGTTAAACAACCGTTCGAGACTTGGGAAAAATTGCCGAGAGTAATTGCGGGGTTGGATATAAATTTGGCGCCAATTGAAGAATCGATTTTTAATGAAGCAAAATCTGAGAATAAATGGACAGAGGCGGCGCTTTGTAAGGTAGTGACGGTGGCTTCGGGTTTTGGGGCGTTTAAAGAGGTAATAGAGGACGGTAAGACTGGGGCACTTTGTGGAGATGGTGAAGAGTGGTACAAGAAACTAAAGCTGATGGTAGAGGATAAAAAATTGAGGGACGAAATTGCAGAGAATGCGTACAAAAAAGCTATGAAGGAATACGTGACAACTTATTCTGGGCGAGGGTTAGCTGAATTCATAAAGTCAAAGTTGGCTAGAAATATCGCTTTTGTCTTGCCGTCTACCAATGTGAGCGGTGGTGTAAATGTGGTGCTTAAACATGCAGAGATTTTGCGGAAAAATGGTTGTGATGTAATGATTATAAATATGGATAATAGCGATAAAGACATTATTAATGGAGATAGCAAAGTCAATGTAATAAGTATGGAAAAACATGATTTTGTATGTAGGTTTGATAGTATGGTAGCAACGTTATATACGACTTTGAAATACGTAAAAGAATATCCCGATGTAGATAAAAGATATTATTTGGTGCAGAATTTTGAAACGGATTTTAACGAATATGGTTCTGTAACAAAGCGGGAAGCTAATGCTACATATACAGAGCCCAACATTGACTACATTACGATTTCTAAGTGGTGTAAGGAGTGGTTAGAGAAAGATTTTGGACAAAAAGTAAAGTATGCACCGAATGGATTGGATTTAAATAGATTTAGTTTTCATGTCAGAAAGTTTAGTGATGACAGAGTGAAAATTTTGATTGAAGGAAATTCTAATGACTATTATAAAAATGTAGATGAAAGCTTCAAAGTGGTAGAGAGATTGGATAAAGAAAAATATGAGATTATATATTTATCTTATCAGGGAGAACCGAAGAAGTGGTATCGAGTGGATAAATTTTATCACAGGGTGTCATATGCGGAGGTGGGAAAAATTTATGGTCAATGCGATATTTTGCTAAAAACTAGTATATTAGAGAGCTTCTCTTATCCGCCGCTTGAAATGATGGCGACGGGAGGATATGTAGTTGCGGTGCCAAATGAAGGCAACAGGGAATATTTGAAAGATGGGGAAAATTGCCTTTTTTATGAACAAGGAAATATTGATGAAGCAGTGAAGAAGATTGAGAGAATTGTTGAGGATGTAGAGTTGAGGAAAAAGCTGATAGAAAATGCTAAGAAGACGGTACAAGACCGGGATTTTGAGAAATTGGAAAAAGAAATTCTGGAGCTTTATCGGTGAAGAAGGTCCTATACGTAGTAGAAGATACTGATTCGGCGCAATTTCGGTATCGGGTAAAGAATATAGCGGAGGCCTTGAAAAGTTCGTTCGGGTGGAAGGTGGGTTGGGTGCTAAAATCTGAAATTGAAAAAGTGGAACTTTCTCAGGTGGATTTGGTGGTAATACTTAGGCAAACTGCTAAGGATAAAAAAATACTGGATTTTATTGATTTGGTACACAGGAATAGGTTGAAAGTATTATTTGATCTTGACGATTTGATTTTCGATTACAGGGATTTGCCGATTTTGATGAGGGGTACTAATAGTAGAAATGCAGTTTATTGGATGGGGTATATATGGGGGATTAGAAGAATTGCTAAGAGAGTGGATGGGTTTATTACGACGAATGGTTTTTTGGCAAAAAAGCTAAAGAGAAGCTTCAAGAAGAAATGCGCGGTGATTCATAATTCTTTAAACAAGGAGCAGGTAGAGATTTCTGAGAAATGTTTGAGAGAAAAAACCCATGATGGGTTTGTGATTGGGTATTTTTCTGGTTCTCCTACACATTCAAAAGATTTAAAAATGATAGAAAACCAATTAGTTAGCTTTTTGGATAGTCATAGGGATGTGAGTTTTTTGTTAGTGGGATATATGGAGCTTTCGAAAACAATGCAGGAATTATTAAAAACCAAAAGAATGAGCCTTATGAAGCCGGTAGATTATTTGGAATTATTAAAAAAAGAGGCTGTGGTAGATATAAATATTGCGCCTTTGGTTGTTAATGAATTTACTAATTGTAAATCGGAATTGAAGTTCTTTGAAGCGGCGGTAGTGGAAACTACAACAATCGCTTCGCCGGTATATACATTTAAAAAAGCAATCCTTGATGGCAAGACGGGCTTTTTGGCAGAGCCTGGTGAATGGTATGATAAGATGGAATATCTTTACAAAAACCCTTCAGAGAGTCGGAAGATTGCTAAGGCGGCTAGACAATATGTTTTAGAGAATTATTATGGCGAAAAATTTTTAAAAGAAGTTGAAAAAGCGTATGAGGTTTTAGTGTAAAAAAGTCTGGTAGTTTACTAGAAAACAAATAGTTGTTATAATTTAAGGAAGACTTAGGAGGAAAAATGAAAAAATATTTGATTACTGGTGGCGCAGGATTTTATGGGAGTATCTTGAAAGAGGTTCTTCTTAATGATGGTGATTTTGTAGTGAGCGTGGATTTGGAGCCGGATGAATATGTGCACAAAAATTTTGTACCGATTAAAGGCGATATTAGAGACAAGAAATTGCTTAATAAGTTGAATGAAGAATATAAATTTGATGCGATTTTCCATTGTGCGGCTTTGCTTGCGCATGAGGTGAAAGATAAGAATGAATTGTGGACTTCTAATGTGGATGGCACAGAGAATATGGCGAAATTTGCTATTAAAAATAAATGTAAAAAATTAATCTTTGTATCGTCTAATTGCTTGTGGGGAAAGAGTTTTAATTATCCAGTGACAGAAGAAGAGAAACCAGATCCGGTAGAAATATATGGTAGGTCTAAATTGATGGGTGAGGAGATATTGTTTAAATACAAGGATAAGCTTAACTCGGTGATTTTTCGGAGTCCGACGATTATTGATGAAGGAAGACTAGGGCTCCTTAGCCTTTTGTTTGAGTTTATCGATGATAATAAGAAAATTCCGATTGTAGGAAATGGTGAAAATAGATATCAATTTATTTATGCTAAAGATATGGTACAAGCAATGAAACAGGCTCTTAAGTATAATAAAACGGCTATTTTTAATATTGGTTCTGAAAACGTAAAGACGTTTAACGAGGTTTATGAATATGTAATTAAAAAATCTGGTTCAAAATCTAGATTGTTCCATTTTCCAAAGGCTCCGATGATAGCAGCGATGAAAACTTGTTTTGCTTTGCATATTTCTCCGCTTGGACCATATCAGTATAAAATGATTTCCTCGAGTTTTATCTTTGATACTTCTAAGATTAAGAAGGAACTAAAGTTTACCCCTACACTCACAAATGAAGAGATGCTCTATAAAGCTTACATGTACTACCATAAAAATAGAAAAGAGATTGAGAATCGGGAAGATGTTTCGGCACATAAGAAGAATGCCAAAATGGGTGTGATAAAACTGTTAAAATGGATGATGTGATGAGTGATACCAAAAAAGTATCAGTGATTGTGCCGAATTACAACTATGCGAGGTATTTAAAGTGGCGGATTTTGTCGATTGTCAAACAGTCATATCCGATTTATGAACTGATTATTTTGGATGACAATTCGAAAGACGGTAGCAAGACGGTAATTAAGCAGATGGCAGCGGAGGCAAAACGAATTAATCCGGACATTAAGCTAAAATTGATTTGGAATAAAGAAAATTCGGGTAAAGCGATTTCGCAGTGGGTGCGTGGTGTGGAAGAGGCAACTGGTGATTATATTTGGATAGCGGAGGCGGATGATATAGCTAGGAAAGATTTTTTGAAAGAAGTGATGAGAGGATTTACTGAAGATCCAGAGGTGGTTTTGGCTTATTCGGAATCGGCGATTATTAATAAATATGGGATTCCTATAATGCCGAATTTTCGGAGATCTAGAGATAAAGAGGGGACGGGGCATTTTGCCAAAAGTTATATTCGGCCAGGTAGGCAAGAAATTGAAGAAATTATGGCGATTAGATGTACGATACCGAATGTATCGGCGGTAGTATTTAAAAATACGCCAGAATTATTAAAATATTTGAAACAGGCGGAGAAACTTGAACAGGTGGGAGATTGGTATTTGTATGCTAGACTGCTTGAGAAAGGAAAGATTTTTTATAATCAGAAATCGTTAAATTTTTTTCGGATACATAAGGGTAGTGCGACTAAGCGAGGGGAGGCACACGTGAGAGAAGTTGATGGGATGCATCGGTATTTTAAAAAACATTATGATTTGGATGCTACTGTAAAGAGTTGGATGGATGCGGAGCTTTTGAGAACTAAGCGCAAATATGGTATAATTAAGTAAATAATCGGAGTTATTTTTATGAAAGGAATTATTCTGGCTGGTGGGTCTGGTACCAGGCTTTATCCGTTAACGCTTGGTACGTCTAAGCAGATGTTACCAGTGTATGATAAACCAATGATTTATTATCCTTTGACGACGTTGATGATTGCGGGGATTCGGGATATTTTGATTATTTCAACGCCGGATGATTTACCAAATTTTGAAAGACTTTTAGGTGATGGTTCGGCGATGGGGATTAATCTTTCTTATAAAGTACAGCCGTCTCCTGATGGATTGGCACAGGCGTTTATTTTAGGCTCTGAATTTATTGGGGGAGAACCGTGTGCGATGATACTGGGTGATAATATATTCTATGGGTCTGGTTTTACGGCGACTCTTGAGGCGGCAGTAAAGAACGCGGAAAACGGTAGAGCGACGGTGTTTGGTTACTATGTGAATGATCCGGAAAGATTTGGAGTAGTGGAGTTTGACGAGAATTGGCGAGCAATTTCGATTGAAGAAAAACCGGTGGAGCCTAAGAGTAATTACGCGGTAACTGGTTTGTATTTTTATCCTGGCGATGTATCGGAACGAGCTAGCGTGGTAGTTCCGTCTGATAGAGGAGAGCTTGAAATTACTTCGCTTAATGAAATGTATCTTAATGATGGACTTCTTGACGTACAACTTTTGTCGCGGGGGTTTGCTTGGCTGGATACTGGCACGGTGGATTCGCTTTCTGATGCAGCGGATTTTGTAAGAGTAGTACAGAAGAGGCAGGGAATACAAATTGCGGCACCAGAAGAGGTAGCGTTTAGGCACGGTTGGATTTCGGAAGAAAAACTTTTGGAAGCGGCGGAGAAATATAAAAAGACGGCTTATGGGCAACATCTTTTGAGGGTTGCGGAAAGGAAAATGTACGACTAATGGGGAAGTTTAAATTTAATATGACGGACATTGAGGGGGTGTACGTGATTGAACCGACGGTATATGGTGACGAGCGGGGGTATTTTATGGAGACTTATTCGGCGGAAGAATTCAAAGAAGCGGGGCTTGACTATAATTTTGTACAGGATAACCAATCATCTTCTTCTAAAGGGGTACTTCGGGGACTTCATTTTCAAAAAGAGCATCCACAAGCGAAGTTAGTCAGAGTACTTAGTGGGGAGGTCTTTGATGTGGCGGTGGACCTTCGGGCGGGGTCTGATACTTATGGTAAATGGGTCGGGGTTTTGCTATCTGCTGATAATAAAAAGCAGTTGATGATACCACGAGGTTTTGCTCACGGGTTTTTGGTGGTGTCGGACACGGCAGAATTTGCGTATAAGTGCGATGACGTTTATCATCCTGAGGATGAGGGTGGGGTAATGTATGACTCTTGTGGTATCGAATGGCCGGAGATTGACGGTGAGGTGATTTTGTCGGAAAAGGACCAAAAACATCCGACGCTTGAGAATTTGGATTTTAAATTTAATTTATAAAAGGAGGTTTTGGTGGAAGACAAAAAAACTATCATTGTAACAGGTGGAGCTGGGTTTATTGGCTCTAACTTCGTATATTATATGCTGAAGAAGTATCCGTTCTATCGGATTGTGTGTCTAGATGCTTTGACTTATGCGGGTAATCTATCTACGCATGAAAAAGCGATGAAAGATCATCCAGATAATTTTCGGTTTGTGAAGGGTGATATTCGCGATGCGGAACTTGTCGAAAATTTGTTTGTGGAGGAAAAGCCGGATATTGTGGTGAACTTTGCGGCGGAATCACATGTAGATAGGTCAATTCTCGATCCGCAGGCGTTCCTTGAAACCAACATTTTGGGCCCTCAAGTTTTGATGGATGCGTGTAGAAAACATGGGGTGAAACGCTATCATCAGGTTTCTACTGATGAAGTGTATGGGGATTTGCCGCTGGATCGCCCAGATTTATTCTTTACTGAAGAGACTAATCTTCATGCTTCTTCGCCATATTCAGCATCGAAGGCTTCGGCAGATTTGGTGACTTTGGCGTACCATAGGACGTATGGGCTACCAGTATCGATTTCTAGATGTTCAAATAATTATGGACCATATCATTTCCCAGAAAAATTAATCCCTCTCATGATTATTAACGCGCTTAATGATAAGCCTTTGCCGGTGTATGGTGATGGGTTGAATGTACGTGATTGGCTATATGTAGAAGATCACTGTAAAGCGATTGATATGATCATTCACGCGGACTGTGTAGGCGAAGTCTTTAACGTAGGCGGGCATAATGAAAAGTCCAATATTGAGATTGTAAAATTGATTTTGAAGGAGCTGGGTAAGCCGGAATCTTTGATTACGTTTGTGGAAGATAGAAAAGGTCATGATAGAAGATATGCGATTGACCCAGCTAAAATCAAAAGGGAACTTGGTTGGGAACCGGAGACAAAGTTTGAAGATGGAATTGTAAGAACTATTCAATGGTATCTAGATCACAAAGATTGGTGGGAAGAAATTATTTCTGGTGAGTATCAGAATTATTATGATAAGATGTACGGGGAGAAATAAATGAAAGTACTAGTAACTGGAACGAGTGGGCAGCTAGGCTTCGACGTAATGATGGAGCTTGAAAAACGTGGACACGTTGGGGTTGGTGCTGATAGATCAGACTCGGATGCGGATTTTGAGCACGTAATATTAGATATCACAGATGCTAAGAAAGTTTCTGAGGTGGTTAATAAAGTTAAACCAGACGCGATTATCCACTGTGCGGCATGGACGAATGTGGATGGTGCGGAAGACTCGGCTAACAGAGATATGGTGATGACAGTAAATGTAGAAGGAACGAAGAATTTGGCGGAAGCTGCTAAAGCGGTGGATGCGAAGTTTATGTATATTTCTACAGACTATGTGTTTGATGGACAGGGTGAAAAACCGTGGCAGCCAGATGATAAAAATTACGCACCGCTGAATGTATATGGTGAGTCAAAACTAAAAGGAGAGCTGGAAGTTTCGAAAATCCTTGATAAATATTTTATTGTGAGAATTGCGTGGGTGTTTGGTAAAAATGGAAAAAACTTTATTAAGACGATGATAAAAGTAGGAGAGGGACGTGACACGGTGGAGGTAGTGTCTGATCAAATCGGCACGCCGACTTATACATATGATCTCGCTCGACTTCTGGTTGATATGATTGAAACTGATAAATACGGCTATTATCATGCTACTAATGAAGGTGGATATATTTCTTGGGCAGATTTTGCCAAGGAAATTTATAAAGATGCGGGGATGAATGTGGAGGTTATTCCAGTAACTACCGAGCAGTATGAGGCTAAGGCTGGAAAGGCGGTAGCAAAAAGACCATTTAATTCTAGACTTGATAAAACTAAACTTGTGGAAGCTGGATTTGAACCTTTGCCCGATTGGCGAGATGCGGTGAAGAGATATATCTTAGAGCTTGTTTGATTTTTCGCTTTTTTGATAAAATTTGGTGAATGTTTTTGCGATGAGCTGTGGCCAAAATCGTTTGAAAATTTGATAATCTTCTTTGGTGCGGATACCTTGGTTTATGATGTCGGTAGTAGTGGATTTTTCGGATATACGATGACCCATAAGAGGTTCGGGAATGTATGTGAAAGCGCCTTTTTTGGTGCTTAGCTTTTCCCATGCATGCCAATCGCAGTCACATTTGAACTCTGATTTGAAGATATCTTTGGGGCAGTTTTTGATGACAAAAGTAACAGCTGGACAACAAATAGGATTACCAAATCTAAGGATAGAGCGTTTAAAATAACGAGATTTGAGGGACTTTTTTATGCGAATAGGAGTAAGTAGTAAACGTTTTATTTTTAATAATGCGTTGGTATAAATATATTTTTTGTTGCGAATCTCAAAATAATCTGTAAAAATAATTGAAGAATTGGGATGCTTTTTGTAAGTTTCGACTATTTTTTGAGAATAGTTTTTTTCGTAGGTGTCGTCTTGATGGGCTATAGTCACTAATGGGGTGTCTCCGGTATGAATAGCGAAGTCAAAATCGCCGCCGATATTAGTATGTTTGCCTTCGATAATTTTAAGGTTGTATGCTTTTGCTAAATTTGCGATATGAGTATTTTTGGTGGTAGTGGCAATGACTATTTTGCTATGGTAGGTTTGATTGGTAACGGATTTAATACACTCTTCTAAGAACGGGCTTTCTTGATAGGCTAAAATTACAAAAGTATGAAGAGAATCCGAACTAGCTTTTAGATTTGCCATTTTGACCCTTTTTTAGAATTGATATTTCTTGATTTAGCTTAGTAATTTCGTCTTGCTGTTTGCTGTTTGAAACAGTGAGAAAGAAACAGATGAGAATGAGTAGAGCGATGATAACCAGAAAGATAAAGTTGGATAGAGTTTCGAATCCGAGCCAGTGAGCGAAAGACTGAAGCGGGTCGGGGAAGATGGCAATGATAATAAAAATAATAGGGAGTAGTAGCCAGGCGATAGAATTTTTGATAGATAGTCTATTTTTGGCAATACTCGTAATGATAATAATAAATAATATAGTTGCAGCTATCGCCATTTCTATTTGTAGAGTGGTCATTTTTTTCTCCTTAATTTAATTACGAAAATTGAAAGTAGTACATTGATGACGTAGTAAGCGCTTTTCCAGGAATGAATACTAGATTTACCAGCGGTACGTTCATGCATTTTGACAGGGACTTCTGTGACTTTATAGCCAAACTTGATAAGCTCATAATTTGAAATTGGTTCGGGATATTCTTTGGGATAATTTTCGGTAAAATATTTAATGACTTTTTTGTTGGCAGCACGAAAACCTGAGGTAGTATCGTAAACGCGATTTTTGGAGAAAAGGAAAATAACGTTAGAGATTAGATGGATGCCAATTCTGCGCAAAAAAGATGATTTAAAGTTAGAAGAATTTTTCTTGATGAACCTAGAGCCAATAGTAAAATCTGCTTGATTGTCTAGGATTGGCTGGATTAAATCTTTGATGGATTCGATATCATGCTGTCCGTCGGCGTCAAATTGAATAGCGATGTCATAATTGTTTTCTAGGGCGTATCGATAACCGGTCTGAACGGCGCCACCGATGCCTAGATTGAAGCAAAGGCTTACAAAATTATAGTTATTTTCTGATAGGATTTGTTCGGTTTTATCGGTAGATCCGTCATCTATTACGATATAATCGTAACCAGTTTTGGTTACTAGTTCTATGGTGTCTTTGATTGATTTTTCTTCGTTGAAGGCTGGGATTATCAGAATAATTTTGTTTGGTGTCATTAGAATAATTATAACATTTTTTAGAGGTGAGTGATAGCTATTGTGGAGACGACATAGATACTCTCAAAGATGAAGAATGCATAGAAATAGTAGTTATTAGTAATTTCTGCTATAGGTTTTTTGATGATACTTTTATTTTTCGTAGTAGTTTTTTGAGCTGGTAGAAACCAGATTGGGACAAGAAGCATAATAGGCAAAAAGTATCTGCCTTGAACTCCGTCAATAATAGTTTCGCCAGATTTTGTCCAGGTTACAAACATAGCGGTAAATATAGCAAGGCTTATAATGGCGAATAGAGAAATAGATAAGACTTTGAGGCTTTTTGGAATAATATATTTAGGGCGAGTTTTAACGCAAAGAATAATAAAAATGATTAGTGACAAAAAGATATAGAATTTTGATGGTGTGACATTAAACCATTCTAGATAACCACCAAAGGCGCCAGAAAGATACATCATGGCATTGGCAGAGATAGAGCGCATAATAATAGAGAAATATTCGATTGGGCTATGAATAATTAGAGAGATTTGCCCAGAGGCGTCTGATACAGTAATAGTAGGTGGGGAAATAAAATACCATATTAAGTATGTTGCGATAACGATGGCTCCAGTACCAAAAATCCAGAAAAGTTTTCTTTTAATACCTTTGCCACCAAAAAGCTCTTTAGGGATACAAAATAGAATAAAGCATAGTGGTGCATAGACAATTTTACTAATGCTAATAAATAAACAAAGAGCAAGTATAATGAAAAAATGTTTTTTGGTGAACGCATCTTTGCGGTTGTAGATGGAATAAAGAACGAATGAGATTAACGCAATGGCAGAGACAAAGATTGGGGCATCAGCGGAGAGAGAAGCCATGGACTGCATTGAAATAGGAAGAAAGGCGATAAGAAAAATAAATTTTTTGAGAAAAGGAGAATATTTTATAGAAAAATAAAGAATGGCGACGCAGAAAAAGAGATTAAAAAATTTGGCAAGATAAGCAGAAACTAGGAAAGGAAGATGAAGGATTTTCCCAACGAACATACCGGTAACTTGAGGAGTGTAAGCGAGAGGGCTATAGCCATATGCAGAAGTAGAAATATAAATTTGCTCTTCGCTGCTTTGTGTGCCGAGACGGTTTATGATTTCTGAATATTTGACATTTTGATGCGCGAATTCGTCAACTATGCCAATATTCTTTGGTAATATACTGCCAGCAGATGTATGATCTTCGTTAACGCTTGATACGAAATGCCCTTCGGTAATTTCGTAAATTCTGAAGAAATGTGACGCTTCGTCTGGTGCTCGTCCAACTGGTAAGGCTAGTACATAAATGCTGCCGATTATGAGGCTTAAAACTAAGAAGATTTTTTCAATTTTCCATTGATGATTTTTGGCGAAATACAATATATAACATAGGGCTGCTTCTGCTAACGTCGTTCCAACTAGTATTAGAACAAAGGATACATCGAAATTTAGGGAGTTAGATTTGAAATTCCAAATTAAGAAAAAAATATTAAGGATAGTAAAACAAGAAAATAAAGCTAATTTTTTGGTTTTATTAGCTCCAGAGTTTTTCATAGGCCTCCGCGACTTTCTGGGGTTCGTCGTCTAATGCGATTTTGCCGTTTTCGATCAGGATAGCGCGAGAGCAGTATTTTTTGACGTTACCCATATCATGAGTAACCAAAATGACTGTTTGGTGACCTTTAATAGTAGCAAAATAGTCGTTACACTTTTTCTGGAATTCGGCATCACCAACAGCTAGGACTTCATCAAGTAGTAGGATATCACCTTTGGCGCGGATGGCAATAGAAAATGCCAGACGAACTTGCATACCGGAGGAAAAGTTTTTGAGTTTTTGATCCATGAATGGGCGAAGTTCGGCAAAGTCTACAATTTCGTCATACATGGCGTCCATTTCTTTGTTGGAAAAACCAAGAAGAGCTCCGTTTAAGTAGACATTTTCACGACCAGTAAGATCCATGTTAAAACCAACACCAAGCTCAATAAACGGGATAAGAGTACCGTTTATTTCTAATTTGCCTTTTTCTGGGAAATAAATTTTGGCGAGGGTCTTAAGTAAGGTGGATTTGCCAGAGCCGTTGCGTCCAACAATACCGACGAATTCGTTTTTATAGATGTCAAAACTAATGCCATTTAGAACTTTTTGTTCTTTGTAGCCTTTAATACCTTTGAGGCGGTTGAAAATAGCTTGTTTTAGCCCCCAAGCACGTTCAGTAGGGAGTTTAAAGCTTTTATGAAGGTGTTTAACTGAAATGACAACGGGTTCATTTTTTGTTTCCATCAGATTTCCTCCGCGAATTTTTTAGATTTTTTACGGAAATACCAAGAGCCCCAAATTAACATAATGATAACTATGATGATAGGAATAAACTTCCAGAAAAAATTTTCTTCGCCGACATAGCTCCAAGTTGTAATAGTTTCTTTAGTAACGATGGTATAGCGAAGATCTTGAATAACTTGGGAGATAGGGTTGATTAAAATAATTTTGGCAGCGGTGGCGCTAGTTTGAGCAACCATAGCGATGGGATAGATAATGGGTATAGCATAGAAAAGTGCTTGGACTAATACATCCCAAATAGAAGTAATATCGCGATATTTGACGTTGATAGCGCCGAGTAAAAATGATATACCAAGAGAGAAAATATATAATTCGAATAAAAGTATTGGAACGAGCAACCAAGTCCAAGAGGGGGTAACGCCGTCAATTAGAGCAAAGACAAAAACTACTACAAGGTTAATTAGGACATTGATAACAGCTGTGAGAGTAGCTGAAACTACTACAATGTATTTTGGAAAACAGATTTTGCGGATGAGATCACCGCGAGTAACGACCGCTTGAATGCCTTGGTTGGTACATTCAGTAAAGAAACTCCAAAAGGTGGTGCCGACTAATAAATATACAGGATAGTGAGGGATATCGCCGCCAATTTTGAGAAGTTTAGCAAATACTACGTATAATATAGCAAACATCATAAGAGGACGGAGCAGTGCCCAAAGATAGCCTAAGACTGAACCTTGATAACGGAGCTTAAAATCTGTTTTGGTTAGCTCCTTTAAGAGAACGCGGTTGTTCTTGTACAGAAAATTAGGTATAGCCATATAGTATATTTTATCACATTATTGATGGTTTCTTAAGAACGTGAGAGTGTCTTTCATGGCATCTTCGACGGTGAGGTGGGTTTGCCAACCTAGTTCTTGCTTAACTTTTGATGGGTCGGCCCAGATTTCGGCGAGGTCGCCAGGGCGGCGAGGAGCGAACTTATGAGGTAAAGGACGGCCACTGATTTTTTCAAAAGTTTCGACCATTTCTAAGACAGAAGTAGGGGTGCCGGTGCCAAGGTTGTAGGCTTTGAAACCAGGAGTTTCTAGAGCTTTGAAAGCAGCGAGATGACCATTGGCTAAATCTACGACGTGAATGAAGTCGCGACGACAAGTACCGTCTGAAGTATCATAATCACTACCATAAATGGATAGCTCTTCAAGCTCACCAGATGCGACTTTCATAATGTAAGGCATGAGGTTGTTGGGGATACCATTGGGATCTTCACCGAGGAGTCCAGAAGAGTGATTACCAATAGGATTGAAATAGCGGAGCGCAATGGCGGAGAACTTCGGGTCGGAAGTGCAGATATCTTTTAAAATTTCTTCAATCATGTATTTGGTTTTACCATAAGGGTTAGCGATGTTTTGGCCGGTAGGCATGGTTTCTGTGCGTTTAGCAACTTCGGAATCACCGTAAACAGTGGCAGAGGATGAAAAGATGATTTTTTTGACGTTGAATTCTTCCATGCATCGTAAAAGATTAATAGTGCCGGAGAGATTTTGCTGGTAGTACATAAGAGGTTTTTCGACAGATTCGGAAACGGACTTGAGGCCAGCAAAATGAATCACTAAATCAAATTGGTGATCTTTGAAAATTTTTTCAATAGTGCCGAAATTAGTGAGATTTTCTTGATAAAAAATAGGGGATTTTCCAGTGATTTTTTTGATACTATCTAAGACGGTGATTTTGCTATTAGCTAGATTGTCAACGATTATGACTTCGTGGCCTTCTTCAATTAATTTTACTGCTACGTGAGAACCAATATAACCTGTACCGCCGGTGACTAGAATTTTCATTTTTCTTCCTCCTTTTTAGTTTTACCAAAGACAAAGCGATCGTAGAGCGTGAAATTTACAACCATTATAACGAAGCTGGTAAAAACGAAAGTGCCAGTAGATTGGACGAATTCGTAGGAAAAATCGATATGAATATTTTGAAAAATATTATAAGCGAGCTCGTAGGCAGGAGTGAAGAGACTGAAAAGTTGGGTGAGCCCAGGGCCAATAGGGAAAGTTAGTAGCGCATTCCAAATAAAAAATTTATATACAGAACTTTTAGTGACGTTACGTTCTTTCCAGGTAATTTTGGAGTGAAGAATATAGGCCAAAATAGTAGTGACAAGGGTGGAAATAAGAGTAGAAACCCAGAGGAAGTCATTATTGTTGATAATTAAGTTGGCAAGGATAGTATAGAAAACGAAGTTAAATATGGCTAGGCTGATACCAACAATAAAATACCGAGTGGCATGCCGAGGCTTTTTCTCTGGTTCCTCTGGTTTTTCCATATAGTCATTATACTACATCTGGACAAAAGCGCAAAAAGGGTGTATAATAGGAAAGTTTATGGAAGATAATTTTATTAAAGTGCGGGGGGCGAGACAGAATAATTTACACGATCTCGATGTGGATATACCCAGGGATAAATTAGTGATTATGACGGGGTTATCTGGGTCGGGGAAATCTTCGCTGGCTTTTGATACGATTTATGCGGAAGGGCAGAGACGATATGTGGAGTCTTTGTCATCTTACGCGAGAATGTTTCTGGGGGTAATGGACAAGCCGGAGGTGGATTCGATTACGGGGCTTAGCCCTGCGATTTCGATTGACCAAAAATCGACTTCGAGGAATCCGCGTTCGACGGTGGCGACGGTGACGGAAGTATATGATTATCTGCGTCTTTTATTTGCGAGGGTAGGGGTGCCGCATTGTCCGATTTGTCATAAGCCGGTTTCTAGACGGACAAATGAGGATATTATTAACGAGGTAATGAAACTTCCACTGGGGGCTAAGCTGATGGTGCTTGCTCCGATTGTTTCGGCAAAGAAGGGTGAGTTTCTTCATATTCCAGAGCAATATACGGCTAAAGGATTTTCTAGGGTGCGAGTGGACGGGATTATTTATGCGCTAGACGAATTTCCGGAACTTAATAAAAATGAGCGACACGATATTGAAATTGTGGTGGATAGATTTGTGCTGTCGCCAGAGCTTCACTCTAGGATTAGTGGGTCGGTAGAGCAGGCGTTGGAGTTGGGGCAAGGGATTATAAAAGTGCTTAAAATTAACGACCGGACGACGGCAGTAGACGAAAAACGAGTGAATTTGGAGAACACGGAAGTGATTACTTATTCACAGAGATATGCGTGCCCGGACCATCCAGATGAGTTGATTCCAGAACTGACGCCGAGACTATTTTCTTTTAATGCGCCAGAAGGAGCTTGTCCGGATTGTACGGGGTTGGGATCTAAAATGGAAGTGGATCCGGCGTTAGTTTTTAATAAGAATCTAACAATAGCGGAGGGGGGGATTAGGCCGTTTAACAGGGTACAACAAGAGTCTTGGTGGTTGAAAAGATTGATGGCAGTGGGGAAGAAGCATAATTTTGATGTACAGACGCCGATTGGAAATTTGTCGGAAGAGATACAGCATTTGATTCTCTATGGTACAGGGGAAGAAAAATATGAGATGAGGATTTCTGGTTCGGGTCGGTTTGCGGAGGGGACGATTTATGAGACGACTTATGAAGGGGTAATTCCGATGCTGGAGAGACGGTATAATGATCCAAAAACTTCGGAGTTTACTAAGCATGATATTGAGAGATTTATGAGAGTGAGAGAGTGCCAGACTTGTCACGGGGCAAGATTGAAACCGGCGGTCCTCGCGGTGACGGTACATGATCTAAATATTGTGGATATGTGCAATCTAGATGTAGATGCAACACTCGAAGTTCTTAACCAAGATCTGGAGTTTAGCCCAGAGGAAGAGATGATTGCGGCGCCGATTCTCAAAGAAATTCGTGAGAGAGTGAAATTTATGAAGGATGTGGGGCTAGGGTATTTGGAGTTAGGTCGCGCGGCAAATACTTTGTCTGGTGGGGAGGCGCAGAGGATTAGACTAGCCACGCAGATTGGTTCGGGGCTTCAGGGAGTGTTGTATGTGCTTGATGAGCCGTCGATTGGGCTACATCAGAGGGACAATGATAAATTGATAAACACTTTGAAGCATTTAAGGGATCTTAAAAATACGGTGCTAGTGGTAGAGCACGATGAAGATACAATGTGGGCTTCGGACTACATTATTGATATTGGACCGGGAGCCGGAGTGAATGGGGGACGGTTGGTGGCGTGTGGGACGCCAGAGGAAGTGGCAGAGAATCCGAATTCTATTACTGGACAATATTTGTCTGGTAAAAAGTCGATTCCAGTACCAAAGAAGCGCCGGAAGATTCGCTCAGGCTATGAATTAGTTGTAAAAGGGGCTCGTGAAAATAATCTCAAAAATATCGATGTGGCTTTTCCCCTTGGAGTGATGACGGTGGTGTCGGGTGTGTCTGGGTCGGGGAAATCTACGCTAGTTAATAATATTCTTTCTAATGAACTGTTGGCGCGGCTTCATCGGGCGCAGACGGTGCCAGGATTACACGATAAGATTGAGGGAATTGAGAATATTAATAAAATTATTGTAATTGACCAGAGTCCGATTGGGCGGACACCTCGTTCTAATCCGGCTACTTACACAGGTGTGTTTAATGCGATTCGAGAACTCTTTGCACAGCAACCGGAGGCGGAAGTGCGGGGATATAAGGCTGGTAGATTTTCGTTTAATGTGAAGGGGGGTAGATGTGAGCATTGTCAGGGTGACGGGGTGAATAAAATTGAGATGCATTTCTTGCCGGATGTGTATGTAACTTGTCCGGCGTGTCATGGGCGGCGGTATAATGCGGAAGCGCTTGAGGTAAAATACAAGGGTAAAGATATTTCGCAAGTTTTAGATATGACGATTGATGAGGCGGTGGAGTTCTTTGGCTCGATTCCGTCAATTGCTGCTAAGCTTCGCACGATTCAAGAAGTGGGGCTTGGATATATTAAACTTGGTCAGCCGGCGACGACTTTTTCTGGTGGGGAAGCGCAGAGGATTAAATTGGCGACGGAGCTCGCACGGCGCTCTACTGGTAAAACTCTTTATATTTTAGATGAGCCGACAACGGGGCTTCATACGGATGACGTAAAGAGGCTACTTGAGATTTTGAATAAATTGGTAGATGGGGGAAATTCAATGATTATTATTGAACATAACTTACACGTGATTAAGTGTGCGGACTGGGTGATTGAGATGGGTCCAGAAGGAGGAATTAAGGGTGGAACTGTGTGTGATGAAGGTACGCCAGAAGAATTAGCTAAACGGGCTAAGACTCCAACTGGAGAGTACTTGGCTCAAACTCTTTTTGGAAAAAAGAGTTTGGTAGAAAAATAATATGGTATGGAGAAATGATCAGGTTTCGGAGGGGGAGACGAAATATATTTTAAATACTGCTAGGGATTGCCTAGGCGTTGTTGGGGATTTTGTGGAATTGGGGTGTTATAAAGGTGATACCTCTATATTTTTGGCGGAGATTTTGAAAGGTTCAGATAAGAGGTTTTGGATTTATGATTCGTTTGAGGGGTTGCCGGAGAAATCTGAGAAGGACCTTTCGCCATTAGGTGAAAATTTTAAGAAGGGGGAGCTTCTGGTGTCCAAGAGAGAAGTAAAAGAGAGATTCTTAAGAGCGGGACTAAAGGTGCCGGTGATTAAGAAAGGGTGGTTTGCTGATTTTTCTGCTTCTGATTTGCCGGAGAAAATTGCTTTTTGCTTTTTAGACGGAGATTTTTACGAATCGATTCGGGATGGGCTAAAATTAGTTGAAAATAAGATGAGTAAGGGCGGGGTTTTGATTGTTCACGACTATAATAATCCGGAGCTTCCGGGGGTAAAAAAGGCGGTGGATGAGTGGGTTGGCACTCGGGGGTTGAAAGTGCTAGAAACCTGTGCTATAATCTCCTAAAAGGAGTTAAAATTATGGCACTAAAACCGTTAAAAGACAGAGTTGTGGCAATTGTAGAGAAGCCACTAGAAAAGACTAAGTCGGGGATTCTTCTAGGTGAAGCCAAAGAAAAACCAGCTTATGCCGTGGTAGAATCGGTAGGTTCGGAAGTGAAGGATGTGAAAAAAGGTGACAAGATTATTTACAAGGAATATTCTACGACTGAGCTAAAAATTGACGATAAAAATTATATTATTTTGAAAGAGGAGGATGTCCTCGCGACATTATAAGGAGTAAATATGGCAAAGAAAATTTATTATGAAGCAGAAGCGCGTGAAAAAGTACTATCTGGGGCGAAACAACTTTATGATGCTGTGAAAGTGACTTTTGGTCCAAAAGGCAAAAATGTCATTATTGAAAAAGATTATGGCGCACCGGTGATTACCCATGATGGGGTAACGGTGGCTGAGGCAGTAGATCTTCCTTCTACTGAGGATACGATGGGGGAAGCAGTAGGCGCCAAGTTGATTAAGACGGCGGCGCAGAAGTTAAATAAGGTGGCTGGTGATGGTACTACTACTGTGACGGTTCTTACATATAATATATTGTCTGAAGCTAATAAATTGATTGCGGCAGGAGTGAATCCGATGGAGCTTCGCCGGGGAATCGAAAAAGCTGGGGCAGAGATTGTAGCAGGGATTGAGAAAACTGCTGAGAAAATTGAGGGAAATTCTAAGAAAGTAGCAGAAGTAGCGACAATTTCGGCAGGAGATGCGGAAATCGGTGAGTTGATTGCGGAAGTGATTTCTAAGATTGGTAAAGATGGCATAGTGACGGTAGAAGCTGGTCAAGGGCTTGAAATGGAGCAGGAAATCGTGGAAGGATTTTCTTATGACAAGGGGTATGCTTCGGCCTTCTTTATCACGGACGTAAATCGTCAAGAGGCAGTGTTTGATAAGCCGTTGATTTTGGTGACTGATAAAAAGATTTCGGCAGCTAACGATATTTTGCCACTCCTTGAAAAGTGTGCGCAAGCGGGGAAGAAAGATTTGGTAATTGTTGCTGAAGAGGTGGAGGGTGAGGCTTTGTCATTACTCGTTCTTAATAAGCTTAAAGGAGTATTTAACTCTTTGGTATTAAAAGCTCCAGCTTTTGGTGATAGAAGGAAAGAAGTGATGGAGGATATTGCTATCTTGACTGATGCAACGGTAGTGTCTGCTGATAAGGGGTTGAAACTTGAAGAGGCTGGGCTTGAGGTGCTTGGCTCTGCAAATAAAGTAATTGCAACGAAGGATGAAACTACGATTATTAAGGGTGCTGGGGCACGTAGTGAGGTAGAGGCGAGAATTGAGCTAATCAAAACTTTGGCTGAGCATGCAAAGTCTGATTATGAGAGAGAAGAATTTGAAAAACGGGCGGCAGCACTTCAGGGTAAGGTGGCAGTGATTAAAGTAGGTGGTGCGACAGAGACCGAAATTGATGAGAAGAAATTCCGAGTAGATGATGCGGTAGCGGCTACTAAAGCAGCACTTCTTGACGGCATTGTAACTGGTGGCGGGGTAACCTTGGTGAATCTAGCTGGTTCTTTGGATGATTCTGATAATGGGGCTCGGATCGTAAAGAATGCACTAAAGGCTCCGTTTATTCACATTATGGAAAATGCAGGGTTAAATGCGCAGGCCTTACTTGCCTCGGTAGAGAATGGTAAGCCTGGATTTGGCGTAAACGTGATGGCGCCTGAGAAAGGATTAGTGGACCTTAAGAAGGCTGGAGTGATTGATCCAGCTAAGGTAACAAAGGAAGCGGTAAAGAACGCTACTTCGATTGCGGCGACGGCGATTACGATGGGGGCGCTTATCTGTGAAATTCCGGAGGAAAAGTCAGCGGCAACTGCTCCTGAAATGTACTAGTTCTACTAATGACAAAAATGGTGGTGCGGGTGGGATGAGAGATTGTCGTTACAAAAAGACCGAAGAAAAATTACTTTCGGTCTTTTTTGATGCGAGATATGATACGATGGAGCAAATTGCTAAAAGGGCAGGAGTGACACGCTCTACAATCTATACACACCATCGTTCGGTAATGAAAATTTTACCGGATTGGGAAGCGTATATTTTGGAGGAATACCGATTGTTTCTTAGGCGGAGAGATTATCTTGAGATGTTGGTTTTTATTTTGAATTATCAAAAATATTTTGAAGTGTTTTTAAAATTCGGTGATAGAGGGATAATAATGAAGATAATCTTTGAGGTGTTGGGGATTCAGGAACCTGAAAAAGTTTTGAAAATTATGGCTAGTGAGATTGCGGAAATAATTTTTGAGTGGGGTGAAAAAGGTTTTTCGAAAGATGAAATCGAAATGGTGTTGGCTGATATTGTTTATATTTCTAATACAGCAAAAGAAAGGCTAAAACCAATAAAATAATGGTGTGTGAGAGATAAAAAAACTGCGTGAGGTGGGCACGCAGTTTTTGTTTTTTTACATACGATCAATAGAATCGATGATGTAGAGGAGGGCTTCAGCACGGTTTTGATCATCTTTGATGTCGGAAGCAGCGTGGTATGCTGATTCGATAACACTGGAATCGTGATAGTTGTCGATAACATCTTTATAGATGCCGAATTTTTGTTCGGCTGAGATGTCTAGCTTGTCTACGATTGGAGCTAGTTCGCGAAGAGCAGCTTCTTTGACTTGATCAATACCAAGGTTGCCTTCCATAAAAGGAGCTTTTGGTTCTGGCTCATCTTCGTGTGCGATAGGGGTTGGCTCGATTTCTTCAACCGGAGCAGAAACTGGCTCGGCTGGAGCAACTTCTTCTGGCACAGGCATTGGTGCTGGAGCTGGTGTTGGCCTTGGTGCTGCCTTTGGTGGCATAGCTGGACGTGGGGCAGCTGGCATTGGTGCGCGCGGTGGCATAGCTGGAGTCATACTAGCTGTTTCAAACGGCCCAACTGGTGCCGGTGCCGCTACTGGATCAGAAAATAGCGGATCGCTATTAGTTGATTTTGTGATATCATCGATTGCTTTTTGTAGATCGCTGTCTACGGTTGTATTTTGGTTCATTTGCCCACCTTTAATAAATTACTTATGTTTATTATAGCACACTTTTTTCTAAATGCGCAAGAAATTTACTAATTTATCTAAAATATCGGATTTAACTTCTTCCATAGGGAGACGAGCGCCTAGAGCATCTACGATAGCTTCGCCGCTACCTTCTGGGAAATAAACTTTGACGTTGATGCCTAAGCGTTTTTTGGGAATTAGAACGGCGTAGTAATGAGAATCTTCTTGACTGATGCCAAAAGCGCGAAAGTTGGTAAAGGGGTGTTTGATTTTGCCTTCGGTGAGACCTGTGGAATTTAGAGTGTAACGGATTTTGCGAGGGGGGCGAAGATTAAAAACTAAGATAGTAATAACACTTACGATGATAAGGGCGAGAAAAGTCCAATCTTGTAGCCAGACGGCGAGAGCGCCGAGGCCACCAGCAACCAAGAAGAGTCCGATATACCAAATAGCATTGTGGGATTTGACGATGTATTCTTCGGCTTCCCAAGAGATTGGATTTGATTTGCTCATGCTATAATTATAGCATAAAAAATGGCGGAGGGTGGGAGATTCGAACTCCCGCTCCAGATCACTCCAGACTAACGATTTAGCAAACCGTCCCCTTCAGCCACTTGGGTAACCCTCCGTTAGGATTATTTTAGCATATTTAATGGTATAATTAAAGCATGAATTGGATTCGGAGGTTTGGTTGGATAAAATATGTAATTGCGTTTTTGGTGCCGGTGTTGGTGGTGTTGAGCATCAACCAGCATTTGGATAATGATTCTTGGGATGTGTTGGCTCAAGGGCGATATATTGTAGAAAATGGAATTTACCACGAAGACGTGCTATCGATGCACGAGGGTTTACACACCGTAGTACAGAACTACGCTTTTTCGGTGGTTTTTTATTGGATTCATTTGGTGTTTGGAGCGTCGGGTATTTATATTGCGATGATACTGCTCTTTTTGGTATTGCTGTTTTTGCTGTATAAAGTCTGTATGTTGATTAGTGATAAAAATGTGAAGTTATCTTTGGTTCTGATGGCGGTTACGGGGAGTATATTGGCACTTGAGTTTGTGGTGACGAGGGCGCAAATGATAGACTACGTGGTGTTTATGGCGCTGATTTACGTGATGGAACTATATATCAAAACAGGAAGAAACAAATATTTGTGGTGGATACCGGGGCTTTCTATCGTATTGGTCAATTTTCACGCGTCGGTGTGGTGGATAATTTTTGCGATTATAGGGACTTATATCATAGATGGGTTTAGGAGGCCTAAGAAGATCCTACAGGGGTATAGGTTGAAACCGTTGATTTTGATATCTGTGATATCTGCTGTAGTGGGTTTGATTAATCCATACGGGGTAGAAATGGTTACTTCGATTTTTGCAGCTTATGGAGGGATGTCTAGTCTTGGGGTGGTGTCTGAACTAGCGTCGTTTAACCCGATGGCGGGCTATGGGATAATTTACTATTTGATGATAGTGATAGTGGTTGCCTTATATGCTTTTGCTAAGAGAAGGCCGCGAGTGAGATATCTGTTGCTGTTCTTTGGGTTTTTGTTTATGGGGCTTTCTAGCGTGAAGGGAATGAGTGAGTTTTTGCTCGTGATGTTTTTCCCGTTGGCGTATGTGTATAAAGATTTTAAGATACCAAAGCTATTTTATAATCAAAAGATAGGGAGAATCGTTACGGTTTGGGTGGGGGTGCTTGTGATGTGTATTTCGATAGTGATGGCGGTGAGGGCAACAATGATGGCAGAGGATAGGCCGAACCGAGCGATGGAAGAAGCGATGGACGTAATCGATAATGAGGTGGGGGATAAAAACAAGAGGGAATTAAAGATATATGTAGGGTACAATCAGGGTGGGTATGTGGAATATAGAGGTTATCCAGCGTATTTGGATCCGAGAGGTGCGGAGTTTATGAAGTCTGTAAATGGAAAGGATGGAATTTTGGAGGAATGGATAGGGCTTGACACTGGAAAAACAAAAGTGGATGAGTTTTTGGGAAAGTATGATTTTGATTTTTTGGTGATAGAAGAGTATTACGAGGAGGCTCTAGCTGACTTGAAGGATGAGCGGTATGAACTTATCTATAGCGATGATGAGAATGAGACTAGAGTATATAAAAAAGTTGAAGCTCCCCAAAAAGTGTGATATAATATGAGGTATGAAAAAGTTACTGATTAGAGTAATTCTTCCGCTAGTGATTTGTGGAGCTTTTATAGGTGTAAGTTTGGCCAACGCGACTGGGGCTTTTGCGACCACTCTTAGTGAGGGCGCGCAGGCGGCAAGGTGTGATGGTTGCCCAGAGGATTTGTTTGGTGATACGGGTGTCTTTAAACAGGTAACTAATATCGTGCTTTATATTGTGGGGGTGATTGCGGTGATTATGCTAATCATTGGTGGGATTAAGTATGTGGTGTCAGGCGGGGATGCGAAGAAGGTAACAGATGCAAAGAATACCGTGCTCTATGCGATTATTGGCTTGATTATTTCTTTCTTGGCGTTTGCGATTGTGAATTTCGTCATAACCTCGTTACCTAGTACTAATCCTTAATAGAGTAGGCTAGGAGAGCGATTTGAATGTTTTTGGCTCCGGCTTGCTGGAGCTTTTTGACGGCGGCTTTGATGGAGGCGCCGGTGGTCCAAATGTCGTCTAGGAGAATGTAAGTTTTTGCTGGGTCGATTTTGGCTTTGGGATTGATTTGGTAGGCGGAACTAGCTTGGGAAAGGCGCTTTTCGCGGTTGGAGCCTACTTGGGTGGTGTTTTTGTTTCTGATCAAGACTCTTTCTAGGGGGAGATGGCGGAGTTTGCTAAGACTTTTGGCGATGAGGTAGGTATGATCAAAACCGCGGCTACGGACGTGACGAGTGGAAGTGGGGAGGGGAACTAGAATAGAGCCCTTTGGTAAATCTTGGGGTAAACAGGTGCTTAGGAGCTCCGCTAGGGGCCTTCCAAGGGCGCGGATGGAATAATATTTGTAATCGTGAATAAGTGGGCCGAGAAGGCCGTTGCGGTCTGAGATTACGTAGAGCGGTGGTAAATCAGAGCAGTTCTTACAGGTGCTGGATGATTTTTCTTTTTTGCAATTAGGACAGATATTTTTGTGGGCTTTTAAAATGTAATTTTTACAACGGTTACAAAGTGGTTCGCCTGTAAGTCCACAACCTCTACAGGAGTGGGGAACTAGTAGGTCCAAAAGCCCAGGAAATGTTGTATTTTTTACAATAAAAGACATATTACTCTTGATTTTACTACGAAAGTGGTTTATAATAAAGCATAACAATATAAGTGGAGGAAATATGGCTCGTAACAACAATAGTCAAGATTTGTTAGACGACGACCTAGCTGCAGCTTTCCTGAATGAAGATGGAGGAGAAGCAGCGGCAGTGGCTCCAGTGGTGGCGGATGTCACGGAGGAACTAGTTCAAGAGGAAGAACCTGTTGAGCAAGTACCGGAAGATGATTGGGGGGGCGAGACCGACGATTTTCCTGGACAGCTAGCAGTAGATGTCTATGAAACGGCGGACAAATTAGTAGTAAAAGCAAGAACAGCAGGGATTTCGAAGTCTGATCTTGATGTCAGTGTGGCAGATAATATTTTGACGATATCTGGCATATTGTCTGGGGGCGAGGACGAGCAGACGACGAGATGGCATATTCAGGAATGCTATTGGGGCGAATTTTCTAGGATGATTGCTCTACCGGTGCAGGTACGTGAAGACGAGAACAGTGTAAAGGCTGAGCTAAAAGACGGAGTTCTCACTATCACTTTTGAAAAAGAGCAGGTAGAAGCACCAAAGAGGATTATCGTTCAATAGAGAGTGGGCGAAGAAAAAGGTTACATACATTAAATAAAAAATCGGGCTGATGAGCCCGATTTTTATGCGAATGTTCTTTATGATTGTTTAAGAATGTTGCTAATAACGAAGTTAACAATGGCAAAAGCGAGTGCGCAAATGACTAAGCCGATGACGCCGTAGAGGATAGTTTTTTTGCCTTTTTCAACTTTGCTAGCGTCGCCAGTGGAGGTCATATAATTAATACCGCCGATGATGATTACAACTACACAGACTATGCCAAGGACGCCAATGACGGCGTTGATAATGCTCGTGACATCACCTGTAAGGTTATTGTCGCTGCCTACAGTGTCTATTTTTTGACCAACTGCGAATTTTGTGAGTATACCATCCATTTTTAGCTCCCGCTACCAAGTATGTTGCTAATAACGAAGTTCACAATAGCAAAGGCAAGCACACAAACTACTAGACCAATCACGCCATAAAGGATGGTATCCTTAGCTTTCTTAACCTTGCCGGCATCACCAGAAGAAGTCATGTAATTAATACCACCGATAATAATTACGATCACACATACGATACCAAGTATACCGATAACAGCATTGATGATGCTTTGGATGTTGCCCCAGAGAGTGTTGTCGCCCTCTTTTACTGGTGCTTTGCCGTTTACGATGTTATCTGCTGTCGGTGACCATACTTTATCTTTCAAGCTGTTGTTGTCAGCGGCGAATTTTGTAATGATATCGTACATGTTATCCTTTCTTTAAGAAGTACTACCAAGTATATTATTAATAACGAAGTTTACAATAGCAAAAGCAAGTACACAAACTACTAAGCCAATAACACCATAGAGGATAGTGTCTTTAGCTTTCTTAACTTTGCCGGCATCACCAGAAGAAGTCATGTAATTGATGCCACCAATGATGATTACAACTACACAGACTATGCCAAGGACGCCAATGACGGCGTTGATAATGTTTTTAATGTTGCCCCAAAGGTCACTGTTACCCTCATCTGGGAGGTCGTCAATTTTTGTATTTGCTGTATTTCCTCCTACTGCCCAGACTTTGTTTTTTAAGTTGCTGTTGGTAGCGGCAAATTTTGTAATGATATCGTACATTTTAAGTCCTTCCTCTATCTTTATCCGAGTATGTTGCTAATAACGAAGTTCACAATAGCAAAGGCAAGCACACAAACTACTAGACCAATCACGCCATAAAGGATGGTATCCTTAGCTTTCTTAACCTTGCCGGCATCACCAGAAGAAGTCATGTAATTGATACCACCTATAATAATTACGACTACGCATACGATACCAAGTATACCGATAACAGCATTGATGATGCTTTGGATGTTGCCCCAGAGAGTGTTTTCCTTGTCTCCTACGAGGGTTACGTTTGATCCTATATTTTGTTTGCTGCTGGTATTAGTAGTGGTGTTGGTAGTATTAGTAACAACCTCAGTAGCGAATTTTGTAATGATATCGTACATTTGATTAATCCTTTATATTTAACTATATTTTACAACGTTTTTATTGAGAATACAATAGTTTTATTGCTTAAGATTGCTTAAGGATGCCTTTGAGGACGAAGTTGACGATGACGAAAGTAAGAGAAGCGATGATGAGGCCAATGACAGCCCAGAGGATGGTCTTTTTGGCTTTTTCGACTTTGCTAGCGTCGCCAGCGGAAGTCATATAGTTGACGCCGCCGACTACGATGAAAATGGCGGCGACGATGCCGAGGATACCGATGACGGCGTTGATTATCGTGGTGATGGCGCCGGATAACTCGACAGTGGAGTTACCGTCACAACCGTTGGCTCTTCGTTCGGCGACTTCAGTAATATAGTCGCAAACATTGCCTGAATAGGCGGAAACTGGCTTTAGAGTAAGGTCTCCAAGGCCAATGATAGCTAGGGCAAGAATAAGAATAACGGTGATTTTTTTAAGCATTTATATTGATCTCCTTGTAATTATTAGCGATAACTGAGTTGTTTACATAAGAATTGGCGTCTCGGAGAGTGCTGGAGACGAAGCCGGTGATAATCTGAGCTAAGGCGAAGATGACGAGGCCGATGATGGCGTAAAGGATGGTTTGCTTGGCTTTTTGGAGCTTGCTGGGATCGCCATTAGCAGTGATGTAGCCCCAGGCGCCGATTAAGACGAAAGCGGCAGAAACTACACCTACGATACCGCTGAGCCAATTGATGAGATTGGCGACGAGGTTATTCGGGCTGGCACATTCATTCCAGACGCAGTCTGCAAGAGCGACGTCGGTAGCGATGGCGATACGGATGGCACTGAAGATTGTGTAAGCAGAAGTAACGATGGCGAGGCCAATGAAGGCGTGAACGAGGGTCTTTTTGCCATTGGCGGCTTTGCCAGGATCGCCGGCGGAAGTAATATAGAGGAAACCGCCATATATGACGTAGAACAAAACGAGATAAGAGGCAATAACACTAATATCGGTAAGAATATTAGTGGCAATAGTGGCGATAGATTTGACAAGAGTGTCTTCGCTGTCGATTGGGGGGACGTTACAATCCCACGATGTCATACCCAAGAAGTGGGGACAGCCAGAAGATCCATCAATTCTTTTTTCTCCTTCTTCGGCAGAAACTGGAGTGAGCCCAGCGAAACTGACAGTAGCAGAAACGGTGGCAATAATTCCTAAGAATACCAGAAATTTTTTGAAAAAATTCTTCATATATCTACATAATAGCATAAACCTACAGAAAAGCCAATAAAATAAGAGGTTTTAACATTGACAAAAACGCTTATGTGTGCTATAATTACGGGAAGCCTAATTGGAAGGCGATTTTTATGATGATAGAAAGAAAGGACCTAAAAACAGGTATCAGAAGAAGGATTTTTGGGTGCTTTTTTGCTGTCATTTTGATGCTTGCTAGCCTCTTTGGAACTTTGCCTGGTACAGGGGCAGATGTATATGCGGAACCGGAGGAGGGGAGTTCTGAAACTAGTGGGGCGACTTGTCAAGATAGTTTGGGCTCTCTTGGTTGGTTGGTCTGTCCGACAACAGGTAAAATATCTGAGGCAGTGGATTTCTTGTACGATAAAATAGAAGATGTTTTGGTGATTAATCCGGTGGAGGCTGATGATGGCTCGCCGGTTTACGAGATTTGGAAGTATTTCCAAGGGGTGACTAATATAGTATTTATTATATTCTTGCTGGTGATTGTGTTTTCGCAGATTACGGGATGGGGAATTAATAACTATGGGGTAAAGAAAGCACTTCCGAAGTTGATTATCGCGGCGATTTTGGTGAATTTGTCGTTTTACATCTGTTCTCTAGCGGTGGATGTATCGAATATTTTTGGTGGTAGTATAAGGGGGTTACTTGAGTTGGTGGAATCGTCGGCGGGAGTGGGGATGGAAGCTGGAACGGTGAGTGGGGCGAATGTAGCAGAGATGTATACGGCGCTGGCTAGTGGGACGGCTTTGACAGTTGGTGGTGCGGTAGTGGCCTTTGAGACTGGTGCGATTTGGATGATGATACCGATGGCATTAGGTGCTTTGGTGTCTGTAGTGATAGGCTTGATTACGATTGCGATGCGGCAGGCTGTGGTGACTCTTCTCATTATGGTGGCACCACTCGCAATGGTGGCGTATATTTTGCCGAATACGGAACAGTGGTTCAAAAAATGGAAACAGATGCTGTTTCAAATGTTAATATTTTATCCGGCGTTTTCTTTGCTCTTTGGGGCGTCATCTCTTGCCGGATGGGCGATTATTGTATCGTCTAACAATGGGTTTGGGATATTGATTGGAACGGCGGTACAGATATTCCCGCTATTCTTCTCTTGGAGTTTGATGAAAATGTCTGGGACAGTGCTTGGTACGATCAACTCTAAGCTTAACGCACTTACAAGCAAACCATTGGCTGGGGTTAATAGCTGGGCGGGGTCACATCGAGAGCTGTCTAGGCAAAAACATTTGGCTGCTAAGAATGCTTATACGCCATCTCTAAGATTAATGCAGTTTATGTCTAATCGAAAGATTGCGCGAGACGAAGAGACTAAGGAGCATGCAGAGACGGTAAGAAATAGAGGTCTTGCTTATGCGGCGATGAGGAATTATAACCGTAACGGAACTCCGTCAAAAGATGGTGAAGAGGCGTATGAGGCACAAGCAAGAAATGCGGTCTATCAGAGGCAGATTCTTAGACATAAGAATAATATGAATAAAGGTATGGGACAGCTTAAAGCGCTTGATCAAAAGGGAGTTTCTGAGGCGCAGAAGGCTAGGTTGCTAGAACTTGATGCAGCTAATGTAGAAGCGTTTGATACGCTTAAGATGGAGCAGTCGCGTGGTGCTAAGATTGATTACGAGAACTCTAGAGGATATCATGATCGCATAACCAATGCAAGAGCTGCACAAATGGACTATGAGGCATTGCAAAATAATAATACAAAACATCAGTTCCATGAGGGCGTGTTAAATGATACAAACTTGAATAAATATAAGACCATGAGAAGGATTATGGAGGGTAATGATTTGGATACAGGATTTATCCTTGCGGATGCTGCTCATGCTCATAACGCACAGGCTCAGATTGTACGCGGCAAGTTTGGTGATGCGATTTCAATGATTGGTCCAACACAGGATGCAGTAAATATCTTGGATCAAATTACCAAAGCTGAGAACTCTAATGATTATATTGATTCAGCTATTGCCGGTATGAAAGTTCTGATTGACCGTGGTGATACAGATCTTGCTAGAAAACAATTTGAGAATTTGGCTATGGACGGTAAAATAGAACTTGGAACAAACTCTGCACGAGCGCTTTCAAACTTCTTTATGTTTGACGTAAAAGGTAAAGATCCATTCCTTAGAAGGTTTGGTAAATATATCAATCTTGAAACAGCAAAGATGTTTAATGAAGCCGATCCAGGTGAGCGTCGTACTAGGAGAGATATTTCTTTGTATGAATATGTGAATGGCGAGTACTTTGTCCAGGATGATAACGGAAATATAGTTTTTGGCCCAGATGGTAAGCCAGAAACAATAAAGACTAAGCGTAAAGCCGCAGTTCTATTAAAGGGTACTTCGTATAAAGATGCTGAGCGTACTGCTATACCAAATATGAACGAGATTATTAGAAATTATTCTTATACTCTTGATAGGGGAGGGAACAAAATATTTGATTATGAGAAGTTTAAGGAAAATCAACAAGAGATTTGGGATGCAATTATGCCGAATATTATTGGCGACCAATTCTCATATTTGAGTGGTAGCGAACAGATTGTAGCACTTGGTAAGGGTCTTACTGGTATGGATGTGCAGAAGCACAAATTCGATTGGGAGGGCATTTTCGGCGAGGATATTGCTGGCTCACTTACGTCGGACCAGAAGAAAGATTATATAGATTTCTTAGTTCAACGTACGAAGAAATTCCTTGGTGGTCAAGTGCCGTCACAAATTGCAAAAACTAAGACAGATATACTAGAGGCGATTAGAAATCAGTATGCGTTTAAGGATGCTATAGAGGATGATCCTCAACTTCTTGAAGAGATGGCCAGAGATGAATTTAAGATGTCGGGAGAGGAATATGAGCAATTTGAAAATAGGTATATAGATAAAATTAAGGATGAGCTTGTTGCCTCGTATAAAGAGGATGCACTTAAAGGCTTTGTAAAAATGCATCACAAAGGTTATCAAGGTGAGGCAAAGGATGGGCTTATCAAGTTGCTTAATCCAGATAAATTATATGAAGAATATTTTGGTAGCAGTAACAAACAAAATAATGACAGAAATCGGAATAAGCGTCGCTATGATGATGACGATGATGACGATGATGGCATGCCAGTAGATATGTTTACCAGCGATGGTCCAATTTATACTGATACAAGAAACGATATTGAATCTATCTATGGAACTTATAGAGATCATCTATCTAGAGATGTGAATGGTTTTTGGAATGAAATAAAAGATATGATTGTAAATGATCCAGATATGTTTGGTAGTGAGGTAATTATAGAAAATATAGAAAAAAGTTTGCCGCAATATACGACTGTGACTGAACTTTATGTGGATGTGATAAACCGATTGTACGGTGGTTTTAATAACGATTAGTTTTAGTACAGACAATAATGTGCTATTTTGACAAAATATCTATTATCTGATATAATAATAGTATAAGACTGGGTGAGCCGGCGGAGTTTTTGTAGATTAAAAAGGAGGTGAGCGATGTGGATCGTGAAAAAATATTAGAAAGTTGTAAAAAGTTAGTTTTGAAATGTGGGTATAATAGGGGTCGTGAAACAGACTATTTTGATGACTTTAGTTGTGATTTTCATATTAAACACACAAGGTTTGATACTGTATCGCCAAAGAAAAGAGATAGCCTAGAAGTTTATCTTGGAGGTAGAGAAATTTACGATCATCTTGGAGTTGATGTACCTGGGATAGAACCACTCGAAACGGATTTGGATTGGCTAGATTTGGCTGATGAACTTTTCTTGTATGAAATTCATAAATATGCGTGTGATGAACCTTATATAGTAAATTCTAGCCTGATAGAGTTTTACAGGAGAAAAGCCAGTGATAATAGAAAATTTTTGGAAAAATATTTTAAAATAGGTATGGCTTTGGCTGAGCAGCAAGGGTCGGCTAAAATATATCCAAACAAATCGTCGAACATTTCTTTATTCAAAATAAAATTAGATATTGACGATCATGAATTTTCTATAGGTTATCGTAATGGAATTGGCTGTAGTGGTGTGTCTATTCGTTGTGATGAGCATTTGGTGTTTTCGTGTTGTTGCTATGATGAATATGGAGATGGCCACAATTACGAAGGGAGATATATAGATAGCGAATGGAAAAATTACTTAACCCACTATTCGCTCACTTGATATTAAATTTTAGAACCGCTGAGTTTTGGCTCGGCGGTTTTTTATGGTTATGTTTAGTATGAGAATTGTGCTATAATATATATATGGCGCAATATAAGGTGCCTCAGGATGTTGAGGCGGACGACAAATTGCTCGGGCCGTTTAGTTTTCGTCAGTTTGTATACTTGATGATAGCTGGGGGCTTGGTCGCTACGGCAGTGGGATTATTTCAACTCTTTCCGATTTTGGCGATTTTGCCAATTCCGTTTGCGGTGTTTTTCTTGGCGTTGGCTTTGCCACTTAAAAAAGATCAGCCAATGGAAACATATCTTGCTGCGGTGGTATCGTACCATTTGAAGCCTCACGCGAGGCATTGGATGCCGGGGCAAAAAGAGAATCCGATTATAATTACAGCGCCAAAGACTGTGGAGCCGAAACGGGCGCGGGATATTACGGGTGAAGAAGCAACGCATCGGTTGTCTTTTCTTGCTGATATTGTAGATACAGAGGGTTATGCTATCAAAGGAGCGGGAGCAAGTCCGATGCGGGAAGATTTGATTGCAGAAGCAGAAGCTACGCCGGATATGTTTGAAACTTATCAATCCCAGGTGATTAACCGGGTGATTGACCAGGATAAAATGACGCGGCATCAGGCAGCGGTGAAAGAGATGCAAAATGTGATTGCGAAGAACACTGTAAAGGCGGTACCGGAGAATAATCCGAATAGAGTATGGGGTGAGAAAACTATTGAAAGACAAAAGATAACGAGGTCTGCGTCGCCTACAACCGAGCAGGTACCTCAAAGTGTTCCACAGGAAGTACCAGAAGCAGTAGCTGCGACACCGGCTGTAGCAGTGCAGCCTGAGCCAACAGTGGTTCCGGAAGTTTCACCTGCGCCTACTAATATGGTGAATTTGAGAAGTAACGCAGTTTTGAAACCGGATGTGGATATTGATAATACGGACGTAGTGATTAGGCCAGAGATGGCGTCTGCGAATAGTACTAATAAAAAACTAAGGGTGCCCGGTGCAGAGAGATTTGGGGTAGAAATGGACGCTCAGGCGGGGATTGCTAGCTCAGTGGCGGGTCTTGGGACGAAGCCGAGTTATACAAAAAAAGTCCCCACAAAACCAGTAAACGATAGTATAATGGAATTAGCAAATAATTCTGATTTTTCCGTTGCGACCATCGCGAAAGAAGCTAATAGAATCAATAGAAAGGAAAACGGCGAGATATTTGTTTCGCTACATTAGAGTATGAATCCACAACAGCAGATGCCACAACAGCAACCGATGATGCAGATGCCTGGTGGGCAGCCGATGCCGATACAACAGGCACCTGGTGGACAGCAAATGACACAACAGCAGCCGATGCCGCAGCAACAATTGCCGCAGCAACAGCCTGGACAGCCGATGGTGCAAATGCCTAGTGCTCAGCCAGCGCCAATTTCGGTGTCTAAAGACAATCCTTCTTCGACTCAGGCGACTTTGATGATTTCGGAGCTTAGGGACAACATTGTGATTATGAAGGATGGGTCCTTTCGTGCGGTGGTAGCTTGTAAATCGATTAACTTTGATTTGATGAGCGATGTAGAAAGAGAGGCGGTGGAGTATTCGTATCAGAATTTTTTGAATTCACTAGATTTTACTACGCAAATTATGGTGAGAAGTCAGAGAGTGGATATTGGGCCGTATCTTTCGCGTCTTACGGAAATTCGGCGAAATAACGACAATATGTTGCTCGGTGTATTGATGGATGACTACATCAACTTTATTGAGATTTTGTCACAAGAGGCTAATATTATGGATAAATCGTTCTTTATTGTGGTGCCGTATTATAGCTCTCCGGATGAAGAAAAAAATCTTCAGCAAACGAAAAATTTCTTTAAGACTTTTTCGGGGGTGAAGGATTTGCCGATTACCAAGATTGATCGTCAGACTTATGACAAGGCGATTACTGAGCTTACCAATAGAGTAGAAAGAGTGGTATCTGGGCTGTTTCAGATTGGGATTCATTCGGTGAGGTTAAATACAAGGGAACTTGCGCAACTTTATTATAACTTCAACAATCCAGATACGGCGGTGAGAGAGCCTTTGGTGGATTTCTCGGAAGTGGCGACGATGTATGTTAAAAAAGGAGAAAAGAATGGCTAGGAAGAAGAAAAAAGGAAAGTTGTCTGCGGCGGAGATTGCGGCACAGGCTGAAGCATTGGAACTCGCAGAAATCCAAAAAGCCTTTGAACAAGGTACGAATACTCTACGCGATTTGATTTCGCCGTCGGCAATTGAGATTCATTCAGATTATTTTAGGCTGGGCACTAAGTATGGGCGGACGATTTATGTGTATGGTTATCCACGGACGCTTTTTACGGGGTGGATTTCGCCGATTATTAATATCGATGAAGTGATTGATGTATCGATGTACATTTATCCGGTAGAGTCAGCAGTGGTGATGAAAAATCTTCGAACTAAGGCGACGCAGCTTGAGGCATCGATGAACCTTAATACTGAGAAAGGTAAGATTAGGGATCCGGAGCTGGAGGCGGCGTTAGCTGATACTGAGGAATTACGTGATCAGTTACAGGTGGGGGCGGAGAGATTTTTCCGATTTGGGCTTTATGTGACGATTTGGGGTGATTCATTAGAGGAACTGAAATTTGTTCAGCAGAAGATTGAAACGATTTTTGGACAACAGATGATTTTTTCTAAGGTGGCTAATTCGCAGCAGGAACAGGGGTTAAATTCTGCTATGCCACAGTGTACGGACCAGCTACAGATTCGACGGAATATGAATACTGGTGCTATCTCGACATCTTTCCCATTCACTTCGGCAGATCTTACGCAGGATAAGGGGATTTTGTATGGTATCAATATGCATAATAATGGCTTGGTGATTTTTGATAGATTTTCACTGGAAAATGCCAATATGGTGGTATTTGCGAAGTCTGGTGCTGGTAAATCGTTTACTGTGAAACTTGAGGCGCTTAGGTCGATGATGACGGGAGCAGAAGTGATTATCATCGACCCGGAGAACGAGTATCAGAAACTTTCTGATGCGGTAGGCGGGTCTTATATTCGTTTGTCTCTCAACTCGGATGTGCGGGTGAACCCGTTTGATTTGCCAAAAATCGTGGATTCGGAGGATGCAAATGATGCGCTGAAGTCTAATCTAGTAACTCTGCACGGCCTGTTTAGGCTGATGCTTGGTGGGGTAGGGAATACTGGACAAGCGGCTTTGACTCCGAATGAAGAAGCGGATCTTGATCAGGCTTTGATTGATACATATGCGCGGGCGGGGATTACTTCAGATCCTTTGACGCATCAATCGCCAGCGCCGACGATTATAAATTTGTACGATACGTTGCTCCATATGGGTGGAAGTGGTCCGTCTTTGGCACAAAGACTTCGTAAATATACGACAGGGACTTTTGCGGGGATTTTTTCGCAGCAGTCTAACATTGACATTAATAACCAGATGGTGGTGTTTAATATCCGTGATCTTGAGGATGAGTTGAGGCCGGTGGCGATGTATATTGTGCTTTCACATATTTGGAATATTGTGCGGGCAAATCAGAAGAAACGCTTGCTGGTGGTAGATGAGGCGTGGCAGTTGATGCAGTATGAAGATTCGGCGAATTTCTTGTTTTCTCTTGCGAAACGCGCACGTAAATATTATCTTGGTCTTACTACGATTACGCAGGACGTGGAAGATTTTATGGGTATGAAGATGGGACGGGCAATTGTGGCAAACTCGTCGATGCAGCTACTTTTGAAACAGTCGGCGTCGGCGGTAGATGTGCTGGCGGATGTATTTAAGCTTACCGAAGAAGAGAGAAGAAGGCTCGCAAACTTCCCGGTGGGACAAGGGCTATTCTTTGCCGGACAAAATCACGTACATATTCAGGTGATTGCGTCAGAAACCGAAGAACGGCTCATCACTACTAACCCTAATCAAAAGTAAGAAAATATGTTATAATATAGATATGAAACTGAAGGGTTTTTTGGTAGGTTTTATGGTGGTGTTTTTGACACTGCTACCTTCGGGGGCTTTTGCGAAAAAACTGATTGATGAAGATTTGTTGTATTATTATGGGCTGAATGGGATTTATCATTATAATGGGGCGAAGGAGAAGTGTACGGCGGAAGAAGGGGGAAATCAGAATTATGCGGGAGAGAGCGTATGGAGTGAGGCGGAACTTGAGGCAATTGGTGAAAATAAAGCGATTTACAAAGAAGCGGCGGATAAGTACGATTTTCCGTGGCAAGTTCTCGCTGTATTTCATAGTATGGAAACTGGTCTTAGACGCTATAACCCGGGGAATGGGCAGGGAGTTTATCAACTTTATTCGTATACAAACGGGGGGACTAATGAAAATGCGTTTACTCCTGGGCCGGTGGATGAGGCAGAGTTTAAAAGACAGACCATGATTGCGGCAGAAGTGATTAGTTCTTCGGTAGGAGATCTTAATGAATCAGACAATGTGAAGAAGCTATTTTTCAAGTTTAACGGGATGTCTTCGAAATATGTACAGAAGGCTTTGGAATTAGGGTTTTCAGAAGAGGAAGCTAAAAATGGGGAGGGGTCGCCTTATGTAATGAATCGGTATGATGCCAAGCGAGATCCGGGAAGTAGCGAGATGGATGGCAATTGGCCGGGAAGGTACGTGAAAGATGGCGTGTATGATGCGGGGTCTACTTCTATGGTGTTTGGGGCGTTTGTAAAATATGAAGCTTTGGCTGGGAGTGTAAATTGTACGGATCACGGTGGTGATATAGTAGAAACGGCGCTTTTACTATCTTGGGATGGGCACGGACATAGCAAGGATGACCCAAAGCCGGAGTATGAAAAGGCGATGAAAGAGGTAGGGACGTATAGTAGTCCGTGTAGAAGTAGCGGAGATTGTGCGCCGAAGGGGGCATCTTGTGATGTTTTCGTATCTACGGTGATGAGATATTCTGGTTCGGATCCGGATTTTCCAGTGTTTAGTCCGGCGGCACAAAAGAGTTATATGAAATCACATAGTGATAAATATGTAAAAATAGATGCTCACGATGTAAGTGATTTGCAGGCAGGTGATATTTTAGTGGCGGTAGATAATGGGAGACATATTTATTTGTATTTGGGTGATGGGATGCAGGCATCGGCGTCGTATAATGATCGGACGGGTGAACATTTTTCGGGAGTGTATTTGTCGGATAATGGGGGGTCGAGACATTATAGTGTATATAGGAGAACTAGTTAATTTGGAGCAGGTTGGCACTCTTGACTAACGAGTGCTAGTGATATATAATATATATATTATATATGGAAAGATACTATGGCGGAAAAGCGTGATTACTATGAAGTTTTAGGCGTATCCAAGAATGCGTCGGATGATGAAATAAAAAAGGCTTATCGGAAATTAGCAATTAAATACCACCCGGATAAAAATCCTGGTAACAAAGAAGCTGAGGCGAAGTTTAAGGAGATTAATGAGGCACATGATGTATTGTCTGACAAACAGAAACGAGCTAGGTATGATCAATTTGGCCACGCGGGGGTAGGAGGGGCTGGTTTTGGTGGGGCTGGCAATCCGTTTGGCGGTGGAAATCCATTTGGGAGAGCTGGTGGGTTTAATTATAATGGGCAGACCTTTAATTTTGAGTTTGGTAATGGGGGAGTGTTTGACGATATTATTGGCAATATTTTTGGGTTTGGAGCTGCTGGCGCGAGAAGGCCGAGGAGAGGAGCGGATTATCAGGTAGCGGTGACTTTGACTTTTGAGGAAGCGATTTTTGGTTGTACGAAGACGGTAGATAATAATGGTTCGGACCTTAAGGTGAAGATTCCGGCGGGGATTGATGATGGGATGTCTATACGCCTTCGTGGTAAAGGTGGGCCGGCACCGGAAGGCGGTTCTGAGCCGGGAGACCTCTATGTGAGAGTGCGGGTGAAGCCACATAAATCACTCACGCGTGAGGGTGCGATTATTTTGTCTGAGCATACAATTGATATGGTAGATGCGGCACTGGGTTGTGAAATTGAAGTTCTGACCGTGGATGGGCCGGTGATTATGAAAGTGCCAGCAGGGACGCAAAGTGGGACGCCGTTTAAGCTATCCGGACACGGTGTGCCGTTCCGTGCGGATGGCGATAGAGGACCGCATATTGTGACGGTTTTAGTAGAAACGCCGAAGAATTTGTCGCGGAAGCAGAAGGAACTTCTAGAAGAGTTTAAGAAGGCGAAGAAGAAGGGGATTTTTGGAAGGTAGGGGGGAGATTTTATCCATCTTTCACGAACGGTTGATTTTTGTATTTTGTTCGCATCCATCCCTTGATACATTAGTGGATATAAAAAGACTAGACTTTAGGAGGCCTGGATACAGCGGATGTAGTTCCCACGGTTGCGGTTGTAGTTGCCAGTATATAAGACACTGGTATTGTAGTAAAGACTATACCGTAGCGCACTATTGGATGTTGTGCTGCCCCACCAGTAACCAGCCGTAGACTCAGCATGCAGCGCACCACCGTGATAATTTCCACCTATGACTGGAGAAAAATTAGGAACATAAATACTACTACCACCAGTCTCGTCGCCACTGCCTCCACTCAAACTATCTATTTGTGCCTTACTTGGCAATGTCCAGCCTTTGGGGTTTGTCACCATCTTTGCTGTCATATCCTGCATATAGGTTAAGTCTGATACATCCTTTTCCTCACTAACACAGCGGATGTATAGGCCAGCATTACGACCATTACCCTCATTATCAGTAGATAAACTACCATTGTAATCCAGACGGTATCGCAACGCACTATTTGATGCAATATCAACCCACCAGAGCCCGTGTGTAGAATCAGCGCCCAAGCTGCTATTATAGTACATCCCACCTAGGACTGGAGAAAAAATATCAATATCTGTATTGTTGTCCGCTTGTTTTTTAGTAGGTAAAGTCCATCCCTTAGGGCAAATACTCTCTGTAGCCACAGCAATATTATCTGTACCAGTTATAGTTCCGGCAGAGGCTAGAGCATAATTATACCATACAGTATTACCACTAGTATAACTATTTGATCCACTATGAATACAAGTATTAGTATACCCATCTCCGTTACCAGTTTCGGTGCTAGTAGTATATTTCCCATAGCACTCACCCCCGCTGGTGCCGCGTTTCTCTATCTGTCCCAAAGGCTGGACATTGCCTGCCAAAACACAGATAGACAGTCTAAGTGGAGGATCTAGTAGTACTGCGTATGTAAATAGCTTTTCCCCAGTCCTGGGCGGGGATTACATCAATGGTACGCTGAACAGTGAGTCTACCGTC
>JAFWKW010000012.1 GCA_017514125.1 Candidatus Saccharimonadota bacterium
AGAGCTTTATCAAGCATATCCACTCGGTTCGTCGCCGCCATCACGATTACACCCGAATCATTATCAAACCCATCCATTTCTACCAAAATCTGATTAAGCGTCTGCTCGTCTTCGCGCCCAGCCCCACCTCTAGCATCTCTCTTATGTGCCACCGCATCAATCTCATCAATAAATATAATCGACGGCGCATTTTTCTTGGCCTTCGAGAACAAATCGCGTACTCTAGATGCACCTACGCCCACAAACATCTCCGCAAATTCCGACCCCGAAATCGAGAAAAACGGTACATTAGCTTCTCCAGCTACCGCTCGCGCCATCAAAGTCTTACCAGTACCAGGATCACCAGCGAGAAGCACCCCACGCGGAATCTTCGCGCCTAATTTCTCATATTTCTTCGGGCTCTTCAAGAAATCTACAATCTCCACCAAATCTTGCTTGGCCGCCTCATTACCTGCTACATCTTTAAAAGTCACCTTTTTCTTATCCGGCCCATACATCTTTGCCTTTGACTTACCAAAAGAAAGCGATTGCGAATTTGCTGCTGTCGCCTGCTTCATCATCCAAGAGAAGAAAATCACCACTGCGATAATCGGAAGTACAGTGAGAGCCACATCAAGTACAATCCCCCAAGTATTCACGTCTTCCTTATATTCAATCGTCGGGTAAGTTTCATTACATTTCTTAAGTTCCTCATCTTTCAAATCTTCACAATGATCCATCAAACCCTGATCATACAAAGTCCCCGCCCCATCCTTCCTAGAAGTTTCTGTCGGTTGGTCTTTGTCTTTAAGTGTAATATCAAGCGTATTCCCAGTCACCGTAATCTTAGAGATATTTCCATTCGGATCATTTGCTCTTGTAATCACATCAGAAATCGGTACCTCGGTCTTTGTCACGCCTTTGCTAGTCCAATTCATTACCAGCATTGCCGCAAAACACACTAATACCACCGTAAAAAGCACGCTCCTAATCATATTTGAACGATTAGCCGCATTTTTTCCGCCAGCTCCATTTACCGAATTTTTTGGTTGCTCCCCTGCCACAATTATCTCCTTTCTATATATCTATTCTATCATATACTCCCCAATTTTCCCATAAAAAAATCCCTCTCAAGTGGTCTGGGTGAACGGACTTGAACCGTCGACCTCAGCGTCCCGAACGCTGCGCGCTACCAACTGCGCCACACCCAGACAATGGTCGGGGTTAGGAGATTTGAACTCCTGACCTCACGCACCCCATGCGTGCGCGCTACCAGGCTGCGCCAAACCCCGCAAAATCAAAAATGGTCTGGGTGACAGGACTTGAACCTGCGACCTCGACGTCCCAAACGTCGCGCGCTACCAACTGTGCTACACCCAGGTATACCCATATTATATCATACCCCACCACTATTTACAATTTTTAGAATTATTCCTCCGCTCTGGCACCCAGCCCTTCACTCGACAAATCTTCATATTTCACTTCTAGTCCCACCGTATCCATCCCCATTTCCCCCAAAGTCCGAATCAGAGCCCCCACTTTTGCCCCAGTATAGTCCTTCATAACCAAATAAAATCCTCTTTCCGAGTCATCAAACACATAGCTTATAGTATATTTAGTATATTCACTATAATCGTCCGAATAATATTCCACTGTCACAGGTAGTTGCTTCAAAACAGGCTCTTTTTCAAGCAGCACATTAACTTTCTTCATTTCCTCCGCATTTTGAATCTCCCCCACAATCAAAGCATCCCCCGCGTTTTCTTCATACCAATTCTTCGTACTTTCGTTATTAGACTCTAGGTACAAATTCAAACCCACCGTCTCCCCATCTTTCAAAACTAATTTTCCAGTTTTCGTCGCAAACCCTTCCGCACTTACTTCCACCGCATATTCTCCTGGTTGCATCGCAAACTCCCCACTCACTGGATATTCACCATCGCCGATTCGCACCACAGCCGTAGATGGTGCCACCATAATGTTCACCTTCGCCGAATATATCGCCCCATAAATCAAAAACCCCAAAGAAATCGCCAAAATCAGCACAAAAGCCGAGATAGAAACACCGATTAGAACTTTAACCTTAGTCTTCATCTGGCAAAATCGCAAGATGCGCTTCCTCTAATTGCTCCGCGTCCACCAAAGATGGCGAATTCATCATCAAATCCACCCCATTTCCATTTTTCGGAAATGCCACTACATCTCGAATATTGTCTTCGTCTTCAAGAATCATAAAAATCCGATCAAGCCCCGGCGCCGCACCCGCGTGTGGCGGTGCACCATATTTAAACGCCGAAAGCATCCCACCAAACCTTGCCTCTACATATTCATTGTTGTATCCCAAAATATTAAATACCTTATACATAATCTCCGGGTTATAATTCCTCACCGCTCCCGACGCACACTCATACCCGTTCATCACCATATCGTATTGGTCAGCTCTTATCGCCAACTTTTCTTCATCAGTTTTTGCCGACTCAAGAGCCTTAAGCCCACCTTTTGGCATACTAAACGGGTTATGCCCAAAGTCAAGTTTCTTATTCTTCTCATCCCATTCATAAAACGGAAAATCCACTACCCAGGTAAGTGCCACTTCTTTTGGATTTTTTAGTCCAAATCTATCTGCAAAAGAAATCCTAAGTTGTCCGAGAACTTTATTTACCAAGTCCCTGGTATCCGCCCCAAAGAACACCGCATCGCCATCTTCCGCCCCCATCCTCTCACGTACTCCCTTAATCTCAGACTCACTCATAAATTTGAGAATTGGCGATTTAGCTTCCCCATCACTATATAATATATATGCCAAGCCCCCAGCACCCAACTTCCGTGCCTTCTCCGTAAACTCATCAATTTCTCGCCTAGTTAGCTCAGCTCCGCCTTTCACACATAGAGCCTTCACGCACGGCTGCTTAAACACCTTGAAATCCGTATCAGAAAGCACATCCGTAAGGTCCACTAACTCCATCCCATATCGGAGGTCCGGCTTATCTACCCCATAAATATCCATCGCCACCTCGTAAGGCAACCTCGGAATCACGTCATTTTCAGGAATATAGGCTTTCGCCACCTCACTTTTACACACAATCTTTTTCTCCGCAAACTCAGTCACTAACTTAATATACAAAGGCTCAATCTCACGTCGCACCACCTCACCGTCATCCACAAAAGACATCTCAAAATCTAACTGATAAAAATCCCCATACAATCTATCCGCCCTTGGATCTTCATCCCGAAAACACGGCGCAATCTGAAAATATTTTTCCACTCCCCCCACCATCAAAAGCTGCTTAAACTGTTGTGGCGCCTGAGGAAGCGCATAAAATTTCCCCAGATGAAGCCTAGACGGTACCAAAAAGTCCCTCGCTCCCTCTGGTGACGAGTTAGCGAGAATCGGTGTCGTAATTTCCGTAAATCCCCTAGCATACATATAATCTCGCACAAATTTATAAAATTCACTTCTCCGTTTCAAAATCTTCTGCATCGACGGCCGCCTGAGGTCTAGATACCGATATTTCAGCCTCATCTCCTCCGAAGACTTATCACCATCATCGTGCGTATTTACCGGCAAAGGTTCCGACTTATTAAGAAGTGTCAAGCAAGACACTACTAACTCAATTTCACCTGTCGGAATATTCGGATTAATTAGCTCCGGCTCTCTTTTTCGCATCGTACCTTTAGCCGACAGCACAAACTCATCTCTTACCGTTTCTGCGAGTTTAAACGCTTCCGCCGTTTCCGGCGTTACCACAAGCTGTATAATCCCATCAAAATCCCTTAAATCAATAAAAATCAAACCCCCGTGATCACGTCTAGAATTCACCCATCCAGCTACTTCCACCTCTTTCCCCAAAAAACCATCTAATTTGTTTGTCGCAGTTCTCATAGAGATAATTATACCACAATTTCAAGTTTTTATGCTTGCAAAACTATTTTTTATTTGATAGAATAGAAAAAGTTGCTTTAAAAATTTCTATATTATTTAGGTCGTAAAAGCAATAAACATTAAGGAGAAAATAGATACATGCGTATCAAAAAGCTAAAGCGTTCTAAGACGCCCAAAGCTGCGATCGCTCCTGCCGAATGGCAAGAGTTTATCGAAATCTAAATAAGCCCCTTAGCGGGGCTTATTTTATTTAAAAAGTCTACTAAGCCCCCAGCTTCGCTTCCACAACCTTAGTCAAAATATGCGCAAACTCCGGTCCCGAAAGTGCCGCATCCCAAGTAATTTTCTTGCCATCAATCGTCAGCGAACCACCTTCTTCCGAAGTCCACTTAATAAACTGCCCATCCACATAAAACGCCGGTGTCGCTTCTATCCCTATTCGCTTACCAATCCCCATATCAAAACTAATTTTTTTCGACACCGCATCCGACGCCATATCCTCACGGAATTTATTAAGATCACCCTTCCCATCTGTCACCTCAGTAAAATATTTTTCAAACAAACTAGTTCTCTCCGAAGCACTTTTGTACTCCCACTCTGATTGCTCAGCAAACAGCTTGTCTCCATATTCCTTCCAATACCCCTGAAGTCCCGCCGCCTCCGCTGCCGAGGCTGCCGCTGTCGCGTTTTGGTGATAGCTCAAAAGATGATTTCTGTATACTACCGCGAGTTTACCATTCATCTCGTCCACTAGCTGATTTATCCTCGTATTCATCGAAGCGCACCCCGGACACTGAAAATCCGCATATTCAAATATATACACTGGCTCACCTTTATAGCTGCCATCCTTATCTCTTTTTACGTGGTCACCAATATTACCATTATGAGCATCCGGCCCAATCACCGAATAAAAATCATAATCATTATAATTAGTAGCTTTGTTATTCCCATCTATCACGAGAAACGCCGCCACCGCAATCGCTGCCACTACCGCTACACCGATTATCACTCCAATTACCGAAAATCCCTTTAAAAAACCTCTTGCTTTTTTCATATAACTCCTTTGTGCTATAATATATTATATCATGACCGGTGTGTTTTTATCAAAAATCCAAAATTTAAAAAACGCCCTCTTAGGTTCCGAAAATTCCGAAGACAAAGTAGCACACGAGTCGCTTAAATCGCAGCCAAAACCAAAATCTCCCGAGCTCTACACTCCCAAAAATCTCAATGATTTCATTGGTGTCATCAAACGTACCCCAGCCTCAATTCTTAATAAAAAAGATCGTTCTCGCATCGCCGCCGTTATGAGCTTTGACGATCGCATCGTCGCCGACCTGATGACACCAAAGTCTCAAATGGTCTTCGTAAACTCAAAAGATTTCCTCGGCCCCCTTATGCTCGACAAACTCTACAAATCCGGCTTTACTAACTTCCCCGTCGTCGATAACCACAATCACGTCAAAGGCATCATTCATACCGAAGCTTTAAACGCTCTCGAAATTCGAAAAACCGACCGCGCTGAAAAGTATATGGATAAAACGGTATCCTATCTTCACACCACCGACTCTCTCGAATTCGCCGTCAAAGAAATCGAACGCACCAACTCCTACTATTTTCTAGTGTTAGACCCCTCAAACGACCTCGCCGGCTTCTTCACCGCCAAAATGCTTCTGGATTATTTATTAAATTAAATCTATATCGCTTATCCAATTATATTGAAAAATAATCAAATCTGTGGTATAATAGATAACCAAGAAAGGTAGCTATGGAGAAATTTATCGTCAAACACCGAAAATTAATTTTGATACTTGCCATTTTGCTTATGGTCCCCTCTATTATTGGCTTTTTGAATACCAGAGTAAATTATGATATGCTTACCTACCTCCCAGACAAGATGGAGACCGTCCAAGGCCAAGAAGAGTTACTCGAAAGTTTCGGCAAAGGCGGCTTTTCTATGGTTATTACCGAAGACCTCCCCGAAGCCGAGCAAGCCAAGTTAGAGGAGAAATTCAGACAAATCCCCCACGTCGACACTGTCTTAGGTTACGGCACTCTCCACGACAACGATATTCCAGCCCAAATCCTCCCAGAAAGCATCTATGATAAATTCCAGAAAGGCAATGAATCCTTAATCGCCGTCTTCTTTGATACTTCCACCTCTGCCGACGAAACTCTCGACGCCGTTATGAAAATCCGCGAAGTCGCCGACGGTCACGCCTATCTCTCTGGTATGTCCGCCTTCTCCGCTGACCTGAAGAAACTCTGCCAAGACGAAGAGCTATTTTATGTTATCATCGCTGCCACTCTGGCACTTCTCGTTATGCTAGCTTTCCTTGACAACTGGCTTGCTCCCGTTCTCTTCCTTGCCAGCATCGGTGTTATGATTGTAATTAACCTCGGCACCAATGTTATCTTTGGCGAAATTTCCTATATCACAAAGGCCCTCTCCGCCATTCTCCAGCTCGCCGTCACTATGGACTATTCAATTTTCCTCTGGCACACCTACCGCGAGTATCTCGACCAAGACAAAGAAAAAAATCACGAACGCGCCATGGAAAAGGCCATCAAAGCTGCTTTTGTGTCTGTTTTTGGTGGTTCAGCAACTACCGTTGCCGGCTTCCTAGCCCTTTGTTTTATGACTTTCGGTTTAGGATTAGACCTTGGTCTTGTTATGGCTAAAGGTGTCGTCCTCGGCGTTATCGGCTCTGTTACCGTCCTCCCAGCCCTCATTCTTACCTTTAGCAATGTTGTCGAAAAGCTCGACCACAAATCCATCCTCCCAGATTTTACTGGCTTAAGCCAAAAAATCGTCAAATTCTTCCCCGCCCTCCTGATTATCTTCGTTGCCATCATTCCACCAGCCGTCATCGGTTATATCAATACTAACAATGATGTCTATTATACTATCTCCGACAGCCTCCCCCAAGATATGGAATTTGCCGTCGCTAATAAGAAGTTAAGTGAAAATTTCGGTATGGCCAATGTCCATATGACCTTAACCAGCTCCAGCCTCGACCAAAACACCGTTTATAATATGACTGAGGAGCTAAAGAATATCCCTGGCATCAAAACCGTCTTAAATCTCGAATCTATCCTCGGCACTGAGGTTCCTATGGATATCTTACCAGGCAGTATCGTAGAAGTAGCCAGAAGCGACAAATGGGAGCTCACCATCTTGATTTCCGAATATCACACTGCTACCGACGAAATCGCTACCCAAATCAAAGACATCAATACCACCATCAAAAAATACGATGAACACGCCCTCCTTGTTAGCGAATCATCCTCCACTCAAGATATGATCGACCTCACTTCCGTAGATTTCCAAGTAGTCAATACCATCTCCATTATTGCCATTTTCATCATCATCGCTATCGTTACTAAGAGTGTTTCTCTCCCGTTTATCCTCATCGCCGTCATCGAGTCCGCCATCTTTATCAACCTCGGACTCTGTCACTTCCTCGGCGAAAGACTCGCTTTCATCACTCCTATCTGTATTAGCACCATCCAGCTCGGTGCCACTATCGACTACGCCATTCTAATGACCACTCGTTACAAACGTGAACGCTTAGACGGCAAAGACAAAAAGCAAGCTGCCATTATCGCACTAAAGACCTCTATTCCATCCATTATCATTTCCGGCGCCGTCCTCTTTGCCGCTACTATCGGTGTAGCCGTCTACTCTCGCGCCGATATGATTAGCTCTATGTGTATGCTTATGGCCAGAGGCGCCGTCATTTCCATCGTCGTCGTTCCGGCTTTCCTCGCCCCGATGCTCATCTTTACCGATCCATTAATTATTAGGACCACTCTAGGTATGAAAAAGTTAATAAAGGAGAATCATAAATGAAAAAGCAAATTTTAGTTTCCAGCATCATTGCTGCCGGTATCCTTGGCGGGACTGGCTTAATGGCCATCAATAATCACGCTAATGCCGAAGAAACCATTACTAATACCCCCATCGCGGCTAATACCGACCTCGTCGTCGCAAAGCCCATCAATACCACCAAAAACGAAACTGTCTACGTCATCACCGATGAATCAGGCAGCACCAAAACCCGTTTTATTGGTAGTACCATCTATAACGGCGCCGAAGAATTACCTTTCAGCTTTACCGCTACTTATTACTTAAACGGCCAAGAGATTAGCGGCAAAGATTTGAAGGGCAAATCCGGCCACGTCAAAATCGTCTATCATTACGATTCTACCGCTACTTATCAAGGCAAAAAGATTCCTTTCCTAGCTATTACCGGCATCACTCTAGACCACGACAAATTTAGTGGTGTCAAAGTTTCAAGTGGCAAAATCATCAGCGAAAGTTCCGATAATTACATCATTGCCGGCTACGGTCTTGCTGGCGTCAACCAAGATCTCGGCACCGATTTTTTGCCAGATAGTTTCACCGTAGAGGCCGATACCACCAATTTCAGCCTAGACAATACTTACACCATCTTCACTAACGACATTCTGGCCGATCTCGATACTTCCAAATTAAATCGTTTGGATGAGCTCACCAGCTCCGTCTATCAGCTAGAAGATGGCATTAATAAACTTGTAAACGGTGCTTCTGACCTCTCAAATGGTCTTGCCAGCGCCCTAGACGGTACCAAACAGCTCTACGAAGGTTCAAAGATTCTCGTCGACGGCGCCAAAGACGCCACCACCGGTAGCAAGCAACTAACCGAAGGTCTAAACACTCTCGTAGAAAACAACGTCGTCTTACAAGGTGGCGCTAACACTCTTATCGACAACGCTATCGCTCAAGCCAACGCAAGTGGTTTAATTCCTTTCACTGTCACTAGAGAAAATTTCCAATTATTGCCCGAAGACAACCAAGTTAGAAAAACCATAGAATTTGGCCTTGGCATCATCGCCTATACCAATGGTGTAGCCGAAGCCGCCACCGGCAGCGAAGTACTTTCTACCGGCCTTGCCAAACTCTCAGCTGGTGCTACCACCATCTCAAATGGTCTAGGCTCTCTCGTCGAAGGCCAGACCAAACTTTACGAAGGTTCCGTCACCCTAAAAGACGGCCTTACTACCTTCAAAACTTCCGGTATCGACAAACTCGTCAACTTCGCTTCAAAAGATCTAGCTAACTTCACCCGTAACGCTCGTGCTACCGTTAACGCCGCTGGGAGCTACAGAAGTTTCGGAGGTGTCGATGCTAACTCCGTCAAATTCATCGTCAAGACCCCATCCATCTAGTTCTCTTGACATCAAAAAATCCCTTCGGGGATTTTTTGTTGATACTAATTTATGGTAGGGCAGGTTGGAATCGAACCAGCATTGTATCCTTAGAGGGGATATGTCCTATCCGTTGAACGACTGCCCCATACCTAATATATATTATACACTATTTTTCGGGTTTTCTCAACTTATAATATATCGATGGAGCAAATCTAATCGGGGCCAGCGCTGATTGAGCAGTATTTTCCATCTTCACGAGATTATTAGTCTTGAAGATTTTTTTCAATGTTTTACTTCTAAAGTTAGAAACAGACAAAACTTTTTCTTTCTTAAACCCAGTTCTAGCAAAAATCTCCTCCACATATTTCGGATGATAGTTATAAAAACCCGTCTCACAAATCTCAGTATAATTAGATGGTTTTTTAGAAAAAGGATTCTCTTTAGAACGATGCGTAACAAAGCGTGCCATCTTAGGCAAAGTACGTTTATTAGCAACTTCTATCACTGCTACGCCACCAGGTTTCAAAACACGATACAATTCTTCTACCGCTTTGTCCAAATCTTTCAAATGATGTGTTACGCGCACCATCATCAAACCATCTAATTCATTATCTCTGAAAGGAAGTTTATAAATATCTCCGGCCTTCGTATTAATCTTATCACCGTAAATTTCTTTAGCCTGTTCAAGCTCAGTTTTAGAATAATCAAAAATATAAATCTTGCGAGCACGTTTAATATATTCGTTGGCTAGTCGCCCATATCCTCCACCGATATCAGCAAACTTTTCCATCCTTTTAGGAAGAAGTTTTCTAATAGCCATACGATCAGCCTGATCTTCGTATTCGCGATCAGCATCTTCCCAAAAGATTTTTTTATAATCATAACCATTGTAGTCTGAAACGACTTTGCTCATACTACAATTATACCATATAATTATATGACTCTAGAAACTTCAGACAGTGTAGTTTCACCCCGCAAAGCCGCCAGCACTCCTTTTTGCTCCAAGGTCAACATTCCATTTTCCTTAGCTACTTTCTCAATCGCATCGGTATTAATATCTGTTACATCCCCACGAATAAACGCCTGGATATCGTCCGATACCACTAGCTGCTCCATCAGAACCGTCCTTCCTCTATAGCCAAACGGATCTTCCGCTGTTGGCACCGCATCATAGAGCACCAAATGTTCAAAATCAATTTCTGTAAGCTCTGGTTTCTTTACCTTTCCCATTCCCACTTCTTGCGCCTCAAGTGCCCGATCCAACTTTGTCGCCGCCATCGTTGTATCAGCGCCAAACAGCGAAGCCTTTTTATAATCTTGTATCCTGGCTTTAGCACTCTTCAACCATTTCTTGTCTACACCCGCTAGCACTTCTTTGATATACTTAGCTTCCGCTTCAGTAGCCGGGCGTGCCTTTTTAGAATCAGAAAGTTTTCTTACCAACCTCTGTGCTATTACTAGTCTAATCGAACTCGAAAAAATCGGATTAATCCCAATCAGGTCAATCATCCTCGAAAACGCCGCCGAAGTCGAATTAGCGTGGAACGACGAAAGCACCAAATGCCCCGTAATCGAAGCCTGAATTGCCGTCTTCGCTGTATCCGCATCCCTAATCTCACCAATCATCACGACATCCGGATCAAGACGAAGCACCGAGCGAAGTCCTTCCGCAAAAGACCCGCCTTCCGTCGTATGAATCGGAATCTGCGAAATCCCCGTAATCCCATATTCAATCGGATCCTCAAGGGTAATAATCTTTCGATCAGTCGTATTAAGCGCATTTAGCATCGAATATAGCGTGGTGGATTTACCAGAACCAGTCGGACCCACCATCAATACCAGCCCACGCGGATGCGAAATCACCTCATTAATCTCCGAAAGCTCCTCCGGTTCTAGACCCAGTAGCTTCAAATTAAGCAAAGATTCATCAAAGTTAAAAAGACGTAGTACCGCATCTTGTCCATACATCGTCGGAATCGTTTCCACACGAATATTCAAAAGATGCGAAGATTTACCATCCGAAATCTCCTTCTGCATATGTCCAGACTGAGGTTTGTCAGAGGCTATTGACACATTCGCCCGCGACGAAAGCTCCCCCATAAAAATCCGATACCTATCCCGATCAATAATCGCCACCGGATGAAGCAAACCATCCACCCGCATCCGAATCCGAATTTCCGTCCGCAAATTCTCAATATGGATATCCGAAGCCCCCAACTTATCCGCCTGATCAATCAAAAAATCAAATACTCTCTCCGTCGATACTTCCGCCAAAGTCTTTGACACAGAAGCCAAAGTCTCCGAATCTCCCTCACCCGCAATTTTGATATTATCGTATTTAATTTCTTTCGGCGGGTCGTATCTATACATAAACACTTTATAAGCCGACAATGAAATCAAAAAGAAATCCGCTCTTTCACCTTTATCCAGATACTCCTGCCCCATCTTATCAATTACAGACTTAGGAGTCTGACTTGTCACCAAAAACTGATAATGCTGAGCTCCATCACCTCTAGTTAAAGGAATGATAAAGTCCTTATGCATTTGGCCAATTTCAAGCAGTCCCGGGACGAGGGGTATGGTATCCTCAAAATCTCTGGTATCTAGATATGGCAAACCTAGAATCTTTGCCCGATCAGCAGTTGCTTTTTCCTCATTATCGCGCCTCTTGCGCTGTATCTCCCTTTCATCCATAGTATCATTATATCATAAGTTTTTTAGAGTTTTTACAAAATGATAAAAAAGCGGATGTACATTGAGCGGCCGCGATTTAAACTCCGGATGCGCCTGAGTCGCCACAAAAAACTCACAAGCCGGCGACTCCACAAACTCCACCAACTTCCCATCCGGCGATGTCCCAGATACTACAATTCCACCTTTTTCAATCTCCGGCAAAAACTTCTGATTCACTTCATAACGATGTCGGTGTCTTTCAATAACATTCACATCACCATTTTTCAGAACTTTCGTTCCGTAAACATATTCTCCACTTTCTACCGCTTCACTATAGACTCTCGCAACCAAGCTCCCCTTCTTCAACTTCGCCGGATAATCACCCAGTCGCATCGTCCCACCTGTCGATTCCTTCCCCTTCTGCCCCTCCATAATATAAATCACATTATTCCCATCTTTTTCAGTTGCCCCAAATTCTTCCGAATTCGCATTTTTTACTCCGCCAATCCTCGCCGCCGCAATACAGGCCGCTTGAAGTCCAAGGCACAACCCAAGATACGGTTTATTATGAGAAAGTGCATATTCTGCTGCCAAAATCTTTCCTTCCGTACCCCTCACGCCAAATCCCCCCGGCACCACCAACCCATCTACACTCTCAAAGTCCTTTTCTGTCGCATCCTCTGCATTTATCCATTTCAACTCCAAATTAACTTTATTATGTGCCGCCGCAGCCTTCAATGCCTCCGTCACACAGATATAAGTATCTTCATTTCCTACATATTTTGCCACCAAACCCACTTTTACCGTCTTATCAAAGTCCGTCGCTCGCCACGCACTAAAGTCCGCCCACTTACTCATATCCGGCTCTTTATCATCCCCCACAAAATCATTCAAAATTTCAAGCACTCCAGATTTTAACACATTAAACGGCACATCATACACCGAATTAATGTCCGGAAGATTCACCACCGCATCAGAAGAAATCCCCGAAAACGCCGCAATTTTCTCACAAATCGCTCTAGGCGCCGGTTTTTCGGTCCTTACACACACGATATCCGGAATAATTCCAAACCCACGAAGATCCTTAAGAGCGTTCTGTGCCGGCTTAGTCTTAAGCTCTTTAGATGTATTAATCCACGGCACATACACCACGGATAAATACAAACAATTTCGCCTCCCTACCTTATTCGCAAACAGCCTAATTGCCTCCACAAAAGGTAGTCCTTCATAATCACCAATCGTCCCCCCAATTTCTACAATATGAATATCCGAATCTTTAGAAGCTAACGCAATCTTTTCTTGCACAAGGTCAGTAAAATGTGGCACCAGTTGTACAGTTTTTCCATGAAATCCACCTGCTCGTTCTCTCTCTATCAATTCTTTATAAATCGACCCCGACAAAGTAATTGAATATTTCGAAGTCCCAAAGTCCAAAAATCTCTCGTAATGTCCGAGGTCAAGATCAGTTTCTACTCCATCATGCGTCACAAAGCATTCCCCGTGCTCCACCGGATTTAAAAGCCCCGCATCCACATTAAGATACGGATCACATTTTTGCATGGTTACTTTATAACCTTTGGCCTTCAAAATCGCCCCCATAGAAGCCGCCGTAATCCCTTTACCAACCCCCGAAAGTACACCACCCGTCACGAATATATATTTACACCTCGTCTTCATATAACTTTATTATATCAAAAAATCGCCAATCTTGGCGCTTTTTTGGCGGAAGGGACAGGATTCGATTGGAGCGAAGCGACAAACGAGTCTTGCTTTTTGATGCGTTGCGATAGCAACATGGCGGAAGGGACAGGATTCGAACCTGCGAAGCGTTAACTTGCTGGTTTTCAAGACCAGTGCCTTAAACCACTCGGCCACCCTTCCACTTATAATTATACCACATCCTCCCCTATTTACAAAATCCCAAAATCCGTTATATTATAGACTCAACAACCCGCACATTTACATTTCAAATACACCATGAAGGAGGACAAAAAGATGAGGAAAATTTTCAGTTTATTTATGATCATCATGTTGACCCTAACGTTTTCTTCTACTATTTACGCAGAAGAATCTCCGCCCATTGACCCTGCTGTCGCTGCCGAAATTGCCGCCCAAGCTCAAGCCCAAGCAGAAGCCATTGCTGTCATTCAAGCCGCCCAGGCAATACAAACAGCACAAGCCGTCCAAGCAATGCAAGCTACAATACCCGGCCCACCAGCCTCTATCATCGTACACCGCATTTCCAACACTTGCCAAGTCTACGATGCAAACGGTCAACTTTTAAACAACTTCATTGTTTCCACTGGCCGTACCGGTCATCTTACACCGCTCGGAACTCACAAAATCTACGAGCACTCTACTGGCACTGGCTATCACCTCATGGTCGACGGCACTTACGGACGGTTTTGTATGCGTTTCAAAAAAGGTGGCTACATGTTCCACTCTGTTTGCTACGCTTACCCCGGCGCCCCCGAGCCTATTCCGGAGGAAGTCTTCGCACTCGGCACGTCCGTTTCTCGTGGTTGTATCCGCTTAAGCGTTACTGACGCTCAATGGCTTTACGACAACACTCCCAATGGTTGCTTAGTCTCCGTTCTCGATGACTAGGGAAGTACCTTCACTTTTGCCCCGCTATCATTGCGGGGTATTCTCTTTTATGATATAATATATATGATGGGTGCTGAGGATACGCCCATTTTTTGTAACCAAACTCGTACATTAAAAAGGAGGGAATTGTTTATGGACATATATGTTTATGGAGTGACTTTCATAGCTATTGCCGCAGCGCTTTTTGTGGTGTTAAAAAATTATCTTAGCATCAAAGTTAAGAAAAATCACACCGCCAAAGAAGAGGATGAGATGTTACATTTATCTCAAACCATCCAAAAGGGCGCTAAGGTCTTCATGAAAACTGAATATCAAACGATTATTCCAGTTGTAGTATTAATTGGCCTTGGCTTCTCGCTTTTTATCGAAGCCTCTAGCGGTCTAACCTACATCTTGGGAGCCTGTATGAGTAGCGCCGTTGTATTTATCGGTATGTATGGTGCTACTTATGCTAACTATCGTGTAGCCAGGCGCGCTTTCAAGAGCAAATCCGTCGGTCGTACCGTCTGGACCGCTCTTAAAGGTGGCAGCATCTCTGGTTTGTCCGTACAAGCTTTTGGTATGCTCGGCCTTACACTGATTTATGTTCTACAATACGTAATTTTCAAAAATTACACTGTAGGTCACGGACTCATTGCCAATCTTACTTGCGATGCCAACATTATGCGTTGTACCACCTACTCACTAGGTTGTTCCACCGTAGCCATGTTTAATCGTGTCGCTGGTGGCAATTTCACCAAGTCAGCCGACATTTCATCTGACATTCTAAACAAACTAAGGCACGACCTACCCGAAGACGACCCCAGGATTCCAAACGTCTTAGCCGATTTTATCGGCGACAATGTCAACGACATCGCCGGCAACTGTAGCGACCTTCTAGAAAGTTTCGTAGCAACTTTGGTAGCTTCACAGCTCATCGCCAACATCGTTTACAAACAAAACGGCGTAGAATATCAAGCAATTTATGAGATGACTTGTTTATTCCCCATCGTTGTAGCGACTATCGGCCTCATCGGTTGCACCGCCGGCATTGTAGTAGCAATGATGCGTAAATGGAGTATGGGCGAAAATCCCGCTGGAGAACTAAACAAAGTCACTTATATCTCTGCCAGCATTACCATTATTGGTAGTTTAATCGCTTCATACTTTATGTTTGGAAACGTAGCGCTCTATCCGGATTTCAAAGCCGGCTGGATCTCACCTTGGATCGCCGCACTTCTTGGCATCATCTCTGGTGTCGCTGTCGGCAAAATCACCGAGATTTACACTAGTACAGATTACCATTTCGTACAAGATCTCGCCAAAGTTTCACCCGAAGGAGCAGCCTTCTTGGTTACTCTAGGTGACGCTCTAGGATTTAGGTCCTGCCTGCCACCCGGAATCGTTATTGCCACGTCCATCGTTCTGTCTTATATCAGTTGTGGACTCTATGGTATCGCCATCGCCGCTCTCGGTATGTTGTCATTCGTCGGCGCCACAGTATCTATCGATGCTTTTGGTCCCATTTCTGACAACGCCGGCGGCATCGCTGAGGGTTGCCACCTAGGCGAAGAATTCCGAGCTATCACCGACAAACTCGACGCCACCGGCAACACCACTGCCGCTATCGGCAAAGGTTTTGCTATTGGCTCGGCAGCTTATGCTACGGTATCGCTCATTTTTGCCTATGTTGGTAATTTCACCAAAGGCGAAATCGTCCTAAATATGGCTAACCCCTTCGCTATTGCTGGCGGTCTTGTTGGCGCAGTACTAGTAGCGTACTTTATGGCTCTACTCACCCAAAACACCATCGATGCCGCTGTCCATATGGCCGATGCTGGCGACAAACAGTTCACCGAAAACCCTGGCATCTTAGACGGCACAGTAAAGCCCGACTACGATTCCATCATCAAAATGGCCACCAAACTAGCTCTTAAAAAGATGCTGGTTCCGTCCATTTTGGCCATCGTCATACCAGTACCGTGCTTATTGCTCGGTTACGAATTCGTCGGTGGTATGCTTGTAGGTAGCACCCTTGTCGCCATCCCAATGGCTATTTTTATGGGGAACTCCGGTGGCGCTTTTGACAACGCCAAAAAATACGTCGAAGAAGGCCTACTCGAAGGCTACAGTAAGGGTAGCGATGCTCACAAAACCACCGTCATCGGTGACACAGTTGGAGATACTCGTAAAGACGTTGTCGGTGTAGCGTTAGATATCTTCATCAAAATGATGTCCACCGTAGCCAACACCCTCGCACCTGTATTTTCATCAGTTCACCTGTTTTAATATCCTCAAAATCCCCCGGTTTTTACCGGGGGATATTTCTTTGTTTATTCTTTATTCCGCATTCGTATAGACGTTTGTCACATCATCAAGATCATCAATCGCCGACAATAGCTTTTCCAATTTCTCCGCATTCTCACCCTCTACCGGCACATAAGTCGTCGGTACATATTGAAGCTCCGCGCTCGTCACCGTCAGCCCCGCATCTACAAGAGCCTGCCTTACTTTCATCAAATCCGAAGATTCTGTATATATTACAGTATACTCGTCTTCTTCTACCGCATCAGCCGCTCCCGCCTCGAGTGCCGCCATTACCGCCTCATCACCCTTTTCCGAAATTTCAATCACCCCCTTCCTAGCGAACTGAAACATCACACTCCCCGGATCTGCCATCCGCCCACCATTTTTATCCAAAGTATGACGCACTTCCGGCATCGTCCGATTCTTATTATCCGTCGCTACTTCTATCACGATTCCAACTCCCCCAGGCCCATAAGCCTCATACACTTCTTCAATGAGGGCCGCCGCCGACTTATCTGCCACTCTCGCAATCGCTCTTTCAATATTCGCCTTTGGCATATTGGCAAGCCGCGCTTTTTCAAGCACCATCGCAAGTGATGGGTTCATATTTGGATCCGTCCCAGCTCTCGCCGCTATCGCAATCTGATTTCCAATCTTGGTAAAAAGCGCCCCCCGCTTAGCATCCACCACCGCTTTCTGCCTTTTAGTGGTCGCCCACTTACTGTGTCCAGACATAAAAATTACTCCAAAATTAACTTATCCTAATTTTATCACTTTTCCCTAAAACTGTCCATCCGGACCCAGCCCCATCCCTTGCGAGTTATCTTGCGACTCCTCCTCTATCATTTCCTCTGGCGCGCTTTCTTGTTCAGTCATCTTTGCTTCCATCTTTGCTCTCACTTCTTTTTCAATCATTTCGCGACGGACTTTTTCCTCAATCTCGGCCCTAAGTTCTTCGTCCGTCTTCGGCACAACCGGCGCATTAGTCGGCACACCAGCTGCTTGTTTTTTTCCGGTCGTCCTTGAAATAATCCAAGCAACAAGCGCCATCACCACAAAAGCAAACGCCAAAAGCCCAGTCAAAGTAGTCAAGGTCGGCATATTAGTTTCTATCTCATAGTTAGAAAGTACCGACGCTATCGCATAAATCGCCACATAAGTTTCGCAGATTACCGAAGCGATTTTGAGCGGTTTCACCACTTTGATAGTTTCTTCGATACTCATCACGTTAGAAATCCAAAACCCTGCTCCCGCTAGTGAAGTTAAAATTGACAAAACTTTCATCCATACTGACGGCATATATTCCACAACCATTCCTATACAATATGGCCTCTCTTGACTTTGACAACTCCTAGTAATAGGTTCCATTGCTGGTGCTACTTCCCAAATTATCAAAATCCCCAGCACCGCCGCCAAAATCCCCGTAAGAAGTCCAACCAAAGCCAAAATCTGGATAATATTATCCCCCTTCTCCATCCGGATACAGTTATTCACCCCCACAAACAGCACAAAAGTCAAAACCGCCACCGTAGATAGGACCTTCATAATTATAATCATAGTTGCGTCATCAACGCTCTGTCTCACCAGTATCGCTATCGCACCAAGCACAAACCCACCAATAAGTAGGCACACCGCCGTCCAAAGAAACCTTTTTTTAACTTTACCAATCACCCCCAAAGTCGATTCTTTAAATATTCCACTCATACGTTCATTATACCACATTTCCCCCACTACAATATGGGCCCAATTGTTCTTCGAACCCAATCCATCTGCCCCAAAGGCTGGACATTGCCAGGTAAAGTACAATTGGATAGCATCGGTGGTGATGAACCTAGCACTACCTATGTCTCTAGTTTCTCTCCGGTCTTGGGTGGGTTTTATTACGGTGATGCTCTACGTAATGAATCTACATACGGACGTTGGTGGGGCAGCACTGTACATAATAGTGCTCTACGATATTCCCTACACTACAATAGCAGTAGTTTTCTGACTTACGGTGGCAATCGCTTTAATGGCCTCTACATCCGCTGTATCCAGGCCTCCTAAAGTCTAGTCTTTTTATATCCACTAATGTATCAAGGGATGGATGCTGTCATATCCTGCATATAGGTTAAGTCTGATACATCCTTTTCCTCACTAACACAGCGGATGTAGATGCCAGCGTAGCGGACGTTGTGGCTGCCGGTATATAGGCTACTACCGTCGTAAGACAGGCCGTACCGATTCGCATCATTATACGCAGTACTGCCCCACCAGAACCCGCGCGTAGACTCATCGCGCAGCGTACCATTGCCGTAATACCCGCCTAGAACTGGGGAAAAGCTTGGCACATAAATGCTACTGCCTGGTGATGCTCCGCCAAAGCTATCTATTTGTGTTTTGCTTGGCAATGTCCAGCCTTTGGGGCAAACACTTTCAGTAGTGATAACAGTTGTGCCGGTAGTATCGCTACTACTAGAATTTTTAATTGTTCCAGCAGTTGCTACTACGTAGTTATACCAAACGGTATTACCACCACTATGTTCTGTTGATCCACTATGAATACAAGAATTTACATATCCTGCTCCACTACCAGTTCCGGTACTTGAATCATAAGTCCCATAGCACTCACCCCCGCTGGTGCCGCGTTTCTCGTATCCATCCCTTGATACATTAGTGGATATAAAAAGACTAGACTTTAGGAGGCCTGGATACAGCGGATGTAGTTACCGCTGCGGCGGCTGTTGCTACCGATAAGTAGGCTATCACCATTGTAATACAGAACATACCGAATCGCCCCATCGTATTTATCAGAACCCCACCAGAACCCGCGTGTAGATTCACTATTCAACGTACTATTGCCGTAAAGTCCGCCTAAGACTGGGGAAAAACTAGAAACATACATAGGACTGCTAGACCCTCCGGTTAGGGTATTAATTTGGTCATTACTTGGCAATGTCCAGCCTTTGGGGCAGATGGGAAACGCGGCACCAGCGGGGGTGAGTGCTATGGGACATATAGCTCTAGTACCCAAACTGGTAGTGGGGCTGGATACACCAACGCTTGTATCCATAGCGGTTCTAATGACTACACTAGCGGTAATACTGTTTGGTATAACTATGGTACTGCTACGGCCGGAACAATAGTAGATACTAGTAGTACTAGTAATGCTAATAATACAAATGTTAGTACAGAAAGTGTGTGTCCAAAAGGTTGGACACTACCAACTATAGCACAAACTCGTACGATAGGACCAGATACTGGCA
>JAFWKW010000013.1 GCA_017514125.1 Candidatus Saccharimonadota bacterium
CTTTTCGCTCATCCCATTTATTACTGGTGCCTGTGAATATTTTGCAAGAGCCTCAATCGAATCATGCCTATCTACTCTCGCCATCACCATATCACACATTCTACCAAGCACCTGCGCCGTATCTTCAATTGTTTCATGTGCACCTAGCTGAATTGCGCCCGGCGCAAGATTCAGAGCGTGTCCGCCCAATTGCGCCATCGCTACTTCAAAAGACACTCTCGTTCTAGTAGATTTCTGCTCAAAAAGCATTGCTAAGGTCTTATGAAAAAGTGAATTGAGATATCCACCTTCTTTAATAAAAGCTCTCACCGTCCGAGAGGTTCTAATAATATCTAAAATTTCTGATTGGTCAAAATCCGCCGTATCAATAAAATCTTTACGTGACGGAACTTCGTGTGATAATGTATACCCATCCATAGTACATATTATAGCATAAGCATTAACAAAAATTACAAAAAAATACTATTTCGTAATTATGGTACCAGCTTTTCCTTTTAATGCATCTTTGAGATGATCGATATCAGTAATAATTCCCGTTCCACCTTTTTTCGCAAAGCTTATTGCCGCCTGCACCTTCGGCAACATCGAACCTGCTTTAAATTCTGGCAAATATTTTTCAACTTCCGAAACCGTCACTTTGCCTAGTGCCTTTTCTTCCGGCGTCCCAAATCCTACACACGCATTAGGAACCGCCGTCACACTCACAAATATATCCGCTTTCACCAGCTCCGCCAATTTTTCCGCCGCATAATCTTTGTCAATCACCGCATCCACACCCTTAAGGCGTTTCAAAATCTTCGTCCGATAAACCGGAATCCCTCCACCCCCCGCTGCAATCACAATTGCACCATCCGCTATCAGTTCCGAAATCGTCTTTTTCTCAACAATGTCAATCGGCTTTGGACTCGGCACCACTCTCCGCCAACCTCGCCCTGCGTCTTCCTTCACCGTCCAACCCTTTTCTTTAGCCAATTTCAAAGCCTCCCTAGCAGTATAAAATTGCCCTATCGGTTTAGTTGGATTTTTAAAAGCCGGGTCATCGCGCGATACCACCACTTGCGATACTACCGTCGCCACTTTTGCCGTACGTCCACGTTTAATAAAAGCATTGTCAATCGCTTGCGTTAGCCAATAACCAATTTGCCCTTGACTCATTGCTACCGTTGTTTCAAGTGGCATCGCTGGTGCCGCTTCCGTCGAGGCATTTTCCTCATGAATCAAAATATTCCCCACCTGCGGCCCATTACCATGCGCCAATACAATTTCATAAGACGGCGCAAGTTCCGCCACCATTTCCCCCACTTCGTTTGCTACTTTTTTCTGTGCCTCAGCCGAAACTTCACCTTGTTTTTGTAAAGCATTTCCACCAAGTGCTAATACAATTCGTTTCTTCATATATATATTATATATCACTTTCTTCCATCAAACGAGCGAGTTCTTTCTTGTAAGCTTCTACACCCGGCTGATCAAACGGATTCACCCCCACTAGCTTACAATAAATCGCACATGCCATTTCAAAGAAATAAATAAGCTCACCAAACCCTTTCGCATCATAACTTGTCACATCGATCTTCAGAACCGGCAGCCCACCCTTGCCATGCGCAGTCTGTACCGCCTCCACAACTTTAGCATTTAAATCATCCGTCGGATAATTGATAATCGTCTCAAATAAATTTCTCCGCCCATCTTGCATAAACTGACCGAGCGAATGAAGATCCGTAGAATATATCACGCTTGCCGGAAAAATCCCTTGTCGATTTTTCCCTTCCGATTCACCAAATAGCTGTTTCAACCACTCATTGAAATACATTGTGGAAGGTTCAAAACTCGCAAATACCTCCGTATCATACCCTTTATCCGATAAAAGTTTTCGCATAAAAGCATATTTAAATGCCGGGTTTGCCACATTAAGCGATCTTACCTCTTTATATTCCTTCTTTTCTTCTTTCTCAGCTTCTTTCTCAGCTTCTTTCTCAGATTTTTTCTCGTCCTTCTTTTCTTCATCAACAGGCTTTTTTTCGTCTTCCTCACCCTTTTTCTCACCCATTATTTTCTTAACTTCTTCATCTTCTATTTCTTCACCTTCTATATCCGGTTGTCCATTAGCTTTCAAGGGCAACGTATGCGTTTCTGGCGCCTTTGATTTTTCCGACTTTTCTGGTTCGTCTGACTTCTCTGCCTCTTTCGGTTTTTCTGACTTTTCTAATTTTTCTGATTTTTCCGCTTTATCTGTCGCCTCCGGTGTTTCTGATGTTTTTGCTTTTTCTACTTCCGGTTTCTCGATTTCTATTCTCTCTACTTTTTCCATACTTTCCACAAATTCCGCCGCCCCATCAAGTAGATCATTAATATTCACTCCGGCTGCCGCCATCGGCAAAAGCCCCACCGCCGACAAAACCGAATACCTTCCGCCCAAATCATTTGGAATCGCAAATCTCGTATAGTTATCTCTCTCCGCTTCGTTATGAAGAGCCCCCTTACTCCCATCCGTCGTCACATAAATCCGTCTAATCGCACCCGCTACACCATATCTCTCAGCCAATTTTTTCTTAAAAGCCTCAAAAGCTCTCGCCGGCTCCATCGTCGTCCCAGACTTAGAAATCACATTAATCGAAAAATCCCGGTCTTTCACTTTTTTAAGTGCCGCATCTAGTTCTCTCTGAGAAAGCGAATTTCCCGCATACACAATCTCCACTCCACCTTTAGGTTGCAACGCTTCAATAATTGCCCTATGCCCCAGATACGATCCGCCAATCCCAATACACACCAAAACTTCTGAATCTTCCTTAATCCTCTCTGCCGTCAGCCTAATCCGTGCCAACTCTCCATCATCAAACTCCACCGGCAAATTCACCCATCCCCCCATTTTGTCGTCTTCAATTTCCCCCAAGATTTGTTTTAGTTTATTTTCGTCTATTCTCGGACTAAAATTCACTGTAATCATATCTATATTGTATCATTTATTGCTTTATCTTGCAAAATATGCTATAACAAAGCTAAGCCCGTTTGCCCCTCGGCACGCACGGGCGAGCAAAGTGAGCCCGAGTGGCGGAATTGGCAGACGCGCTAGCTTCAGGTGCTAGTGATAGCAATATCGTGCAGGTTCAACCCCTGTCTCGGGCACCAAAATAGTCCCATCGTTGGGGCTTTCTTTTCCTTAAAAGTCCCACTACTATGTTATAATAAAGTTATGATTATTCTAAAATCCTTCACTTGGTGGTATATCTCCGGTTGGGGTGTTTTTATTGGCAAAGTCAAAAACGCTTTTTCAAGTCTTACCGATTTTTTCTCTATGAATTCCCTCATCCGCACTCTCTTCAAACCTTTCCGCCAAATCTCCGCCGATTCCGCCGCCGCCGATTCTTCTCTCGATCTCAAATGGCATATGTTTGTCGACCGCCTCGTTTCCCGCATCGTCGGCTTTTTTTCACGACTCATCTTACTCATCACTGGTTGTATCCTTATTATCCTCGGCGGCACCATTAGTCTTGTCCTTATTATCCTCTGGCCGCTCATCCCTCTTACTCCCATCGCCGGTGTTATTCTAACTATCATAGGAGTCACTCTATGAATTATGATCCTAAAAACCCCCGTGTCAAACTCGCCCGTGAAAAGCGACGTTTCAATAACCCCCCTTTCACTGTTCTTCTAATTATCCTCATCATCGCTCTTCTCGCCGGCGGCATCGCTTTAATCTTCCTCAAAAATTCTTTAAGTTGGCTTCTTATCGGCTTTTCAGTGGTCCCCGTCATTATTCTCTTTTGGACCAAAAACGCTCTTAAAGAAATCCCTGCCAAAGTTAATTCCAACGATTTCACCGACCTCATTTCCGAAGATCTACTTCTTCTTTTAAAGCCAGACTTCACTACTCTAGATTTAATCCCAATTTTACCAAAAACCAGAAGTGGTCTATTCCTTATGGCGAGGTTCGAACTCCCCATCGCCTTTTTCGAGCAAATCACTCCAAATATTCCCATCGAAAACATCTACAGCACCGCTTGTGAAATTTGCCATCAGTTGAATTCTACCGAAATCACCGGTTCCATTCTTGCCGTCGCCATCATCAAAAACCGCCCCGATTACGAGCAAATTCTTAAATATTTCCAGCTCTCCATTGACGATCTTTATCAAGGCATTATCTGGTTTAATTACCTAAACGGTCTAGTCAAAAGTTCCAAAAAACACGTCCGAACCGGTGGCATCGCCCGCGATTTCGCTTTCGGCTACACCCCGACTCTCGAACGTTTCGCTACCAACCTTTCAAACCGTTATATCAATAACGCCGAAAAAGTCCAACAAGCCGAAAACGCCGAAATCTTTGAAAAAATGATTCATATTTTCTCTCATCCCGGCCGTGAAAACGTCGCTCTAATCGGTGCTTACGGCTCCGGTCGCTCTACCATCGTCAGCACTTTTGCCGAAACTCTTATGAATGCCGATTCTAACATTCCAAACAACCTCCGCTATCGTCAAATCTATTCTTTAAATGCTTCTAGCCTCATTTCCGCCGCCAAAAACCCCGGCGACCTCGAGTATCTTTTAATCGCTATTATGAACGAAGTTTATTCTGCCAAAAATATCATCCTCTGCCTCGACAACGCCCACCTCTTTTTCGAAGAAGGTCCCGGCTCTATCGATATCTCAAATCTTCTTCTCCCAATCTTAGAAAACGGCGCCATCCGTATCATTCTCATTATGGACGACCAAAAGTTCCTCGAAATCTCTGCCAAAAACCCTGCTCTTGCTAGTTCTATTAATAAAATTATGGTCCACCCCACTGATCGCATCGAAACTCTCAAAATCCTTATGGATCAAATCCCTTATATCGAATCTCAGAAAAACGTCACCTACACCTACCACTCTCTCACCGAAGCCTATCGTTTAAGCGAGCAATACATCCACGATGTCGTTATGCCAGGTAAGGCCAGGCTACTTCTCGAATCCGCTGCCAGCTTTGCCGAAAACGGTTTCGTCACCACCGCCTCCGTCCAAAACGCCGTCGAACAGTCTTACGGTGTCAAAGTCAAAATTGCCACCGCCACCGAAGATCGAGACAAACTCCTAAACTTAGAATCGCTCATCCACGAACGTATGATTGATCAAGCCGAAGCCGTTTCCGCCGTCTCTAATTCTTTACGTCGTGCCGCTGCCGGCATCAAAAACCAAGGTCGACCCATTGGCACTTTCCTCTTCCTCGGTCCTACCGGTGTCGGCAAAACCGAACTCGCAAAAGCCTTAGCTGCTACTTATTTTGGCGGTGAAGACGACATTATTAGATTGGATATGAACGAATTTGTATCAAGCGACGATGTTGCCCGCCTTATTCGTGACGGTGCTACCGACGCCCTCAGCCTCACCGCCGAAGTTATGAAAAAGCCTTTCTCGGTAGTCCTCCTAGACGAAATCGAAAAAGCCCATCCCGCCGTCCTTACTACTCTCCTTCAGGTTCTCGACGAAGGCATCCTAAGGGACGAAAAAAACCGCGAAATCAGTTTCCGCGACTGTATCATTATCGCAACATCAAACGCCGGTGCCGACACGATAAGAGAAAAAATTTCCGCCGGTCAAGCTATTGGTTCTTTCAAAGACGAGTTAATTGACTCTCTCATCACAAACAATGAATTCAAACCCGAATTCTTAAACCGTTTTGACGAGATTTGTCTATTCAGCCCGCTTTCAAAAGAAGATTTGCTAAAAGTCCTAGACCTTATGATTGCCTCTACTAACAAAACTCTTAGCAACCAAAAGATTTCCGTCGTCGTCACCGACGAAGCCAAACAGATCCTAATCGAAAAAGGCTACGACCCCAAAATGGGCGCTCGTCCAATGCGTCGCATCGTCCAAAAGACCGTAGAAAACATCGTTGCCTCCGCCATCCTCTCCGGCGCCGCCACCCCCGGCTCCACCCTCACCATCACCCCTTCCTCCCTCACTATCGACGTATAAATTTAAAGCGCGGCACCAGCGGGGGTGAGTGCTATGGAACTTATAATACTAGTACTAAAATCGGTAGTGGACCTGGATATACCAACGCTTGTATTCACAGTGGCTCAAATGCTTATAGCGAGGGCAATACGGTCTGGTATAGTTATTCAGCAGCTACTGTTGGAACCATAACTGGTACAAATAATACTACTACACCTACGGAAAGTATTTGTCCTAAAAACTGGAATCTACCAACCAAGAAACAAATAGACAATAATAGATATGCTGTTAATTTTTCTCCAGTCCATGGCGGATATTACTATAATAGTACGTTAAATAATGAGTCTACGGAGGGATATTGGTGGAGCGATACCGCATATAATGGCGCACAGCGTTACCCCCTAGGTTACAATAGTAGTAGCCTATTCACTGGTAACTATTATCGCAATGGTGGCCTCTACATCCGCTGTGTTAGTGAGGAAAAGGATGTATCAGACTTAACCTATATGCAGGATATGACGTTAAGCTGAATCTGAGGACCGTCATCCCTTGATACATTAGTGGATATAAAAAGACTAGACTTTAGGAGGCCTGGATACACCGCACGTAGTACCCATAGTAGCGGTAGAGGCTGCCGGTATATAGGCTACTACCATGGTAATACAGGATGTACCGTACCGCACTATCATACACAGTACTGGCCCACCAGGACCCGTACGTAGACTCACCGTTCAGCGTACCATTGCGGTGATACCCGCCCAGGACTGGGGAAAAGCTACTGACATAAGTAGTACTACCATCATCTGGCCCTATGCTACGAGTTTGCTCTACAGTTGGCAATGTCCAGCCTTTGGGGCTATCTGCTACCTTTGCTGTCATATCCTGCATATAGGTTAAGTCTGATACATCCTTTTCCTCACTAACACAGCGGATGTAATAACTACCGTAGCGGTAGTGACCGGTGGTATATAGGCTACTACCATTGTAATCCACAGTGTACCGTGCCCCACCACGAGATGCCGTAGAGCTCCACCAGGCTCCGCGCGTAGTTTCACTGAATAGTGTACCATTGGTATAATATCCGCCTAAAACTGGAGAAAAAATTGATACATAAGCACTGCTGCCAGGTGATGCCCCACCGAAAATATCTATTTGCTCCTTGGCTGGCAAACTCCAACCTTTAGGACAAATGCTTTCTGTGGCTATAATAGTAGTACCAGTAGTATCAGTTGAGCTGGAATTCTTTATGGTTCCTGCTGAAGCTACCATATAGTTATACCAGACCGTATTGCCATCACTGCCAGCATTAGAACCACTATGAATACAAGCATTGACAAAACCAGGTCCACTAGTAGTTTCAGTGCTAGAGTCATAAGTCCCATAGCACTCACCCCCGCTGGTGCCGCGTTTCTCATCTGCCCCAAAGGCTGGACATTGCCAACAACAGCACAAATAGACTCTATCGGCGGAACATCACCCGGAAGTAATACTTATATATCAAGTTTTTCCCCGGTTCTAGGTGGATATTATATCAATGGTGCATTGAGCCAGGAAACTACGCGTGGGCGTTGGTGGAGTAGTATGGCGTATAATGGTGTGATACGGTACTATCTTGGATACAATAGTAGTAATCTATATACCGGCAACGATTACGGTTCTTACCGTGGCTTCTCCATCCGCTGTATCCAGGCCTCCTAAAGTCTAGTCTTTTTATATCCACTAATATATCAAGGGATGGATACAAAATCTTATTTTGCTGTTTCCATTTTTTCTAATTCTTCCACAACCTCTTTTTTATCGCTATCAATCAACTTTAGCCTAGCGGCGATCTCATTCTTCCCCATCTCCACCGCCCGCGAAAGCGCCGGCATAGCAGACAAAGGTTCAAAGAACCCATAGTATCTTTCGTAATCTTCATAAGTCTTCACACTCCCCGCCATATACCTCGGATAATTATCTAGCGACTTATCACCCGAAATTTTCTTCACATAATCCCAATGCGTTTCAAGCCATTCAAACGTCAAATCTTTCACCACCGGATTTCTGTATAGATAAATAAACAAATGAAACTGATCCTGCGGCTTTACTACCTCTGGCTGGTCAAGCAATTTCATCACCTTAGATAAAGCCTTCTCATCCTTTGTCAAAGTCATCGCCACGAGAAGGTCAAACTTAATCTCCGGATCAACTTCCGTCTTATATGCCTCAATATATTCATCCACAAACGAAGGCTCCAAGCACAATTTCGCATCCAAAATATCCGCCCGAATCTCTTTGTCAAGCTTACTATAATCTCGAGAATACATATTAGCTAGGCTCTTCAAATTCTCTTGATTTTCCGCATAAAAATCAAGTGCAAGAAGTATTGCCCGAAGTCTTAAAATATTCTCATCATCGTCCTTGCGAGTTTTAAGTCCTGTATATTCAAGCCCCGGCTCTACCAATTCTTTCACAAACTTTTTATATTTTTTCTCCTCAGAAGACCCGTATTTAAAGAAAATTTTCAGTCCCGACACAATTGTCAGAATTATATTCCACACCGCCGCCGATTTTTCTTCTCGGAATTTCCATACCAAAGGTAAAAGCGATGCCGACGGAGCAAGCGTAGTCTTCGACACCAAATCTCGGTCGATAAGAAGTCTTAATTTTTCTTCCAGTCCCAAAGACTCAAAATCAGAAAGTTCTTTTTCAAACTCCGCATCAGTCAAATTCAAAATATAGTGCCCGCTCATATCTTCCAAAATCTCCGGCAGTGGCCAATCCGATTTTGTCATCTTAGAGTCAAGCAAAAATCTCTTCTGTGAAAACTTCTTAAAATCGCCAACCCCATCATCAAACACCACCGGATACCCCGGCTTATCAATAAACGCATGCATCAACTTGCCAGTATCAAAATCAGTATGCGGCGTCAAAGCATCCCATAGATTATCCCCTACTGTATTTTTATATTGATATTTCTCAAAATATTCTGTCACACCCTTACAAAAATTCTCCCAACCCATCAGCCTAATCAGCATCAACATTAATCTCGCACCTTTAGCATACACAATCGCCGGGTCAAACAAAGTTGCAATTTCTTCCGGATCCTTCACATCTTGGTGTACCGATTGTACCCCAGAAAGACAGTCACGCCTAAGAGCCGCGAGGCAGTCCCCCGTAAAGAATCCTTCAAAAATCTTATATTCCGGGTGAATATAATCTACCGCATAATATTCCATTATGGTCGCAAACGATTCATTGAGCCACAAATCATCCCACCACTCCATCGTTACGAGATCCCCAAACCACTGATGCGAAAGTTCGTGCGCCACCGTTAGTGCTACCCCCTTATAAGTACCAAGAGTTGCCGCCTTGCCAGCCAGTAGCATCGATTCCCTATAGGTTACCAACCCCCAGTTTTCCATTGCTCCCGCCTCAAAATCCGGCAAAGCCACCTGTACCAACTTCTTCAAAGGATACGGCACTCCAAAATTATCATCATAAAATTCCAGAGATTTCGCCGCAATCTCATTCGCAAAATCTACCGCATCCACATCCTGATTAAGCGCACAATAAGTCGTAATCTCTACTCCGTGCGCATTTTTGATGGTTTTTCCGTGGAATTTTCCAATCACCCACGCGAGAAGATAAGTAGACATCCTAGGTGACGGTGTATTAACCAAAATCAAATCATCCTTATCAGGTGTTGTAATTTTTACATCAAACTCCGCTTTGGCTGCCGGCTCATCAACACAAGGAAAGGCTTCTCTGGCATAATGACTTTCAAACTGGGTCGCCACAATCGTTTCAACCCCACCTTCATATTCATAAGTCGAAAGATATGCTCCCTGCATATTCTCGTTCAACTTCCCTTCATAAAAAATCTCAATCTCTGCCGAGCCCAAGTCTACATCAAAAACTGTCAAAACCTCATCATCCGCCTCAAATTTATATTTTTTACCATTTACCACCACATCCGAGATTTTCAAATCAACCGCATGGAACTTCACCACTTCATTTAGAACCTCACCAGACACCGTCACTTTCCCCCCAATCGTTTTCTTCGCCTTATCTATATCCAAATCTAGCACATACTTTTCTGGCTTAAAAAACTTAATCAACCTTTCCATCAAATCCTCCTTTTCTATTTATATAATTTTGCACTCAAAGGCATCTTTGCGTCCTTCAGAATCGGTTCTAACTCTGTCTCTTCCAAAGTCTCAGACTTAAGAAGTTCTTCAGCCAACGCATCCAAAACCTTCTTATTAGCTTTCAGCACCGCTTCTGCCCTCACCGCAGCCTCATCCGTCAATTTCTTTACCTCAGCATCGATTAATTCCGCGGTTTTCTCTGAGTATGGTTTACCCGTAGTAATCGTATAATATCCTGTTTCTTCACCCGGAAATACCAAATTACGCGTATTATCACCCATACCTTCTTCTATAATCATCGATTTCGAAAGTTCCGCTACGTGTTTAAGATCAGATGATGCACCAGTCGTGATAGCGTCCGACCCAAAAATCAATTTCTCGGCAATTCTACCACCCATCGCTCGCGCCAAAATATCTTTCAGTTCATAAATATTCTTGTAACTTTTATCCTCTGGTGGCAAGAACCAAGTCACCCCACCAGTCTGCCCACGCGGAATAATCGTCACTTTATGTACTGGGTCAGAATCTGGCAACACGTGCCCTACAATCGCATGCCCCGCCTCGTGATAAGCCGTAATCTTACGCTCTTTTTCCGTCATTACTTTAGACTTTCTCTCCGGCCCAATCGCCACTCTTTCAAACGCTTCTACTACATCATTATTCGAAATCGCCTTATGTCCCTCTCTTGCCGCTGTAATCGCCGCTTCATTGGCAATATTCGCAAGATCCGCACCAGAAGACCCCACGGTTTTCTTAGCTAGAGCCTCAAGGTCTACGTTAGCC
>JAFWKW010000002.1 GCA_017514125.1 Candidatus Saccharimonadota bacterium
ATCAATAGTAATAATAGACACTCTGTTATTACCATTTGGTGCCCATAGCGCTGGGGAAATACCTGTTCCCATTCCGAACACAGAAGTCAAGCCCAGTAGCGCCGATTATACTGCGAAAGCGGGAAACTAGGAAGGTGCCAAGTTATCAAAAAAGACCCCCTCAAGGGGTCTTTTTTGATAATAGACTTCATATTAGGGCGCTCCGCTTCGTCAGGAGGTGCGCTACTCGCTCTACGTACCATTAGTACGTTTCGCTCCGTTGCTCCTCCTTCCTTGCGGAGCATCCCTACTATGAAGTCTTAATCTTCTGCTTCTTCTAACGCAGATAACAAAGAATCTTCCACGTTCTTTTTCTTCTTCTTGGTGGTGGCTTTGACGAGTTCGATGTCGATGTCGTAGCCGGTGAGTTTAGAAGCTAGGCGGACGTTTTGGCCTTGTTTGCCGATGGCGATAGATTGCATCTCTTCGGATACTAATACAGTGGCTTTTTTGCCGTCGATTTCTACCTTGTTGATTTCGGCAGGAGAGAGAGCCTCTCTGATATATTCAGATGGATTGTCGCTCCAGGTGATGATGTCGATTTTTTCTTTGTCGCCGATTTCGTTCATAACGGCTCCTACGCGGACGCCACGACCACCGACAAAAGTACCAACTGGATCGACGCCAGGGACGTTGCTTGTAACAGCGATTTTGGTGCGGCGGCCGGCTTCTCTGGCGATGCCTTTAATCTCGACGGTGCCGCTTTCGATTTCTGGAACCTCTTGACGGAATAAACATTCGATGAATTCAGCGGAACCTCTGGACAAGATAAGTTGTGCGCCGCGGTCACTTTTTTCGATGTTTTTAACATAAACTTTGATACGAGAGCCTACGGTGTAATATTCGCCGTCGATTTGCTCGGAGCGAGGCATAATGCCGCTAGCACGACCGAGGTCGATACGGACGATTTTTGGCTCGACTCTGGCGATTACACCAGTGACAATGGTACCAACTTTATCCTCAAATTCGGCGAGAACAGCGTCGTTTTCGGCTTCACGGAGTCTTTGGATGACTACTTGTTTGGCAGTCTGGGCAGCTACGCGGCCAAATCCAGTGACTAGGTGCTTTTCTTCTACGATGTCGCCGATTTTGGCGCCACTCCCGGCCTCTTTTAGAGGAACTTCGGTAGCTGGGTTGTAAGCGAGATCGTCTTCGATGACTTCTCTTGCGACGTAGACGTCGGCCTCTCCGGTATTGGTATTTAAGACGGCACGGACGTTCATATCTCTTTCACCGTTGTCTTTGCGCCAAGCAGCAGCAATGGCTTGCTCGATGACGCTAAGGACGGTTTCTCTTGGCAAGCCCTTTTCTTCAGCAATGATGTCTACCATAGCAGACATTTGCTTCAAATCTAATCCTTCCATTTTTTCCTTTCTATTAAAACAACCGGCCCTGCTGGGTCGGTCTATATTTGGTAATATTGTAATTATAGCAAAAGACTTGAAAAAATGCAAGTGATTTGGTATAATAGAGGTAGCGAATTTACTTGTAATAAAAAGGAACTTATGAAAATAAACGAGGAAGAGCGGCGTGCCCGGCTCTTAAAATCCAGGGCTGAGAGAATTGGAGATATCAAAAAACAGTTTGAAGAAGCACAAAAGCGCAATTTTAACTCAAATTTTAAGCCTGGAGGCAAGGATGCGAAATTAGTGGCTCTTAAGCCTGGTTCGGCGAAAAACGGCTCTAAGGGGGCAAAAAAGGCCGCTCAGGGCAAAAAAGCCGCTACTAAAGCTGAAAATGCCAAGCAAACTGCGGCGGAGAAGCGTAAGGTGAATCTATCCGTATCGGCTAAAAAAGGCGATATGGTTCATCATCAGAGAATGCTCTCTCAGGATGTGAATGCGCAAGCGACTCAACATATTATTGGGGTGCCGGTGGACAAATCTCGCTATAATGGCTATGGTGGCGAGCAGATGACAAATGCGAAACTTAAGAGTATGCGACCAGATCCAGAGGCGGTGAAGGTTATCCCAATTGGGGGTGTGGGTGAGTTTGGGATTGGTAAAAATATGACCATCGTAGAATACAAGTCTGAGATGATTATTATCGATATGGGAGTGCTCTTTGCGGGAGATGATTATCCAGGGGTGAATTATATGATTCCAGATATCAAATACCTTGAGGATAATAAATCCAAGGTGAAGGCGATTTGTTTTACCCACGCGCATCTTGACCATATTGGGGCGTGTAAGCATTTACTTCCTCATTTTTCGAATTTGACGCCGATTTATGGGACGGATTTTACAATTGGGATGATTAAAAAACAGATGAGCGAGCTTGAAGATGCGCCGGAAATGAACTATATCTCGGTGGATCCGTTTAAGCACGAAAAAATTAAGGTGTCGGAGAACTTTTCAGTGGAGTTTATTCATACGCTTCACTCGATCCCAGGGAATACGGCGATTATTGTGCGGACTCCGAATGGGCTGATTTACTTCTCGGGGGACTGGCGTTATGAATCAAATCCGATGGGAATCCAGACGGATTACGAGAGAATTGATGAGATTGTGGCGAAAGAGGGGGTTGATTTGATGCTAAATGAGTCCACAAATATCGACTCGCCAGGACGGCATCCACATTCTGAATACGATGTAGGTGAGAACTTGGGGCGGGTGATGGACCATTATGCCGGGGGTAGGGTGATTATTTCGTGTTTTTCATCGCAGATTTTGAGAATTGAATTGATTTTGAAAGAGGCTGCTAAAAGAGGGAGAAAAGTGGCGTTTTCGGGATTTTCGATGATTAATAACGTAGAAGTGGCGCTGAGGTCTAAGTCGATTAAGGTGCCGAAAGATACGATTGTGAAGATGGAAGATACATTGAAACTGCCGGACGAGAAGGTTTGTATCGTTTGTACTGGTTCTCAGGGGGAGCTAAACGCCGTGCTAAATCGGATGGTGACAGGGGCGCATAAGTATATCAAAATTAAACCGACTGATACGGTGGTGTTTTCGTCTAATCCGATTCCGGGAAATGAACCACACGTGGTGTCTACCGTGGACGGATTACTCCGTGAGGGGGCGCAGGTGATTCAAAATGGCAAGACGCATCTTACTAATATTGGGCCTTTGCATCTTTCTGGGCACGCTTATTACGAGGATCACGTAGAATTTGTAACCAGACTTCATCCGACTAATTATGTGCCATATCATGGTGAATTTTATATGCTTCAGCACAATGCTGAGATGGCAGAGAATGTAGTAGGGATCCCACATGATAGAATTATTCTTCCGGATGACGGGGATATTATTGAACTTCTCCCCGATAAAACTATCAAAAAATGTGGTAGGATTCCGGTGGGGAACAAACTTTATGATGATGCGGATAAGCCGGTACACGAGGCGGTAGTGAAAGATCGGATTCATATTTCTAGGGAAGGGATTTTTGTGATAATTCTCACCCTAAATAAGAAGACTGGGCATCTCATGAAAACACCAGATATAGTGTCGAGAGCGTTTATTTATCTAGATAATTCGGAAGAGCTGATTGGGAAAATCCGGCATTATCTGAGGCAAAAAACCGATAAGTCGATTTCGACTGATCCAGAGATGAAGGTGCTGAAAGAAGAAATCAAAACAGATATTACGCATATTCTATTTGATGCTACGGGGCATACGCCGATTGTGATACCGGTGATTAATAAAGTTTAACTTTGAGGCCAGATCTTTTGGTTTTTGATACTGTCGGGGAGGTAGGATTTGTCGAGATGGAAGCCGGCTTCCCATTTTTGGCCTTTGCCAAACCCTAAGTCTTTCATAAGCTTGGTGGGGGCGTTTCTTAAGTGTGTAGGGACGGGCTCGTTCATCGATTTTTTGGCAAGATCGAGAGCCTTATACCAAGCGTCGGTGGTGGCGCGAGATTTTTTAGAAAGAGCGAGAGCGACGGTGGCGTGGGCGAGGATGAGACCGGATTCGGGCATACCGACTCTTTCCACGGCCCCAAAACAGGCGGTGGCGAGTGCTAGAGCTCCGTTTCCAGCAAGACCGATGTCTTCGGAGGCGAAAATTACCATACGCCTCGCGATAAATTTGGGATCTTCGCCGGAGCTTACCATTCTAGCTAGGTAATAGAGAGCGGCGTCGACATCGGAGCCGCGCATGGATTTGATAAAAGCGGAGATATTGTCGTAGTGATGGTCGCCTTTTTTGTCATATCCGGGGAGTTTTTTGCCGGCGGCTTCTTCGACCGTTTCTCTTGTAATAGGTTGAGCGAGTGAAGCGGCGAGTTCTAGGTCCCCTAGAGCAGAGCGAGCATCGCCACCAGAGAGCTCGGCTAGATAGTCTAGGGCGTTTTTTTCTATTTTGATATTTTCTGATTTGATAGCGCTTTTTAGGACTTTTAAGATGGATTTTTTATCTAAAGGAGAGACGACAACTACGCGAGAGCGAGAGAGGAGTGGGGAAATCACCTCGAAAGAGGGGTTTTCGGTGGTGGCACCGATAAGGGTAATGAGGCCAGATTCGACGTGAGGGAGGAAAGCGTCTTGTTGCGCTTTGTTGAAACGGTGGATTTCGTCTACAAAGAGTACTGTGCGAATTTTTAGATTCCAGTTTTGTTTGGCTCGTTCAATGACGAGCTCGATGTCTTTTTTGCCAGAGGTGACGGCGGAAATTTCGATGAAGTCGGCTTTGAATTCTTTAGCCAAGATGCGTGCGAGAGTGGTTTTGCCAGTGCCGGGAGGACCCCAAAAAATTAGGTTGACGGGCTCCTTTTTTTTGACAATTTCGGTCAAAATTTTGCCTTCACCTATGATTTTTTCTTGGCCAACGACTTCCTTTAGAGTCTGTGGTCGCATCCTCTCCGCTAGGGGTACTCTATTCATATAATATAAAAATATTATAACATAAAAATATATGGTATAATATGGATAACAATAAGTAAAAGGAGTTATTTAATGTATAGCACATATTATACTACCCCAGCTACGTATGACGTTACTGTCCCAGCTGAGATGGCTATTTGGATGGCAATTGCCGGAATCGCGGCTTTTATTGGCGGGATTTTGGTTTATTTCTTGTTTGTAAAGCCAAATACGGAGCCAAAAAATAATTTTTTGAAGTGGCTAAAGGAATTTTTGTCGTTCAAAATTATGTGGATTGAGCCAATTCTTAAAATGATTTATTATATGGCGACTATCTTTGTAGTCATCTTTTCGTTCTCGTTCCTCTCTTATGGTGGCGCGGGCGTTTTGGTTTGGCTTGGCTGTTTGATTCTTGGGCCAATCGCCGTTCGTCTCGGGTATGAGCTTACAATGATGTTTATTATGATTTGGCGGAATACCAGAGATATCGCGGAGAATACTGAACGTAAGCCATCGGCAGTGGTAAAAGAAGCTGTAGAAAAGGCTGCCGCTAAGTCTGACAAAATTGCTGGTAAATCCAGCACCAAAAAGAAATAGTACTTTATTTCAAAGAATTAACAATAGCGGCGACGCGGTGAGCGACGCCGCTATTTCCGTCGATAACTTTGGCGGATTTGAAGAAATTTTGAATTTCGGGTTTGATAAGGGAATAGTGGGTACAGCCGAGAACGACGACGTCGGGGTTTTGGTCGATGTTTTTAAAGAGTTCGGTAAGTTTTTGAGTGACGTCACCTTTTCTTTCGATAGTGTCGGCAAGGCCGGGACAAGGGAGGAGGGTGATTTTTTGATTTTTCTTAAGATTTTCGGCGATTAGTTGATGAGCGCGCTCGGATTTGACGGTGCCAGGGGTGGCGAGGACGAGAATGTTCTTGGCGTCGGTATTTGTGGCGAGCTTGATAGCTGGTTCGGTGCCGACAAATTTGATCTCAGGGTAATTTTCACGGAGATTTTTGATACATTTAACTGTGGCAGTATTACAAGCGATGACGATGATTTTGGCGCCCCAGTTTTTGAGTTCGTTGACGTTATTTGTGACAATTTTTATAAGTTCTTCGTCGGACTTTTCGCCGTAGGGACAATTTTTGGAATCGGCAATATAAAGATATTCCTCGTCTTTCAGGAGGTCTTTGATGGCTTTCATAACAGTGGTGCCACCGATGCCAGAGTCAAAAATTCCAATTTTCATCGTTTTATTATAACATATTTTAAGTGGTAAAAAGAGCCTCTTAAATTAAGGCCCTTTTTGGCGAAAGTTAGATTTGACAGGGATAGTTTGTATCTTTGATAAAATCTACGAGCTGAGATAGAACTTTTTGGTGTGCTTTCCATTCTCGGAGAGCCTCTTCTGTGCCGTAAGGGGTATGGCAATCTTTTCCAAAACCTTTTTTGCCAGGTATAAATAGCCTTCCTCCAGCTGGGCGATGCGCGTAATCAAACGGACAGCCGTTTTCTTTTAAAGCGATACAACCGCTTTCTCCGCGATGAAAAATCCGATTTTCGACAATTGGGCTATTGACATTTCTCATTCGAACAAGCCAAATCATCCCATTGATATAGAATTGATCGCCGTCAACCAAATCGATAGTGATATAACCTTTTTGGATTTCTTTGAGTAGTCCATCAAATGATAAATCACTAAAATCGTCAGGAGAAAAATTACACCCACAGCGCTGGCAGCACTTTCCCCCACATTTTTTACAAAGCTCATAGTTGCAATTTTTGCTTTCGTCATCTAGTTTGTCATAATGACGTGCGCCTTGTTTGCTGTACAGAATTTCATCCCAAAAACTTTCGTCGTCTTTTAATTCTTCTAAAGTACACATTTTGAATACCCCCTTCCCATAATGTTATTTTTTATTATATAATATAAAGTATGAAAGTTCAAGTGACGGTAAAACCGGGGGCAAAGGTACAGAAGGTAGTGGAATCTTCTGAGGGTTTGACGGTGTATTTACACGCGCGGGCACACGATGGGGAGGCAAATGCGGCTCTTGTTAAGGTGCTTTCGGATTATTATGGGGTGTCAAAATCGTGTGTGGAGATTCTTAGGGGACAAAAAAGCCACCAGAAGGTGGTTTTGATCTTGAAATAGGTGGTGGGCGATAGAGGAGTTGAACCTCTGACCTCGTCTACGTCAAAGACGCGCTCTAGCCAGCTGAGCTAACCGCCCTCGTTGTAGAAAATGGTGAGGAAAACCTCTATGGTGAGCCGGGAGGGGCTCGAACCCTCGACACCGGGCTTAAAAGGCCCGTGCTCTAACCAGCTGAGCTACCGGCCCATAATCTACAACGTTGTTAATGGTGGCGCCGCTACGCAAGTACGGCGATCCGCTTTTTGAATGCGAGCGTTAGCGAAGCATTCTGCGGATGGTGGCGCCGACTGGACTTGAACCAGTGACACAAGGCTCTTCAGGCCTCTGCTCTACCAACTGAGCTACAGCGCCGTATGATTATTATATCACAAATGTGGTATAATGTGAATATGAACTGGAGGAAATGGCTAGATGATTTTGTGCTCGCCGGAAAAGGTATCTTGATGGCGACTAAAGAAAAGAGGTTTTGGTATGGGTTTATTCCGACTTTTATCTTTTTTGGGATGTTGATAAATTTGCTGGCTGGTGGGTTTTCGAAGTTCGAGCTGATGGGGACGGTGGGGTTTGGTGGGTCGATGAAGATTCTTCTTGATGCGTTTCTTGGTATTTTTGGGGTGAATCAGATTTTTACTGAGTGGCTGCCGACGTTTCTTTTGGCGCTGTTACAGGGAATTTTGGTGGGGTTAATTGTGTTTCTTTGGCAAAAAAAGAAACAGGCTGGCGATGCTAATTCGGCTAATGTGGAGAAAGCGGGGATTATCACGGGGCTAGTGGCACTTGGTGCGGGGTGTCCAACTTGCGGGACGACACTTCTGACGCCACTTCTTGGTGCGATTTTTTCGACTGGGTCGCTCGCGATTGCGGGAGTGATTTCTACTGTTGTGACAATTCTGGCGGTGGTGATTGCGATTTTATCTCTCAAAAGACTAGGCGTGGAGGCATATGTTATAATAGTAAATGAAAAATATTTAGCGAGGAAGAATGAAAAAACAAAAGATCGTTAGAATTGTAAGCATCGTGGCAATTATTGTGGTGATTGTGGCGGCGATGGTGGCGAGTTTTAATCAAAAACCATCCAACGCGGATATGATTTGGGATGAACAGACGATAATTGGTAACAAAGAAGCTGAGAACTATTTTATTATCTATTCGGATATTGTGTGTCCTTATTGTGTGGCGTTTGAGAATGCGATTATCGAAAATAGGGAAGATTTTGAGAGATACATCGCCGATAATGATATTTTGGTGGAAATTCGGTTGTCGGATTTTTTGTATGAACACGGAGCGTCAAAGTCGATTGCGTCGCGTTATAGTGCGGAGGCGGTGTATTGTGCGAAGAACGAGGGGAAGTTCTGGGATTATTACGACAAGGCGATTACGACGGTGTGGAATGATTATTTCAAGGAGTCGGGGAAGAGTGCGTTTTCGAAGTTGAATAGCAATAGTAAAAAATATTGGATTGAAATTGGGAAAAGCGTGGGGCTATCTGATAAATTTGAGAAGTGTGTAAACGAGGATGAGCCGCTAGACGAAATAATTAGGGTGTCGGATAAGATGGCGAGGAATATTGATGGGTTGCCGTATTTCAAATTCAATAAATATATTAGTTCTGGATTTGATATGTCGTGGGGGTATGATTACGTGAAAATGTACTTTGATTCGGGGTTGAAGTCGAAATAGAAGGTCTATCTGCCCCAAAGGCTGGACATTGCCAAGCCAAACACAGATAGACAGTTTAAGTGGAGGATCTAGCAGTACTGCGTATGTAGGTAGCTTTTCCCCAGTCCTGGGCGGGGGTTACAACAATGGTACGCTGTACAATGAGTCTACGTACGGGTTCTGGTGGGGTTCTATGTCATATGATAGTGCAGCTCGGTACCGCCTGCATTACACTGACAGTAGTCTATATACTAGCTACGGCAGCCGCAACACTGGGCGCTACATCCGCTGTATCCAGGCCTCCTAAAGTCTAGTCTTTTTATATCCACTAATGTATCAAGGGATGGGTACGAAACGCGGCACCAGCGAGGGTGAGTGCTATGGAACGTATAACTCTAGTACTGGAATTGGTAGTGGGGCTGGATATACAAATGCTTGTATCCATAGTGGTTCTAATACCGGTAGTGGTGGTAATACTGTTTGGTATAATTATGGGACAGCTACAGCCGGAACTATAACCGGTACAGACAATACTATCATAGCGACAGAAAGCATATGTCCCAAAAACTGGAGTTTGCCAAGCAAAGTACAAACTCTTAGTATAGGAGATGGCAGCACTACTTATATTTCAAGCTTTTCTCCAGTTCTAGGCGGACATTATTACAATGGTGGAAATTCTTCTGTGGCTTCAAACGGAAACTGGTGGAGTTCCACAACATATAATGGCGCACAACGGTATCTTATGTATTATGATGGTAGTATCCTCAATACCCTTACTAGTGGTCGCTACCGCCACGATGGTTCCTACATCCGCTGTGTTAGTGAGGAAAAGGATGTATCAGACTTAACCTATATGCAGGATATGACAGCAAAGGTAGCAGCCGATACGCCTGAGGGTATGACGGCCAGCCTCACGGACCGCAGGGATGGGAAGGTCTATACCGTCGCGAAAATCAATGGGAATATGTGGATGACAGAAAA
>JAFWKW010000014.1 GCA_017514125.1 Candidatus Saccharimonadota bacterium
CATATAATGGTGCGAGACGGTACGCTTTGAATTATTATAATAGTAGTTTATATACTGGTAATGGTGCCGGTCGTTCTAACGGTAGTTCTATCCGCTGTATCCAGGCCTCCTAAAGTCTAGTCTTTTTATATCCACTAATGTATCAAGGGATGGACACAAGAAACGCGGCACCAGCGGAGGTGAGTGCTATGGGACGTATAACACCAGTACTGGAATTGGTAGTGGGGCTGGATACACCAACGCTTGTATCCATAGTGGTTCTAATACCGGTAGTGGTGGTAATACTGTTTGGTATAACTATGTAGTAGCTAGTGCTGGAACCATCAAAAATTCTAGTAGTAGCGATACTACCGGCACAACTGTTATCACTACTGAAAGTATTTGTCCTAAAGGGTGGAGCTTACCTACCACCAAACAAATAGATACTATTGGTGGAGCAAGTCCAGGCAGTACTACTTATATCAGTAGCTTCTCCCCAGTCCTGGGTGGGAATTACTACAATGGTACGCTGGGCAATGAGTCTACGCACGGGTACTGGTGGGGCAGTACTGCGTATAATGGTGCGCTTCGGTACTACCTGGCTTACAATGGTAGTAGCCTATATACCCGCAACGTCGGCCGCCGCGTCGATGGGGTCTACGTGCGGTGTGTTAGTGAGGAAAAGGATGTATCAGACTTAACCTATATGCAGGATATGAGACCGAGCATATTAAGCTGTTACTGCAACACTAGAGTTGGTTGAGGTTGATTTCGGGGAAGTTTGTACGGATGTGTTCGGCGTAGCCGGCGTCGATGTGTTTCCAAGCGGTTTTCATACGGTCTACTTCTGAGGTATCGATGAATTGGGCTAGGAATTCTTTTTCAAATTCTGCCGGAACTGGGCGAGAAAGTATACGCGCGGTATCCATTTGGGGGTTGCCGGTGCCGGCGAAACAAAAGTCAATCACGCCGATAACCTTGTCATTTTCGTCTAGTAAGATATTGCCGAGATTAAGGTCGCCGTGGACGAGTTTATTCTCTTCCGTCTTTTTGATGTAGTCGTGATCTTTGTCGATGTGATTTTTGTAATGCTCGTGGTCTAATTCGTAGAGAAATTCGGAAAGGGGCATTTTGACTTCTTTAGGAGCGCCTCTAAGGTCAATGCCGCTCAGCTCTTTGATAAATTTAGCAGTATCATAAGCTACGCCGGTAAGCGCGGTGTGGGACAAATGATAAATCCTGTCGCCTAAAGTATAGCCTTCGATTTTTTGATGAACCGAAAAGGGGCGTCTTTTTTCGTCGTAGCAAAGTTTCATTTGGGGAGTATAATAACTGGTCTTCCCTTCTACAAAATTACAGACCGCAGCATCTTTTACAATCATTTTTGACCAAAATGGATTCCTGGGGAAACGGAAAAAGTAAGAGCCTTGGTCGGTAGTCACTTCTATTACAATGTTGGTCCAGCCAGTTAAGATATGCTCGGTCTTAATGACTCTTTTTTCTGGCATAGTTTTTTCAATAATCTGGTCTAGTGGGTCTTTGGTCGTAAAAAAATTACGCATGCATCTATTATACCACATGGTATAATAGATAGCATGGACAATGTGAAAATCTTAGCAATCGTGGGGATGAGTGGGAGTGGCAAGTCGGTAATTGTAGATTATTTGACCTCTAAAGGAGTTCCAAAAGTATACTTTGGTGGGATGATTTATAAAGAGATGGAGAAGCGTGGGATCGCTCGGACCGAAGATGGGGAGAGCGAAAAGAAGTTTCGTGAGGAAATCCGTGAAAAGGAAGGCAAAGATTGGGTGGTGCGTCAGGTGATAGCAGAGACCAAGGATTTGATTTCGGCGGGACAGAAAAGAATTGTGCTTGATGGAGTGTATTCTTGGACGGAATATTGTACCCTGAAGCATGAATTTCCGAAGGCTTTAACCTTTATCGCAGTGGTGGTAGACAAAAACTTGCGCTATACTCGGGTAGCAAATAGGCCGGGGAGAGCCTTTGATGCGAATGCGATTCGCGAGAGGGATAGATCGGAGATTGAGAATCTAGAAAAAGGTGGGCCGATTGCGATGGCAGATTATTACATTCTTAATAATGGTACCGTAAAAGAAGCTACTGATCGACTAAATGAAATTTTGAAAGAAATTGAATTTTAGCCTCACGTCTTTTATCATCGTCTTTTTTGGGTAAATCGGTTTTTGATGAATATTTGTTAAAAATCGTGAGAGAATCTTTGATGGGGCCGTCGTAAATGGGGTCGAGGTCGTAGACGCTCCAGAGGACAATGTGGAGGTCGGGGGTATTTTTGGCGTAAAACTCCAGTGCTTTTTTGGTAGCACGGATAAACTCCTCCTCGGTTTCTTTGGTGTGGCGCCAAGAGCGGCCGCCGAGGAAGTATTCAGTAACGGTAGGGCTGGTCGCTATCATCAAAAATAGCGGGGTGTAGCTTCCCTCTTTTAGCATTTTGACTAAAATTTGTTCGACGATTGGGTCAAGCAGAGTAACATCTAGAATAATATCGTAGCCCTCCTTGGTGAGGGCGTTTAGAGTCAAAAACATCATGATAGTAGAAAATTCATCGGTTTTTTTGCGAAGATTTTCTTCACCGTATTCCTGCTTGATTTCTTCGTAGTGGGGGTGATACTCGACGAATTTGCGAGCAGCAACAAGGATAGGTTTGATATTATTCTTTTCACAGTAAGCTTCTACGGCGGGGAGGATTTGGGAGGTTTTGCCGGAGCCGGAGAGACCAGCAATACGAATAAATTGATTATTTTTGGTTTTACCTTTAGTGAAATCTTGAACAACTTTTTTTAAAATCTCGGGGTATTCTGCTAAGCTCACCTGCCACTCAGGCTTAACATCGCTTGGCCAGTGGGATTTCATATAAGCGATGACTTTTTCTAGTTCTTCGTGATGACTTTCAGACATTTACTCCCTTTCTTTACCTCAATTTTTTTAATATTTTCAAAAATTTGATACTCACCTTCGGCTTGAAGTTCGACAGTGGCTGGGTCTTTGAATTCTAACAAATCGCCTTTGGTGTCGGTGCCGGGAGTGCGATGTAAAATTGATTTTGCCATCAGTGCGAATAACCTTGGAAAACTAACGGTCTTTAGCGCAGCACTTCTAAAAATGTAAGGCTTTTCCCAGTCGTCGGCACCTTTCATAACGCGGCACATAGATTTGCCACTTAAGGCAGCGTAGTCGGAGGCTTTTTTGACCGTAGGTTTTTTATTAATAGTGAATTCGGGTAGGAAGATTTTTTTGTGACGGTTTTTAAAATACCATTTGGCAAGGGCTAGGTAGGAGCGCCAGGAACTCTTATGCCCTTTCTTCATATATTTTCTAAATTTGGGGGCGTCAAAAAGTTCGACGGCTTCGGCAGTCATACCGATGGTGACATAACAAGTGGCGTAGCGCCAGAAGTTGCCGTCGACATAAATCTCGAGGGGATAGAGGCGGTGGGTTGATGATTTAGACGATCCGTTCGTGGCACGCGCCTTCGCGCCCTCGCCCAAGGTGCTCGGCGCTTCTCGCGCTCCCGTCGTCGCGCAAATCCACGAACGGATATCTAAATCATCCAGCCTCATAGTCCCTAAGGTCCTTGCTAAATCATTAAAATTGCCGTACGGGAGGACTGCTAGAGTTGCATTCTTGTTGGACTCTAAGATGGCGTTGGCGGTGATGGCGGCGGTGGCGTCGCCGCCGAGTGCGAGGAGAAGATCGTCGTCTTTTATTTCTTTCTTAAGATTTTTGACATTGTTTTCGAAACCGATTTTTTTGATAGTATATTCGTCGAGATCGTAGCCAGCAAAAAGTTTTTCTTTTTTTGAGAGGATGTCTTTTTTGACACGGCGATAATTGGAAGAATTGGGGTTGTAAACAAGAATTAGGCGCGACATTTAGGACTCCTAGTAGCCAGGCAAAAGCCAGTTGAGCAAGGAATAAGCAAGAGCGTAGACACCAACACCGATAACGATTTCGAGGAGGCGGCGTTTGGCTTTTCTGGTTTGTTCCTCATTGCCACCGGCAGTGAGATACTGGATGCCGACAACGACGATACCGATGACACCGGCGATGCCGATAACGACAGACATGATATTAGCAACTAGTTTGACAATACACTTGATACCTTCACCACCGCCAGCTTCTTCACCGGCACAAGTCTTGAGAATGGCGGCATCGGCTTTGTCGGCCGCATAGACTGGTGTAACTCTAAGGCTTGGAACTACTAGACCTAACCCCATCAAAATCGTCATGATGACGGGTAAAATTTTTTGTTTGATGGTTTTCACTTGGCCTCCTTACCTTAAATATTCGTGTAATTTTTTAGTTTCTTTGTTCTTACGAAGTTTGGAGAGAGCTTTTGCTTCAATCTGACGAATGCGTTCCCTGGTGACGTCAAACTCGGCACCCACCTCCTCTAGAGTGTGAGGGCGGCCACCACCGATGCCAAATCTTAATCTAATAATCTTTTGTTCCCTATCGGTGAGAGTGGAAATAATCTCGGATAGTTGCTCTTTTAAAATCTGATTAGCGGCGGAATCTTCGGGGGAAATACGCTCTTCATCTTCTACGAAATCACCAAGGACAGAATCTTCGTCGTCACCGTCACGGCCGACGGAGGCATCGAGTGAGGCAATATCTTGTTTGATGCGCATAACGTAATCGACTTTGTCTGGGTCCATATGGAGCTCGGCAGCGATTTCTTCGTTGGTCGGTTCACGGTTTAGCTCGGAAGTAAGTTTTCTAGTAGTTCTTAGGACCTTGTTAATGGTCTCAACCATATGAACTGGGATACGGATAGTACGAGCTTGGTCGGCGATAGCCCTAGTAATCGCCTGGCGGACCCACCAGGTAGCATAAGTAGAAAATTTGAAGCCTTTTTCGGGATCAAACTTTTCAACGGCACGGAGCAAGCCAGTATTCCCTTCTTGGATTAAGTCTAGAAAATCAAGTCCTCTACCACCGTATCTTTTGGCAATAGAAACTACGAGACGCATATTGGATTCTACCATTTTGTCTTTGGCTTTTTTGTCGCCTTTGACGATACGCTGGGCAAGTTCAGCTTCTTCCTCTGAGGTAAGCAAAGGAATCTTGCCAATTTCTCTTAAATAGAGCCGAACAGAATCGTCCGCAAAAGCATCGACATTCTCAGCCGTGATAGCAAGATCCTCATCAGACAATTCTTCTTCGTTTTCGATGTCATCGATATTCGGCTCATCAAACTCAAGGTTTAAATCTTTCGCATTCAAAATATCGTCTTTGTCAACCATTGGTATACATTATATCATAGATTTTTGATTGAAACAAAATTTTCGTTCGATAATTAGTCTTCGAGGAGTTTGCGGATGAGGGAGGTGATGAGATCTTTTTCCGTAGGGCTGGACTCAGCGATGAGAAGGGCGAGGGCAGTCAGAGCGCGGTCTGATATTTTTGTCTCGCCGTTTTTGGTTAAGTGTTCGTCGTTGATAGTGAGAAAAACAATAAAGAGTAGTGAACCGATGCGTTTGTTGCCATCGTAAAATGGGTGGTCTTTGATAACAAAGTAAAGTAGGTGGGCGGCTTTTTCGGCGACGGTGGGATAGAGGTCTTTCCCGTCGTAACTTTGATAAATACCTTCGATAGAACCTTTGAAAGCGCCACTTCGGGGTTTACCAAAGAGGTCGCTACCTTTGACAGATTTTTTGAGACCATTGATCACTTCTTCACAAAATTCGGGAGTGAGCTTTTTCTCTTTTCTTTTCTTTTTATTGAGGCCGGTAAGATCGATAAAACCGTCATCGTATTCTTTTAAAGTTTCGAAGCTGGTGGAATATTTGGAAATCACTTCGAGGACACCGTTGGCCTCACCAGCATCGAGAGCCTGGTGAGCAATTAAGCGTCTTACGACGCCCATCATATTTTCTACTTCTTTTAGCCTTTTACTATCGGCAGATTTTAAGCGTCTTTCGTTTATAGCGATACCTTTGGTAAGATAATTGTGGAGAACACTAGTGGACCAGATGCGGAAATCGGTGGCCTTCTTGGAATTAACCCGGTATCCAACAGAGATGATGGCATCTAGATTATACATATTTACTTCACGACGGACTTGGCGAGAGCCTTCTTGGCGAACAACGAAAGATTTTTTCGCGGTTCGTTTTTCGTCTAATTCGCCATCATTATAGACATTTTTTAGATGGATCTCTATGCTTCTTCTGGTTACATCAAAAAGATTCGCAATTTGGTCTATACTTGCCCAAATAGTTTCTTCTTCAATATCTACATCAAAAACAATCTCGCTCGTGTTATTTTTATATATTTCTAATTGTTTTTCCATATTTTCATTATACCACAACTTGTGCGAAAAACGCATAAGTTGAACTTGGAAGGTTTTTCCGCGGTTTAACTATTAAGAAAAACTTAACAGTTCAGTATGTGCGCTTTCCGCACTAACTGGATGCCAAATCATCAAATTCTTCCATGGAGGTAATAAGGAGTTCGCGAGGTTTGGTACCATTGACGGGGCCGATGACGCCGAGTTCTTCGAGCCAGACACCAAGACCGGAGACGTAGCCGTGAGATTTACTTAGGTAAGTCTGAAGGAGTGAGGTAGAGAATTTACCGTTTTTGATACAAATTTCGATGGCATTTCTAACCAAAGGATCCTGGGGATCGAACTTACGACCAAGACCGTCCATATCACCAAGACCGCCACCCATACCTTTGATAGCAACTGCTTGAGCGATAACTTCTTCGTTGTACTGAGGCGGACGTTGAGAACGTAAGAAATCGGTAACCTTTTTGATGTCGCCATCTGGAGTCCAAGCACCCTGGATACGCTCTGGGCCGTTTGATGTCTGCTCACTAGATAAGAGCATATCACCCTGACCAAGAAGCTTTTCGGCACCGGAGGAATCTAGAATAATGCGAGAGTCCATAGAGCTAAGGACCCGAAAAGCAATACGAGAAGGGATATTACCCTTAATAAGACCGGTAATAACCTTGACTACTGGTTTCTGGGTGGCAAGTACTAGGTGCATACCAGCGGCACGACCGAGCTGAGCGATGCGGACAATGAGTGGCTCAAGTTCCTTTGAGGCTTGCATCATAAGATCGGACATTTCGTCAATTACGATAACGATGTAAGGCATTTTTTCGGCATTGTTATCCTCGTCTTTGGAATCTTTGGAACTTTTGGTTTTTTCTGCCATAACATCGTTGTAGTCTACGATATTTTTAACACCGACTTCTTCCATAATAGTATAGCGGCGGTCCATTTCGCCGGCAGCCCATTTCATAGCAGAGAGAGCTTTGGTGGTGTCATTGATAATTGGGGTGAGGAGATGGGGGACGTCCTTATAGACCGCCATTTCTACGCGCTTTGGATCTACGATGATGAGACGCATATCGGAAGGAGCGTTGCGATATAGCAATGACATAATGAGAGTGTTAGTCATAACAGATTTACCAGAACCGGTAGTACCAGCGATAAGGAGGTGGCGCATATCGGCAAGGTCAGCTACAACTGGTTTACCAGAAATATCTTTACCTACGGCAAAGGTGAGAGGAGCTTTAGTCTTACGCCACTCCTCAGACTCAATCAGACCACGAAGCGAAACACCTTCGGCGCGAATATTCGGTACTTCTACACCGATGAGCTGAGTACCGGGAATCGGGGCTTCGATCCGGACGGTTTTGGCGGAAAGTTTATAAGCGAGCTCTTTGTCCCTAGCAGCGATTTTAGAAAGGTTGACACCGCCGGGAGCCTTCAGGGTGTATTGAGTAACGCGCGGGCCAACATTGGCGCCTTTCATTTCGACATCGATACCAAACTCGGCAAGGGTATTTTGGATAATCATAGCGTTTTGCTGGATATTGCCGGCATCAGCGGGAGATTGCTTTTTAGTAAGGAGGTCGGTTGGCGGCATCTTCCAATCGGGGTCATTCACGGCGACAAGAGCAGTAGGCTCTTTGGCGACATCTTCGGTAGCTTTGGCGGCTTTTGGCTTGTTGACCACCAGGTCTTTGGACTTCCTGCCAAAGAGTCGGCCTCTTTTAGGAGTTTCAGCGGCAATTTCTTTGAGGTTGGATCCGGAATTAACTTTGATTTCGAGATGGCCTTTTTCTTCATCATCGTCCTCTTCTTTTGCGGCTTTTTTGGCATCTCTTTTGGCGATATTTTTGGTATTTCTAAACAAGGCCGCAGGTGAAAGTTGGAGAATGAAGGCCAAAGTAATAAAAATCAATATAACATATATGACAAAAACGAAACCTTGGTCTAAGACCTTTAACATAATGTTGTTGAGCCAGTCGCCGACGATGCCACCGTTATTCCAGATGGCGCCAATGCCAGATATCCAAAGAAGCATCAAAAGACTAAAAATATAAACTGGTATGGCAACACGGTTATTGTCAGAACGGAAGATTTTGACGGCTAAATAGACCAGAAGAGCCGGGATAAAATAGGTGGCAAGGCCGAGGCCTTTTAAAATAGCCTGGTGAGTGTTGTTTAGAAAAGAACCGCCGTGGTCAAACCAAGTGATTACAAAGAAGAGAGCCAAGGCAATCATAAGAACAGCCATAATCTGGTGCCAAAAACCACCGGGGAGTTCGTACTCGGTATTGACTTCTTTCTCGGCAGCTTTCTTGGACGGTTTTTTGGAAGATTTCTTGGCCGAGGAAGATTTTTTGATAGGTTTTCTTCTTGATGCAGGCATATATAAAAATTATAGCACAAAAATAGGGCCGCGCAAAATCGCGCAGCCCTTGAAGGATGGATGAAAAATGGTTAGTCTCTTGCGGCGGGAGCGCCAATGGCGATGCCGCGATTAGCGTCAGCTTCGGGGTCTTTGCCGTATTCGTAATCTTTGCCAGGCAAGATAGCGTTTAGAATAATACCACTGATAGCAGCAATAGCCATACCGGTAAGAGTGATATTGGTTTCTCCTATGGCAAAAGTAATACCACCGGAAATACCGAGCCCACAGACCATCACCACGCTCACAATAATAAGGTTGCGCGACTTGGCAAGACTGACGTGGTTCTCGTACATATTGCGCACTCCGATAGCCGAAATCATACCGTAGAGCATAAAGGAGATACCGCCAATGATGGCCGTCGGCATAGTATTGATGATTGCGGCGATTTTAGGCATAAAGCCAAAAACCACTGCATAGGCCGCACCGATACGAACTACTTTAGGGTCAAAAACTCTTGAAAGAGCCAAGACACCGGTGTTTTCGCCGTAAGTGGTATTGGGCGGACCACCGACTGCCAAAGATAGGGCGGACATAAAGCCGTCCCCCAGCAAAGTGCGATGAAGGCCGGGATTCTCGACGAAATTCCTTTTGGTAGTGGCACTAATCGCACTAATGTCGCCAATATGCTCCATCATAGTAGCCAGACAAATAGGCGCCATAATCATAATAGCCGTGAAATCAAATTTGGGCGTAATAATGGGTGGTAAACCAACCCAACTAGCCTCGGCGACAGCGCTGAAATCGATTTGATTCTCCCAAGCACCACCGATGCCGGCTAACTGTGCTGCTACTGCTATTAAGTACGAAATAACCACGCCCATCAAGATAGGCACGATATTCCAGATGCCTTTGCCCCAGACGTTAAAGATTATTACCATAGCGATAGCAATAATGGCGAGTAGCCAATTCTCACTAGCGTTGGTAACAGCAGAAGGGGCGAGACTTAAACCGATACAAATAATCATCGGACTCGTCACTACGGGAGGCAAGTATTTGAGTGTCCGTTTGACACCGATGGCTTTGATGATGACCGCTAAGATTGTATAGCAGACAATCGCACCGATGATAGCACCGCCGTTGGCATAAGCTAGCTGCTCTTCGAGAGGTAAATCCGCATAGGTGGGGCTGGCTTTGATCATAGCATATCCACCTAAAAAGGCAAATGACGATCCCAAAAAGGCCGGCACCATACTTTTGGTAAAGACAAAGTGGAACAGTAGAGTACAAACACCTGCCATCAGAAGCGTAGTCTGAACTGACAGACCGGTCAAAAGTGGCACAAGCACTGTAGCGCCAAAGAAAGCGAACATATGCTGTAAACCTAAAAACATCATAGTGGGGATGCCGAGATCTTCGGCGTGGTAAATTCCCTCTTTTGGTATTTCTTTCTTCATTTTTCTCCTCCTTGTTAAGATACGTGGATTAGTTGTTGGTTACAAATTTTAATGATTATAGATAGTGACCATTTTCATCCAAATTGTTAAAATTATAGCATAAAAGAGGTATAAATAAAAGTATAGGCGGTTTGAGCTATGGTGGTTTGAGCTATGATAGAAAAACAACAAAATAGATTTTTTATCTACCTTTGCTGTCATATCCTGCATATAGGTTAAGTCTGATACATCCTTTTCCTCACTAACACAGCGTATGTAGAAACCATAGGGACGGATGCCACCATTGGTGCTCAGGTTACTATTATCATAATACAGAATAGAACGACCCGTATCACTATGTTTATCAGATGTCGTAGAGTTCCACCAGGCTCCAAATGTAGTCGTAGAATCTAGCTGGCCATTAAGATATTCTCCACCCAAGACCGGAGAAAAAGCGGCAATGTCTGTATTGCTACCAGCTTGTTTTTTAGTTGGTAAACTCCATCCTTTAGGACAGATGCTTTCCGTAGGTGTAGTAGTATTATTTGTACCAGTTATGCTTCCAGCACTGGCTGTTCCGTAGTTATACCATACCGTATTGCCACTAGTATAGCTATTAGAGCCACTATGAATACAGGCGTTGCTATATCCGCCACCACTACCAGTTCCGGAGCTATATTCTCCATAGCACTCACCCCCGCTGGTGCCGCGTTTCTCGTATCCATCCCTTGATACATTAGTGGATATAAAAAGACTAGACTTTAGGAGGCCTGGATACAGCGGATGTAGTAACCAGCATCACGACGACTACTACTAGTATATAGACTAGTACCATCAAATCGTAACAGATATCGAATTGTACCACCGTAAGCCTCAGAGCTCATCCAGCTTCCAAGCGTTGATTCATCGTGTAGGAGACCCCAAAAATAGCGTCCACCTAGAACTGGAGAAAAACTTGAAACATATGTAGTGCTAGGATCCGAATAATCTGGGCCTATACTGTTTATTTGTATTTTACTTGGCAATGTCCAGCCTTTGGGGCAGATGCTCTCTGTAGTTTGATTTATATAAATTTCTGGCAGCTTTACTTTTAACCCCTAATATGCTAAGATAAAAATACGTTGGACCGTCGCCAAGCGGTAAGGCACTGGGTTTTGGTCCCAGCATTCGCAGGTTCGAATCCTGCCGGTCCAGCCACGATACTTGATAGTATCGCACAAAAAAGCAGATTTGGACCTCACTTTGTTCGGTGCGAATCCTGCCGGTCCAGCCATTAAAATCAAAGACGCCATCTCGGCGTTTTTTTAATTTCTAATGATCTAGGATGGTAGGGCGACTATTTCTAACATCTGCTGCTTGGATTAAAATCAAATTTTTATTTGTCTTGATAGATTATCACTTGGTAGCCGTCTTGGTCAGTTTTTATTTCTATATCTTTTTTCTTGTTTTTATTGATGTATAGCTTGAACGTGCTATCTGGATTAACATTTTCTAGATACTTATCTTTGTCAAAACTTGGTACATAATCACCGGTATGGACGGTCTGCCAAAACATCTCCCCATCTATTTCGTAGGCGACATCATAAAAATGCCCCATATCTTCACTTTTGCGATCATATAACGTATCAAACCAGTGGTAATAAAAAAAACACATCTTTTTCTTCGTTTTTGATTTTGAGATATTCATCGCCTCTTATCTTCTTTACGTTGATATATCTTTTTGCCATTATTTATATTATACCATATTATGGTATAATTAGAAAATGAAGATTTTGGGGATTGAGACGAGTTGCGATGAAACCGCGGCGGCGGTGGTGGAAGACGGGAGTCGTATTCTTTCTAATGTGGTAGTGTCGCAGATTGATATTTTTGCGGAGTATGGCGGAGTGATACCAGAGGTGGCGGCGAGGTCGCACCTGGAAGTGATGATGCCGGTGATTTCAAAAGCTCTTGAAGACGCTAGCTCTACGTGGGATGATATTGACGCGATTGCGGTGACATATGCGCCGGGGTTGCTTGGTTCCCTCCTGATTGGGACTCTTACCGCGCGTACCTTGGCAATTCTTCACGATAAGCCGCTTTATGCCGTTCACCATCTGAAATCGCATGTGTATGCGAATTGGCTAAATGGAAATGAAACGATGTTGCCATCATTCCCTGTCCTAGCACTGGTGATTTCGGGTGGACATACGCAAATATTATATATGCCGGCGCATAATGAGTTTGAGATTATTGGCACGACCCATGATGATGCGGTGGGGGAATGCTTTGATAAGGTTGCCAAAATACTTGGTCTTCCCTATCCTGGTGGGCCGTCCATCGCTAAGGCAGCTCTGGGCGGAGATCCGGATAAATACAAGTTGCCACATCCTAAGGTGGAGGGGCTAGATTTTTCTTTCTCGGGGTTAAAGACTGCGGTGCTTCGGGCTGTCCAGAAAGAATTAGGACTGCCAATTTCGCATCCGTCGTATGATCTTAAAAACCATTTAACTCCTCAACAGATAGCGGATTTTGCGGCGTCGTTTCAAAAAACGGCGGTTTTGATTTTGTGTGAGAAATTGAGTTTGGCGCTTTCTAAATATCCAGATGTACAATCAGTGGTGGTGGCAGGCGGAGTGTCGGCTAATCAGGCTTTGCGTGAGGCTCTACCGGAAGCCTATTTTCCAGAACGTTCGCTATCGGGGGATAACGGAGCGATGGTGGCGGCGGCCTGCTACTACGAGATTAAATCTGGCGTGAAACCGGTGGACCCTTATAAATTAAATATCTACCCGAGGATTTCGATAGAATCCTAGAGGAAATATATCACCAGGTGAATATTTAAGCGTGGTGGTAATGAGAACCTCTTTGAATCTCGTGAGCACGATAAACTTGTTCAGCAACAATGAGTCTGGCGATTTGGTGTGGAAAAACGAGTTTGGAAAAACTCCAGAGGAAATCGGCTTTTTCTCTGATTTCGGGCGGAAAGCCAAAGGCGCCGCCGATTAGAATAGTAATGTTTTTACCATTCACGAAAGCGGTTTCTAATAGGTTTGAATATTCGTCTGATGATATATTTTTGCCACGTTCGTCACAGACTATTACGAAGTCGTGACCGGTGAAAGGCCAAGAAGTCTCGAGTTTTTTAATAAGTTTTTCTTCTTCGATAAATTCCCATTCTAGGCTATAGGGGGTGTGTTGTAAGCGTTTTTCATATTCGCTCGCGGCTTCTTCGAGCCAACTTTCGTGTTTTTTGCCACCGGCGATGATTCTAATCATTGGTTTTCTCAATTTTCTCGACTTTGTCGAAGTAATAGGTACCGTTGTCGGCTTTTTTGAAGGTGAAACGATATTCGGCAAATTGATTGTAGTTGGTAGAGTCGATGGTGAAGTCAGTGGTGTCGTCTTCGAGGGTACCGCAAATTGACTCTTCGTTGGTATCTACGTCGCAGTGAATTTTGTTCTTTTCATCGATAAGTCCAGCATTAATGTACACATAAACATTATCGCCATCAGTAGTATAACGATTTTTATAAAAATATGTAGTGGATGGATCGGTGCCACCACAAGCGTAGTCCATGAAATAATACCCTGAATCATCATAGTATACCTGTGGACAATACCTAGAATTTTCATATACTAGTTCACCCCCAAATACATCGTGGTATTTACTTTCAAAGACGTCTTTGGCAAATATATTACCTTCTAACATTTGTTGGGTAGTCTCTAATGAAGTATTGTAAGTGAAAGATAGATCGGGGAAATTAGAGGCGATGCTACTAGCTATGCTTGGCGTGACCGAAGTCGCTAGATTACTATTTTGTAGTGCCAACGCAATATTGGCGAGCTTAGCCGCGTTGCTCAAATTACCGTCTATGTATAGAGGAATCTCTTGATGAAGTCCATGGGCTATAACAATAGTAGGAGCCGTTAGATTTTTTAGATTATATCCTCCGTGGAGCACGGCGATTTTTTCGTCTAGTTCTTTGATAATATTAGCATCGGTGAGTTCGACCTCTTCGGTGATGGGCTCGTCTTCGGATGGCTCCTCTTCCTCTTCGGATGGTTCGACTGGAGTGACGGGGGGATTTTCGGCGGGTTTTTGGTTTCCACTAATCGCCATCCAAATGCCGAAGCCGATACCGGCGACAACGAGGATAGCCAAAATTATAACCAAAACGACAGTAGTCTTTTTGCTTGATTTTTTGGGATTATCTTCTATGACAGAATCTTGATTTTGGAAGGATGGCTGAGGTTGAGCTGGTTGCGAATGAGGAACCGGCTGAATTGACTCTGGCTGAGGGATGGGTTGAGGTTGCTCCGGAAGTGACTGCGGAGCTGATTGGCCAGTTGGAGTTTGAGGGTTTTGATTGTTTGATGGTTCCATTTTGTACAAAAATACTTATGTTGTTTTGATTATAACATAGATTCTTAGGCGGTTGGGACGAGCTTGGCGACTTTGGACTGGTGGGCGAATTTTTGGTCAAAAGTATAGAGTGGCGTGTAGCCCTTTTCTTCAACGCGGGCGGCGAGAACGAGGTCGTCAAATGAGAGGGAGGGATGAGATATGTAATCCTGGAAAATGGGGTCGAAAAAATCTTTGTGATAGTGAATTGAAGGGTTTAAAAGAAAATCCCGGATATCTCCTATCATTTCTTTTCGGCTGAATCCATTCTTGGTCATAACATAAACGCATTCCATAATAGCAACACCATCTACATAGTATTCGCCACCATTTATCAACATCTCTTTGGCACGAATAAGTTGTGGTTGATTATCTAGCAAGACAAAGCGCAATATAAAACTTGTATCTAAAGATGTGTATTTAGATTTTGAATCCATATTTCTCCTCAAACTCTTTCTTGCCCTCCGGTGTAGCGTCATAGGCATCGCGCACTTCGTTAAAAGTCATACCTTTATATTTTTCACGAAGTTTTTTGATTTCGGGATTTCTACGTTCGGCCTCTTTGTTGCGGGCGGCGATTCTTTCGAGCGAAGCTTCTAGTATTTCACGCCGAGATGGCTCTCTACCGAGCACGACTTGTCCGTCTACTATATCAAAGGTAAGACGATTTTCATTTGGGACAATCCCTAATAAATTGCGGACAGCCTTGGGAATAGTAGCTTGACCGGATGAATTAATAGATACTGTATAACTCATAGTTTCTCCGTTTTTAGATTTTTTCATAATTAGTGCCCTTTAATTATTTTTCATAATTATACTACTATTCATAGTGGTTGGTCAAGTATGAATTTGGTATTTTAGACGATTTTTGTTGATTTTATTAAAGCAACAAATAAGGCCCGCGTTGAGCGAGCCTTTAACTAATAAACTTATGCTTCGATAAGACTTTTTAACTTGGTGAGGAACTCTTTGGGGTTTTGATAATAGATTTTGCTCAAAATTTCTTGTTCATCAATCTGTTCGCCGTCTTCGGTCCAAAAGTTTGGAACGAAATTTTTGGTACGTTCGTGACCAGCAATTCGCCTCAGCTGTCGATAGCAAACACCGGTGATACCAGAGAGTTTTTTTAGAATCAGATCGGATTCTTCCTTCGTGTCTACATTCACTTCCGAGAAAAACTGGTAGATATAGCGACACTGTTTAAGTCTTACAACATCTTCTTCACCGATGTTAAGTTTTTTCGCTAAGTAATCATTTCTGATATTCTTTTTTGCGCATTCCTCGGCGATAAACCTACCAAAATGGCTAGGGTTATTTGTCTTAATGTGCGAGCTAAGTTTTACTGGCAAAATAATCACCTCCTTTAGGGGATAAAGTTTTTAGCTTCACTGACATTATAACATATTTTTACCTAGAAGGCGAGGGTGAATTCGAAGAAGTCGCGGGCGAAGGGGATGAAGAGGACGGCGAGGAAGAGGGCGATAATGATGGCGATAAGGGCGGCGCGAAAGAGATTGAGTGGCTTTGAAACTTTGTAAATTAGGATGAGGTCGATAACAAAGACAATGATGGCGGAGAAGGTAGTGAGTTTGGCACGGCTAAAGTCGTTGTTGGTGGCGACGATGGATAAAATTAACATAGCGACAGTAACAGTGAGGCCGGTGGGTACAGAATAGTGTTTGATATTGTAAATAAATTTGTCTTTGATACGGGCGGTGTTTTTTTCGAGAGCGAGGACGAGGCCCGGGAAACCAATACAAGCGAAGTTCAAAAAGGACATTTCAATGGGGCTAAATGGATAACTGAAAGGTAGCACGACAAAGAGGATGGCTAGGATGGTAGCATAAACAGTCTTCGCAAGGAAGAGAGCGGTACTTCTTTCGAGGTTATTGATGGACTGGCGGCCCTCATCTATGATGCTTGGGACTCGGTCAAAATCGGAATCGAGGAGGACTAATTTGGCGCTTCTGCGGGCTGCGTCGGAGCCTTCGCCGATAGCAATAGAACAGTCGGCTTCTTTCATAGCAAGGATATCGTTCACGCCATCACCGGTCATAGCGACGGTTTTGCCCTGTTTCTTAAAAGCTTTGATTAGGTTTTTCTTTTGCTCGGGTTTGACACGGGTGAAGATAGAATAGTTTTTGACGAGTTGGTCGTAGTTTAGGTTTTTCTCGGCGGAGAGATCGATGCCTTTAAGTTCTCTAATGCCGACGGTTTCGGCGATTTTTTTGACTGTTTCGAGGTCGTCGCCGGAGATGACCTTTGGCGTGATATCGTTTTTATAAAAATACTCAATAATCTGGGGGGCGTTTTTCCTAATTTCGTCTTTTAGTCTGACACAGCCGAGGATTTTTTGGTTTTTGACGACAGCAATCACGCGATAATCGCCGGCGTAGGATTTGACTTTTTTGATCAACTCTTTATCAGTTGTAAGGAAGTCGATGGCGCCCATAAGGTATTCTTCTTTTTTGCTCTTGATGCCGGAGTATTTGCGGTCGGAACTGAAGGGGATGACATCTGTAATGTCCTTTATTTCTTCAAATTTGGCACTTTTCGCTAATGCTTTTTTCAAGGCGGTAGTGGTTGCGTTTTCGGACAATTGGTGGCTTAGAATGGATGCTAGGGGCCTTAGAAGCGATTTTTCAGCTGGGGCTGGAGTGGTCGGGATTTTGTCAAACGTAGTGCCGTCTGGCAAAATAAAATCTTGCACCACCATATTGCCCGAAGTGAGGGTGCCGGTTTTGTCCAGACAAATGGTATCCACGCGGGCGAGAGTTTCGATAGAATAGAGATCTTGGACGAGGACTTTTTTCTTGGACAGCCTGATGGTGGCAAGGGCGAGGACGGAGCTAGTAAGGAGAATAAGGCCCTCTGGAATCATATTGATAAGCGCTGCGACGGTACTAGTAACGGCGGTGGCGGTGTCGGCTTCGGTCCTGAATCTAGCCCAGAGGAGCAGAGCGCCGACGGGGATGAGCGAGTAGCTGATATATTTGACGATTTTATTCATAAGAGTGAAAAGTTTGGAATCGGCAGTTTTGACGTGGTGGGCTTCCTTTTCTAGTTTGGCGATAGTGTTTTCTTCGCCGATTCTTACGACTTTGGCTTTAGCACTGCCGGCCACTACGAAACTACCAGAAATAAGTTCATCGCCTTGGTACTTTTCAATAGGATCTTGTTCGCCAGTAATAAAAGACTCGTTGACCTCTAGAGTTCCCTCCTCCATAATGCTATCATACAAGATTTGGTCGCCAAGGCTTAGAACCACGACGTCACCTTTTTCAATTTCTTCGGGGGCGACTTGGAGAGATTTGCCGTCCCTTATGACGGTAGGCTTTTGCTCAGTAATGAGGCGCATTTTTTGGACAATTTTGTAAGCTCGGATTTCGTTGACGATGCTAATTAAAGTATTGGCGATGGCAATTAAAATAAAGAGCATATTTTTGTAGCTGCCGACAAAAGCCACCATAAGAGCAAGGACAAGGTTAACAAAGTTAAACAGAGTGAAGGTGTTTTTGAGGATAATATGAAGGATGGGGTGGGATTTTTGGAGGTTTTTCATCATCTTGCTTTCTTGATTTTTTTCAGGAAATTTTTTAGCTGGTAAAATTTGTGATCAATAGGGAGCTCGTAGGTGCCGATCATTTCAATTACTTGGCCGCCGAAGCCTTTTTTGAATTCGTAGACACCGTCTGTTTGACCATCTTTTGGAAGGCCGTGAATGCCGTAGAAGTTGTAGCGTTTGAAATGATTTTCGGAGGCGTATCTGATCATATGCCATTGGAGTTCGTATTGAGCGTTGTAGTCTTTCATATATTTCTCGTCGCTACCGGAGAAGAGATAGACGACCTCGTCGCCATAGAGCATAAACATAGCGGCGCTTAGTGGTAGGGTTGAAATGGTGTTTTCGGGGCACGCGCCTTCGCGCCCGTCGTCACGGGGCTCGGCGCTTCTCGCGCTCCCGTCGTCGCGCAAATCCCCGGAAACACCATCTTCAACCTCCGCCACCAAGAACACAGCTTCTCCGCGTGGGACGAAGAGGTCGTACATCTCTTCGTAATACTTCAAGGGTTTGTCTTCAAATTCGCGACGTTTGGAAGTGGATTCGGTGATTTGTTTGAAAATGTTTAGTTCTTCCCTCTTTAACTCACGGACTTTTACCCCCATTTTTTCGGCTTTTCTAATATGGCCTCTGGTATTACTCTTAAAATCTTTCATTAGCTCATCAGGGGTTTTCCCTTTGATATCTAAGGCGTACATATATTTGGGCTGGGAGGCGTCTTTTAATTCTAAAAATCCGAGGTTTCTTAAATTTTTGACGGCGTTTTGGTGGTCGAAACCGTTTTCGACTTTGTCGCCGTGGCGGTCGCGTTCGGTAAGTTCGTAATATGGACTAATGTGGAGGACGTAGCCATTGTGGGATTTGATGTATTTTTTTAGGGATTTCATGTAATACTCCGTGAGGGCTTGGTCTTCTAAGTCTAAGAGTGGGCCGCCGGGAGCGATAAAAGTGGATTTGCCAAGAAAAGTGGGTTTGGCCACTAGCATAGAGGCGGCTCTTAACTCTCCGTGATATTTGGCGGCGAGGTAATAGACCGTCCAATCGTTTTCTTCCCTATATTTGGCAATTTCGGGAGTTTGCATGAAAGATTTGTAAGGGCTTTTATTTGCAAAATCTCGAAATTCCTCCTCGGTAATCTCCTCAAATGTCATAAGCTAATTATAGCACAAAAACGGCTGGTGGTTTTTTATCCATCTTTCGTGAACGGTTGATTTCGTGTTAGGAAACGAATGATAACAACAAAATAAGATTTTTTAATAGCTTGGACTTGCTCATTGCTATTTTCACAACATAAAGTCAGGTAAAAATATCCTTAGCGACTACTGTATCTATTTTTATATTATTCTCATTAGCACTGGAATAACCTACTACTTTTCTATCTACTTCGTGCCGTGGATATTTTTAC
>JAFWKW010000015.1 GCA_017514125.1 Candidatus Saccharimonadota bacterium
CTACAGTTTAGACTTGTGATTTTTGAAAAAATGGTATATAATATACACAGTATATTATATATATGGACACGTAGCTCAGTTGGTTAGAGCGCTGCCCTGTCACGGCAGAGGTCGCGAGTTCGAGTCTCGTCGTGTCCGCCATGAATAATAAAAATTACCCCTACGGGGTATTTTTTATTATTCATAACTGGGCAAGATGAATCGCGAACGATAGTTCGCCCATAGTAGGAGCCGAGCAAGAATCCAAAACTTGTTTTGGATTCTTTGAGGCGACGCCCTATGGTGTGCTCGCGACAGCGAGCACCGATTCGTCGTGTCCATTTTTGCGAAGCAAAAGCTACGTCTCGTCAAAAATACCTGCGACAGCGAGCACCGATTCGTCGTGTCCATTTTTGCGAAGCAAAAGCTACGACCCGTCATATCTTCACCCTTGTCAATATTCAACATCTGTGCTATAATACCTTGTAATATGTCAGTAAAAGTTACAAGAAAAGATCAGGGTGAAGCAAACGAGAATATTATTCGTCGTTTCAATCGTAAAGTCCTTCAGGGCGGTATTATGCCTTTGAAGAAATCTCAGATGCGTTTTTCTAAACCTATCTCCAAGCGTGAGAGAAGAGTCAAAGCTATTATTAGGGAGGCTCGCAAGGCTGAAAAGGCTGAACGCATCAAGCTAGGCTTAAGATAGTGTGATATAATCATATTATGATTATATTATTTGGTTTAGCTGGCTCCGGCAAGGGCACTCAGGCCAAAGCTCTGTCTGAGATTTTTGGGTGGCGCACTTTTTCAGTCGGTCAGGTTATCAGAGATACCGGCGAGTACGCCAGTATTATTGATCAAGGTGGCCTTATTCCAGACGACGACGTCATTAGACTAATGACCAAACAAATTGAGATTGCTAACGCCGAAGGATACGACGTGATTCTCGACGGTTATCCGCGTACGGAGTACCAGGCCAAGTGGTTGATGGAGCATATGAAAGACGATATCAAAGGCGCAATTATCTTGGAAGTGCCGAAAGAGGAACTGTATCAGAGATTAGAATTACGGGCACGTGAAGACGATAAGAGTAAAGACGCCATCGATCGTCGCTGGGAGATTTTTGAACAAAATATTTACCCAATTTTAAGTCAGTTAGAACAAAATAATATCAAGGTCAAAAAAGTCGATGGCGTTGGCGAAGTCGGCACAGTTACTGGCCGTCTAATCGCCGCAGTAGAAGAATTAGATCCTGCTGCTACCAAGCAAGCGGATGACGTCAACGGCGAAGAAATCGAGAAAAGCTACGGAGAATAACCAAAGGACTACAAGATGTTAAATATCGACAATACTACACCAGAAGAATTACAGCAAAAAATCACTGCTATGCGAGAAGGCGGCAAAATTTTAGGTAACCTCCTAAAGGACCTCAAAAATCACGTCAAACCAGGTATGACCGGTACCGAAATCGATGCTTGGGTTAGAAAAGAAATCACAAAACGTGGGGCCGAAGTAGCCTACGATATGTTAGATGACGATTTTCCAGGCGCCATCTGTATCTCTGTAAACGACGAACTCGTTCACGGCGCTCCCAAAAACATCCCTCTAGAAGAAGGCGACAAAGTCAGTTTTGACCTAGATATATATTACAAAGGTTTTTTCACTGATTCTGCTTTTACTATGTTTGTCGGGGAAAAGGTCAGTCCTGCCATCAAAAATATGATTAAGATCACCGAATCATCTATGTGGGAGGGAATTGAACAAGTCAAGCCCGGCGCCCACATAGGAGATATTGGTAATGCCGTAGAAAAAGTTTTAAGAAAAGGTCACCTTGGTGTAATCGAAAATTACATTGGTCACGGTATCGACAAAAAAATGCACGAATCCCCCGAAGTCCCAAATTATGGCAAAAAGGGCCACGGCTACAAATTGGTAGAGGGCGATACTATCTGTATCGAACCGATGTCTTGCCTTGGCAAACCCGCCAACTATGTAGATAAAGATGACAACTGGACTGCCAAGATGAAAGACGGCTCAATCGCTTGTCATTGCGAACATACTGTACTGGTCACCAAAGATGGCTACGAAGTCTTAACATTACCGGATTAATATGTTATACTGAAAATATGGAAGACAAGCCTAATTTTGTAACCGGTCTTGATGTTGGTACAGAAAATGTCCGCGCTGTCATCGGTGCTTTAAAAGATGGCAAACTCTACGTTTATGGTTACAATGAAGGCAAAAACGCCGGTATGCGAAAAGGCGTTCCAGCTAATCTCAACGGTCCTGCCCATTCAATCGACATTATGTTAGGCGAGGCCGAGCGTATGGGTGATTACGATGTCCGTTCTGCTTATGTTTCTATCAATGGTTCTCAGATTCTCTCTACCCACACTCAGGGTATGATCGCCGTTGTTAGTAATACTGCCGACCACGAAATCAACGGGGAAGATATGGATCGTGTCGAAAACGTCGCCGTTACCAGCTGTATCTCTGCCAATCGCGACGTCCTAGATGTGGTACCTCTAGAGTACGCCATTGATGGTCAAGGTGGTATCAAAGATCCTATTGGAATGAGCGGCGCTAGATTAGAAATGCGCGCCAATGTCATTTCTGCTCTTACCCCTAACTGTGAACATCTAAGAAAAGCCACCGAGCACGCTGAAGTCACCGCCGAAAGGTTGATTCCATCCGTAGTCGCCGCCGCCAAAGCAGTCCTTACTGACAAGCAAAAAGAAAACGGCGTCGCCGTAATCGATATGGGCTCTGCCACTACTTCTGTAGCGGTCTATGAAGAAGGTGATCTACAATATGTCGGCGTCGTTCCAGCTGGTTCTAATAATATCACAAATGACCTTGCTATTTTGCTTGCTATTGACCCAGATATGGCCGAAGACATCAAAACCAGATTTGTCACCGGTGATTTTGATAGCGAAAAATCTCCTGTCATCAGAATCAGCAAAGACAAAAACCACGAACGCAACTTTGATAGAAAAGAAGTAGACGCCGTAGTAAAGGCTCGCCTCGAAGAAATTTTCGGCGAAATTCGCAAAAAACTTAAGAGCGCTAAATATGACCAACGTTTACCAGAAGGAATTATCCTGACTGGTGGTGGCGCCCGTATGCGCGACATTGAATTATTTGCTAAAAAAGCTATGGAAGCTTCCGTCAAAATTGGTATACCTCTAAATCTTGCTGGCGTATCCGAGGCCATCGAACGCCCAGAATTTGCCGCCGCCGTTGGCCTTGCTCAGATTGCCGCGGAAGATCAAGCTTACATCACCAAAACTTCCAAATCTAATAAGAAGCCCAAAAAGTCTAAAAGCTCCGGCAAAAGCTCCGGCAATATCTTCAAAAAAATCTTCTCTAAATTTTAACCTAATTTCTCCCTTGAAAAATCTGTGAAAAAGTAGTATTATATCTATAAGTACATAAAAAGCGAGGATATTTATTATGCCAGAAGTTAAACCTTCAGAGGTGGTGGAGAGCAAAGCAAGTATAAAAGTTGTCGGGGTAGGCGGTGCTGGTGGCTCAGCTATCGAGCGTATGAAAGAGGTAGGATTAAGCGGCGTAGAATTTGTCGCTATCAACACCGATGCGCAAGCCCTCTATCATTCTACTGCTGATACCAAGGTCCATATTGGCAAAGGTCTTGGTGCCGGTGGTGACCCAGAGAAAGGCCGTGAAGCTGCCGAAGAGGGCAGGGAAGAAATCAGCAAAGCCTTAGATGGCGCTGATATGGTATTTATTACTATTGGTGCTGGTGGTGGTACTGGTTCTGGTGCTGGCCCTATCGTAGCCGAAGAATCTCGCAAAAAAGACATTCTGACCGTAGGTGTAGCTACTAAGCCCTTTACCTTTGAGGGTGCCAAGCGTCGTGCCAATGCTGACCTCGCCATTGACAAACTCTCACGTCAAGTAGATGCTCTTATTACTATTCCAAATGATCGTCTTCTCCAGACTATCGATCCTCGCACTCCTCTTCTTGAAACTTTCAAAATCGCCGATGATGTCCTCCGTCAAGGCGTCCAAGGCATTTCAGAATTAATCACCGAGCACTCTCTAATCAACCTAGACTTTGCCGATGTCAAAGCCATTATGAAAAACGCCGGCTCCGCCCTTATGGGTATCGGTAGAGCTTCCGGTGAGAATCGTGCCGTTATCGCTGCTCAGCAAGCCGTCGAATCACCATTGATCGAGGTCAAGATTGAAGGAGCTCGTGGCGTACTCTTCTCCGTAGCTGGTGGTTATGATATGAGTATGAGCGAAATCCAAGAAGCTGCCGAAGTTATCACCGGCGCAGTTTCTCCAGATGCCAACATCATCTTTGGTGCGTCTGTCCGGCCAGAGCTAGAAGACGAAATCATCGTCACCGTCGTTGCTACCGGGTTCGATTCCGAATATTACAGTGGCATTAACGAGTCTGCCTCCGAACCAGAACCAGAGCCAGAACCTACCCCAGTAAAAGAAAAGCCATCTTCCGAAGCCAAAGATTTCACCGCTCCGGTCAAGTCCAATATGTGGGATTCTATCAAGAGCGAACCAGAGCCAGAGCCTACTGCCTCAGACGACGAAATGGACGTTCCACCATCTCTCCGCGAACGTTTCCGCAAGAAGAAAAAGGACTAAATAAAAGGGCGTGGGCATGGAACAATTCAAAATCGGAGATAGCAAAGTTCTAGAAAGCCGCGAAACCGTTGATGGCACTATGATTCGCCGCCGCCGTGAAACTCCAGACGGTCGTCGTTTTACGACTTATGAGCGAATCGAGCTCCCAAACCTTACTGTTATGAAGAGAAGTGGCAATAAAGAAATTTACGACCGCGACAAGCTTCTTCTTGCTGTTAAACGCAGTGTTGGTAAATTTTTCAATTCCGAGTTAGAGGTAGAAGACGTTGTTAATCGCGCCACAGATATATTATATAGCTATAATACAGACCAGATTACTAGTAGGCAAATCGGCGAAGCTGTCCTCGATGTGCTAGCCGAAGTCAACGAAGTCGCCTATGTCCGTTTCGCCAGCGTATTTCGCGAGTTTAAGACTTTGGAAGATTTTGAGAACATCCTAAAAGAGCAAAAGGCCAAGAAAAAATGCGCGTAGTCTGTGTTTTCAAGGAGGGAAGGGACTATTCTAGGACCGTTACCGACTGGCTAGAAGATCTCCGCCGCCGCACAGGCCACGAAATAGAAATTATCGACCCAGATAAATCTCCCGATTTTTGCGAGGCTTATGAAATTATGGAATACCCTACCATTATGGCACTTGGCCCCAGCGGAGAAACTGCCGCTTCTTGGAAAGGTCTACCCCTTCCGCTTTTTGATGAAGTAACGTATTATATTAATGCGTGATATAATAGACTTATGGAATCTACAGACAAAAAACCTATTAGCAAACGTCTTACAGATAAAAGAAAACGCACTTATGCCCGGATGCTTAAGAGCATTATTTGTACTGTGCTAGTCATAGTTGTAGTTTTGATTGTTTTACAGCTTCTCGGCGTCAACGTTAGTTCTATGTTGGCTGGCGTCGGCATCGTTTCAATCATTGTGGGTTTTGCTCTCCAGGATGCTCTGAAGGATATGATTAGGGGCCTTGAAATTATCTCGAGTAATTATTACGATATTGGCGATTTGATTAAATTTGGCGATAACTTAGGCATTGTCCAAACTATTACTCTTCGGACTACTAGAATTCAAGACATCAATAGTATGAATATCGTTTCCATTGCTAATCGCAATATTGATAAGGTAGAGGTGGATACCGGTTATATTTATATTCCAGTACCGCTCCCATACGAGCTAAAAATCGAAAAAGCCGACAATATTATGGCAGAAATTGCCAAAAAACTAGCAAAAACCGACCTTATTACCTCGTCTGGCTACCAAGGTCTTACCAAGATCGATAGTTCTTCTCTCAACTACCAAGTAGTCGTTACTTGTAATCCTACCGACCGCCTCCAAGCTCGCCGCAACTCTCTCCATACCATCGTCGAAACCTTAGAAGAAAACAAAATCTCCATCCCCTACGACCAGCTCGACGTTCATACCAAATAAAACCTACCGGAATCCGAGCACCATCATCCCTTGATACATTAGTGGATATAAAAAGACTAGACTTTAGGAGGCCTGGATACAGCGGATGTAGTAGCCAACGTTGCGGTAGCCGTTGTAGGTGAATAGGTTATTGCTATTATAGCCTAGGTAGTACCGACTCCCGCCATCATACGCTGTAGAGCCCCACTGATACCCGTGTGTAGAGTCATTGAGTAATGTATTATTGAGATAACGCCCGCCCAAGACTGGAGAAAAACTAGAAACGTAGACACTGCTGGATCCTCCACTTAGACTATCTATCTGTGTTTTGCTTGGCAATGTCCAGCCTTTGGGGCAGATGGAGACCGCGGCACCAGCGGGGGCGAGTGCTATGGGACATCTAGTGCTGGAACTGGTAGCGGCCTTGGATACACCAATGCTTGTATTCATAGTGGGTCTACTGAACATAGTGGAGGTAACACTGTTTGGTATAATTATAGCGCAGCCACTGCTGGAGAGATAACTGGTACAGATAATACCATTACAGCTACAGAAAGTGTTTGTCCGAAAGGTTGGACTTTACCTATAAAGAAACAAACTGATAACAATATAGATGTTGCTAGTTTCTCTCCGGTTCTGGGTGGAAATTACGGCAATGGTACACTAAGTAGTGAAGCTGTATACGGGCGTTGGTGGGGTTCTACCGGGTACAGCAGTGCGGTTCGGTATCTCTTACTTTATAATGGCAGTAGCCTATCTACCGACGGCAGTTATCGTCGCACCGGCGCTTACATCCGCTGTGTTAGTGAGGAAAAGGATGTATCAGACTTAACCTATATGCAGGATATGACAGCAAAGGTAGCAGATACCCCCAAAGGCTGGACATTGCCAAGCGTAGATCAAGTTCGTACTATTGGGCCAGACGCCCATAGTGTTACTTATGTCAGTAGTTTTTCACCAGTTCGGGGCGGGAATTACAACAATGGCACACTGGGTAATGAGTTTACGCACGGGGTCTGGTGGGGCTCTACGGTATATAATGTTGCGCAACGGTGTGGTCTGTATTACGATAGTAGTAGCTTATATACCAGCCACAGCCGCCGCAGCAATGGGAGCTATGTGCGCTGTATCCAGGCCTCCTAAAGTCTAGTCTTTTTATATCCACTAATGTATCAAGGGATGGATACAATAAGCCTAGGCGGTTTGAAATTAAGCATAAGCTAGGGGTGGGGGGTTGATTTTCTGGTGTGGGTATGATAGTGTAGGTATCGGTTGGGAGTATTTGGATTTTTTCTAGTATAAACTCGGGCGTGGGCCTACGTAGCCTCAAAAACTGCGAGGGGGTTTATACAACTATCCTATGTTACGGTTGGGTCGTAAAACCCTCTATATTAGAAAACTAAAATAGAAAGGAAATAGTTATGGGTAGAGAACACAAACTCCTGCTTGTGATCAGGCTCTGGACAAAAAAGATTACCGTCATTGTGAAATGGCGGTAGTCTAACACTTACTCTTAATCGGCAGCATACTAGGCTCTGCTACCATTGATATAATTATACCTCAAGCGGAATTATCCGTCAAGAGAAGTGTTATATCCTGCATATAGGTTAAGTCTGATACATCCTTTTCCTCACTAACACAGCGGATGTAGCGCCCAGTGAAGCGGCTGCCGTAGTCGGTATATAGGCTACTACCATTGTAAAGCAGGAAGTACCGTAACGCACCATTAGACGCCGTACTGCCCCACCAGTACCCGCGCGTAGACTCAACGACCAGCGTACCATTACTGTAATACCCGCCCAGGACTGGGGAAAAGCTATTGACATAAGTAGTACTACCAGCATCTGGCCCTATACTGCGAGTCTGTTCCATAGTGGGTAAGCTCCAGTTCTTAGGGCATATGCTTTCTGTAGCTATAATAGTGTTATTTGTGCCAGTTATAGTATTAGCAGAAGCTGTAACATAGTTGTACCAAACCGTATTACCTTCAGTATAATCATTGGAGCCACTATGGATACAAGCATTAGTATATCCACCTCCACTACCAGTTCCGGTAGTAGAATCATAAGTCCCATAGCACTCACCTCCGCTGGCGCCGCGTTTCTCTAAGTCGTATCCATCCCTTGATACATTAGTGGATATAAAAAGACTAGACTTTAGGAGGCCTGGATACAGCGGATGTAGAGGCCAGTACGGCGGCCACTGTTGCCTCTATATAGGATACTATCATTGTAAATTAGGATATGTCGTGCCGCACCATTATACGCCGTAGAACCCCACCAGAACCCGCGCGTAGATTCACTCTCCAGCGTACCAGCGATGTAACTCCCGCCCAGGATCGGGAAAAAACTGGTGACATAAGCGTTAGTATTATTACCTATACTTTCACTCTGTGATTTGCTAGGCAATGTCCAGCCTTTGGGGCAGATATATTAACCCATTATTGTCAACACCCCTAAATTTTGATACAATAATAGATATGAAATATAGAGCGGGAGAGAGGCGAAAAGCCTTAGAATACGAAAAGGCTCTCATAGACTGGTGGAAGAAAAACAAAACTTTCGAAAAATCCATCGAAGAGAGGCCAGAAGACAAGAGTTATGTTTTTTATGACGGCCCACCGTTTATTACTGGCATGCCTCATCACGGCACACTGCTCAGTTCTATTGTCAAAGACGCTGTCCCCCGCTTTTGGACTATGCGAGGCTATAGGGTAGAAAGACGCTGGGGCTGGGATTGTCACGGTCTCCCTGCGGAAAACTTTGTGGAAAAACAGCTTGGCATTACCGACAGAAGGGATATCGGCACCAAGTGGAGCTTAGAGGATTACATCATAAAAGCCAGAGAATCTATGGTGGCGAATTCCGAAGAATGGAGAAGTACGATAGATCGCTGTGGCCGTTGGGTAGATTTTGATCATCCTTATCGCACCATGAACAAAGATTTTATGGAGTCTGTCTGGTGGGCCTTCAAAAAATTATACGAAGCCGGCAAAATCTATGAAGGCAGAAAAGTCCTCATGTACGACACTAAATTCGCCACCCCTGTATCTAAGGCCGAGGTGACTATGGACAACGACGCCTACCAGACTGTCACCGACCCTTCCGCCTACGTGAAATTTAAGGGTAAAGATTTTACTTTTCTCGCCTGGACTACCACTCCTTGGACCTTGATGGCCAATAGAGCTCTCGCAGTTAATCCAGATATGGACTATATTGCTGTTGAAGTTGATGGCGAAAAATACATTATTGCCGAATCTCGCGCAGCACAGGTTTTTGGATCTGACATAGTTGAACATGGACGGGTGACGGCCCTGGAGGGGGCCCCCCGCGAGCTTCAGCGAGTGGGGGAGGAGAAGGGCCGGCAGGACCCGTCCAAAATCAAAGGTAAAGATTTAGAAGGCTTAGAATACGAATCTCTAGACGGTACCAAGTGTAAAGTCTTCGCCGCCAATTTTGTAGGAGAAGAAGAAGGTACCGGCATCGTTCATATCGCTCCCGCCTACGGTGAAGACGACTATGAACTCTATAAGAAACACGAAAAAGAAATCGGCTTCATCGATACTTTAGACGAAAACGGCTATTATATAGAAGAATATGCTGACAAACTCCACGAACTAGGCGTAAGAGATACCGACGAACACGGCATCCAAATTTGGGCTGCTAATAAATTCATCGCCAAATGCCTAGAAGAAAAGGGAATTGTCTATAAAATCGAATATATCCAGCACGAATATCCATTTAATCCGCGTTCCAAAGAGCGCATTATGTACCGCGCCTTCCCATCTTGGTTCTTCGATGTAGAAAACCAAAAAGAACTGATGCTAGCCGAGAACGAAAACATCAACTGGTTCCCAGATTATCTTAAGAGAGGCCGCTTTGCCAAAAATATCGAAGCCGCCCCAGACTGGAACCTTTCGAGAGATCGTTTCTGGGCCACCGCTATGCCAGTTTGGAAGGGTGAAAAAACCGGTGCCATCAAAGTTTTTGGCTCGTATGAAGAACTGAAAGAGTTCTCTGGTGTAGAATTAGAGGACTACCATCGACCGTGGGTAGACGAAGTAGAGTTTGATGCTTATGTAGATGAACATGGACGGGTGACGCGCATGGAGGGGGCCCCCCGCGAGCTTCAGCGAGTGGGGGAGGAGAATGCGCGGCAGGACCCGTCCAGTGATCATTTTACTCGTATTGAAAAGGTCCTAGACTGCTGGTTCGAATCCGGTTCTATGCCATTTGCTCAGCTTCATTACCCATTCGAAAACAAAGAAAAGTTTGAAAAGAACTACCCAGCCGATTTTATCGTAGAATATGTCGGCCAAGTTCGCGCTTGGTTCTACTATGTCCACACTGTAAATACCGCTCTAGCCGAGATTGGCGCCTTTGGCGAAAAGGCTAAAAAAGGTCATAAAAACGCCTACAAAAACGTTATTACCACTGGTACCTTGGCAGGGAACGACGGCCGCAAGATGAGCAAATCTCTCGGCAATTACACCGACCCGAACGTCCTCATGGACCAATACTCTGCCGATGCCTACAGATTTCTCTTGCTATCTAGTCCAGTGATGTCTGGCGAAGATTTCGCTATGCTTGACAAAGACGTCTCCGACGTCAGTCGCAAACTCGCTATGCTCTGGAATGTCTACGACTTCTTCACCACCTACGCCGAGATTGACAATATAGATAGTGACAATCTAAAAGACGTCAAGTCAACAAACCCCCTTGACATATGGATCGTTTCTCGTGTATATGAATTAAGAAGTCATATCACCGAGAATATGGAGAATTACAACCTCCCAGCCGCTCTAGAGACTGTTTTGCCATTTATAGACGATTTATCCAACTGGTTCGTTCGCCGCTCCCGTCGCCGTTTTTCCAAAAACGACGATAAAAAAGACAAAATGGCTGCTTACAGTACGCTTTACTATATATTAATATATATAGCGCATTTAATGGCTCCATTCACCCCATTCTTAGCTGAAGAGCTCTATCAGAAACTCACTGGCGAGAATAAATCCATCCATCTAGAAACGTGGCCAGAAGCCGGCGAGATTAATCAAGAGGTTTTGGATAATATGTCTCGCACCCGCCAAATCATCACCGATGCCCTGAGTCTAAGGATGCAAAAGTCCGACACCGAAGACCAGATCAAGGTCCGTCAGCCACTCTCGAGCCTCGTTTACCCAGGCGAAAAGTTAGATGATTTCTACGAGCAAATTATAAAAGACGAAGTCAACGTCAAAAAAATCTCAAACGGCAAAGAATTGAAATTAGATAAAACTCTTACCAAAGAATTAAGGGAAGAAGGCTACGCCCGCGATCTCATCCGTGCCATCCAGTCCGCCCGCAAGCACGCCGGCTTACAGATGGATGATCACATCAAACTCTCCCTCTCCGCCGAAATCCCACAAGCCCACATCGAACTTGTAAAAACCGAAGTCCTCGCCGACAAACTTACTAACGATGGCAACTACGCCCACGACGAAATCGCTAAAATAAACGGCGAAAACATCACAATTAGTCTAGAAAAATAAAATGAGTCATATTTTCCAAGCCATAATTCTACCCCTGTTAGATTTGACTTTTTTGCTTATTTTAGCACAATCACTATTGACATTTTTGCCCAACTGTGCTATACTCAAATCAAGTTAGAAAACAAAATAAACATTCTAACAAACAAAATTACAACACAAAAACAAAAATAATCAAAAACAAAAAAGGAGCAAACAATGGCGGCAAACAAAAACAAAATACAAACTCTAAACATTCCAAACAAGGTAGTCAACTCAGAATGGAGAGATGATATCGACGTAGATTACGCCATTTACGGAGATAACGAGAAACAAGAAGGAGAATATATCAGTCCCAAAACCGTAAGTAGAGAGTCCATCAAAGAGATTAAAAGCTTCCAAGAAAAACTCGCCTTCAGAAGTTTAAAGAAATTTAGACAAAAAGAACAGCGCAAACTCGCTGCTATAGCCTAAAAAGGACAAAACTATGGAACTCGCACTTTATCGTATCGACCCCCTATACTACAGCATCGTATACCACATTATATTATCTGTATTATGCGTGGTCTAAAAGCATCAAACAAAAAAGAAAGGAGACCAATGTAACGATTAAAACAAAAAACAAAAACCACTAGCCATTAAAAAACCGAACAACCCGTTCGGTTTTTTAATAACTTGACTTTCTTAGTAGGATTATGATAATCTTATAAGCAGAAAGGTAATACATATAACAAAATTTAAACCATGGAATCATATCTTGTCGACCAGGAAATTTTGGAGCAATTCGCTGACCATTTGATTGGCGAAAAGTATCCAGATCAACCCGTTAGCATGCATGCTAACACCAAAAAAGAAATTATGAGAGTTTTGGATCATCAGGTCCTAAAAAACATTCTCGCCAGCCTCACCAAAGAGCAGGGTGCTGAGCTTAACCGACTCTTAGATAAAAGCGAAAACCCTACCGTGTTCGAGGCTTTCTTTACTCGCCACGATATCAATCTAGAAGAAATTATCAAAAACACCATGGTTCAAGTTAGAAACAATTTTTTAGGAGGAAGCAATGCGTAGTCCCAACTCCCTCAATGATTTCCTTGGCAATGATTCCGAAAAAACCGACGATTTTCAAGCTATAAATCAAGAACGCGGCAAGAACACATTAAGAGGCGCCGAACTCGCCAAAAGGCGCGAAGAGTTATTAAAGAAAAAAGCCGAGCTCGAAGCCAAACTTCGCGCTGCTGGCATCGACCCTAAAGAAATCGAAGAAAAAGCTCGCGCCGATTATTATGCCAAAAACAGCCAAAAGTCAGAGTCTACTCCAAAAGCTCCAAAGTCCCCCAAATCTCCAGAACCACCATATAAAGAGCGCGTACTCCACGACGAACACTTAGGAATGACGACAACTCTTAGAGCTGCCCCCGGTTATGAAGACGTTTTTCCTGGTATGTTTAATCAAAAAGCACCCGAACCAACAGAACCCGAAGAAGACGAATACTACGAAGAAGATTACTATGACGACGAAGAAGATTTAAAAGATGCTCCAGAAGTTCCCCCATCCGTAGTCGCCAAAAAAATCAAAAGCAACAAAGGTATTAGGAAACTTATCGCCGGCGCTATAATTGCCTTAACTACTACTATCGCTGCTACCGCGCTCGGTGGTTTCTTCCTAAATAAGAACAAAAAAGACGCCGCAACAAAAAATCCAGTCGCCACCGAGGCTACCACTCCAATCGAAATCGACGACGAAGAAGAAATTGCTGATTTTGAAGATATCCCCGATCAAGAAAATACTATCTCTGAAAACATCATCTCTGAAAACACCATATCCGAGAACTCTGTCGAAAATACCGATGTATCTGGCGAAACCGCTTACGGCGTTGGATATGATTATTCCGAATACAGCGATCGCGCCGCCAAAGTTTCCAAAAACGCCTATGGCTACAATAAAGAAGATCAGTTTGGCAATAGAGCCGCAACCACTGAGGGTATCATAGGGATGGCTACTAAAGAGCCCGAAGCTCTCGCTTCTTATGCTTACAATGTCTTTACTGATGATGAAAAGAAAGATCTCGGCATCAGTGGCCTTTCTATGACTCAGATTGATGACAAGTTTGACAAAGAAGGTGGTGGCGAGCTCCAACAGAAACTTCTCGACAAATTCCGCCAAATTCTCGAAGACGAGAAAAACACTCGCTTCAATTTCTACCACGAAAACGACACTGAGCAGACTAACTACATATTCTTTATTGATACTAATACCGACGGCATTCTCACTCCAGATGAGCTACACCTTGGTTACGATACCAAGAAACGCAACAACGCTCCTCAGGTAGACATCTATCGTACTATCACTAACGCCGACGGTACTACCAAGGAAAAGAAGATGCTCGATCTCAATATGCGATGTGGCTATCAGCCAAATTATGAAATCGCTCCAGCCGGCGTCAAACACGTCAAGGCTAATCAAACGGTAATTCAAAACGTTGCTCCGGTAATCACTAATACCCCAGTTACCCCGATTATTACCGGCGGTGGCCCAGTCTCTACTCCTACTCCAGACAAACCTGATAAACCAGATAAACCGGACAAACCTGATAAACCTGATAAACCAGACAAACCTGATAAACCAGATAAGCCAGACAAACCCGACAAGCCAGACAAGCCAACTCCAACCCCAACCCCAACTCCAGATCCAGACCCAACCCCAACTCCAGATCCGGATCCAACCCCAACTCCAGATCCGGATCCAACCCCAACTCCTCCTGATCCAACCCCAACCCCTCCAGATCCAACTCCAACTCCAGATCCAACTCCAACTCCAACCCCAGATCCAACTCCAACTCCTCCAGACCCAACTCCAACCCCTCCTGACGATGAGCACGAACACAAAAACGAAGATAAGGAAAAGGAATATGCTGGCGATCACGTCGACCAACGTGGTATAGATAACAACGTTACTCCACCGACCAGCAAAGAGCAAGACCAAGAAAACTTCGACGCTATCGAAGAACAAAGGAAAGCCGATGAAGCTGCAAAAGCTGAGGCTGATCGCATAGCCGAAGAGCAAAGAAAAGCCGAAGAAGCCGCCAGAGAAGAAGCCGAGCATCGTGAGGTAGCCGACGAATCCAATGCCGAAGAAACTGAAAAGGCTGATGAAGCCAAAGAAAAAGCCGAAGAAGAAGCTAAAAGAGAGCAGGAAGAGTCCGCCAGAGAAGAGCGTGAAAATCGCGAAGAACAAGAGCGAAGGGAAGAAGCTCAGCGTGAAGCCAATGAGCACGCTGAAGAGGATAGCAAAGAATCTGAATCTCATTCGGATGATACCGCTAGCGAACGTGCTGATGCCTTTAATAATGGAGACTTCTAATAAAGAAAGGAAAGGAAATGAAGTTTAAAAATCTCAAAAAATCACTAATCGCATCCGTGGGCATCATTGCGGCTTTTGCGACCGCCGCTGTTATAACTATCACTAACGTAAACGCTTGGGGTCCCACCGACCGCCCTACTTACACCAACGAAAAACCTGCCGACTACGCTACGTTTAACTCTATTACCAACAACGTAGCCGTCGGTGATGAACGTAACTTTGTCCGTATCAGGGAAGCCGGCACCGAGGATATCTTTACCGATGAAGTGGAGGTTATCCCTGGCCACGAATACGAAGTATATATCTATTATCACAACAACGCGGCTTCCGACACTAACGCCAGCGGTGTTGGTGTAGCTACCAATGTTCGCGTATCCTCCGCTTATCCGACCGTCGTAAATACGGATGAACGCGGTATGGTTAGTGGTATCATCGATTGGAGCTATGTCACTCCGGATGACCCGGACAATGCCAAAGAAGGCAGCGTTTGGGATGAGGCGTATGTCACCACAAAGACTGATGGTACCGTCCTAAGATACAAAGTCGGTACGGCTATCATTCATAATGGCGGCGAGGCTAACGGCTCCGTTCTTCCAGATGCTCTCTTCACCAAAGAAGGCACTCCTATCGGTTATAACAAGCTCACTGGCACCCTTCCAGGCTGCGCCGAATATTCTGGCCACATCACATATACTCTAGTCGCCGAAAAAACCGACGCCACTTTAGAAAAACAAGTTTCTCTAGATGGTGAAAATTGGTTCGATTCCGTTACTGCCAAACCTGGCGAATTTGTTACTTATAAAGTCAAATTCAAAAACACCGGCAACACTGATTTTACCAACGTGATTTTTAAAGACGAACACGATGCCGACCTATTGCTACGTAGTGGCTCTATAAAAATTTACGATTTAGATCATACCGATGGCTACAATATCGACGATATCCTAGACATCAGTGGCTATAATGTCGGAAACGTTTTGAAAGGTGGTCTAGTTCAGGCTACGTATCAAATGCAAGTAAGAGATGATACTGCTGTTTGCGATCGAGACCTTAGTAACACTCTCACCGCTTCTTTCAACTCTACTGATAGCCGTACCGCCACTGCTAACGTCCATGTCGACTCTTGTACTACTCCACCACCAAGTGAAGAAGATTGTAAAACCAACCCCAGTCTTCCTGGTTGTAAAAAGGACATTCCAGACAAAATCCCCGAAACCGGCCCTCTCCAAATCGCACTAGCCGTTATCGTGGCTCTCGGCATTGGCGCAGGTGGTTTCTACTTCTGGCGCACTCATCGCACCCTTAAGACCGTAGAAAGCGCAGTATCTGGCCCTGCTTCTATGGATAATAGTACTCCAACCGTAAACACCCCAACAGAAAGTACCAGCACTCCGGTTGAACCAGCCGAATTCTCCAATCCAGCCGAATCAACTCCAGCGACTCCAGTAGCTTCAGAGCCAACCGATGCTCCAGAAGCACCAGAGAATCCTGAAACACCAATAGCTCCAGAAGGACCAACTGCTCCAGAAGTACCAGAGAATCCCGAAACTCCAAGCACTCCAGCAGCAGAATAAGTTCTATCTCTTGTCAACATAAGTATTCTGTGCTATAATAAGCACATAATATTAGCTCAGCAAACGAGCCCCTGGGAGCCAATGATGGATTTCTCACCTGCGTTTGCTTTAACCAAAGGAGTCATATGAAAGAATACGAACTTTCAATCCTCTTTCATCCCGATCTCGAGATGAACCTAGACCCAGCTCTAGACAAGGTCAAAAAAATGATCGAAACTAGTGGCGGCAAAATAGTAAAAGAAGAGCCAGAAGGCAAAAAGCGCCTCGCTTACCCCATTGGCAAGCACGAATTTGCTCTCTATTACTATATGAACGTTGAGCTTCCAGCTGAAGCTCCTAGCAAAATCTCAAACACCCTAAATATCAGCGACGAAGTCATTCGCCACATGATTATAAAAGCCGATCCAAAACGTGCTAAGTACGCCGCCGCCAAGGCTGCTGCTGACGCTGCGGAAGCAACCGAAGAGAAGATTAGTAACAAAGAAGAGGAGAACTAATATGCGTGGATTTTCCAAGGCCATAATCACAGGTAATTTAACTCGCGATCCAGAGCTTAGGACTACTGCCGGCGGCAGCAACGTTTGTTCTTTTGCTGTAGCAGTCAACCGTGTTTACAAAGGCACCGACGGCGAAAACAAAGAAGAAGTTTCTTACATCGACTGCGTCGCCTGGGGCAAGCTCGGCGAAATGATTTCAAATTACGCCAAAAAGGGTAGCGGCGTCCTTGTTTCCGGTCGTTTGAACCAAAGGAGCTACGAAGGCAAAGACGGCGTCAAGCGCTCTCGCACCGAAATCGTCGTAGAAGATTTTAACTTCGTAGGCCAAAATCCTGGCTCTCGCGACGGTGGAAGTTATAGCCCTTCCACCTCTGCTAGTAGTGTCTCTTCGGACGAGCCGAGCGACATACCTGCCGATATCCCAGAAGGAGAAGTGGATTTATCGGAAATCCCATTTTAGAAAAAAAGAAGGAAGGATAGTATAATGAAAAAGTATAAAAACGACAAAGATATCTATTTCGATTATCGCGACGCCAAGACTCTTGGCCGCTACATCGATGCTTATGGTCGGATTGAACCTATCTCAAAGACTGGACTCTCTGCCAAGCAGCAACGCGAACTAGCAACTGCAGTTAAGCGTGCTCGTCATTTAGCACTTTTGCCATTTGTTTCAAATAACTAATTAAAAGGAGTAAAATGTACGGACCTACAGATCTCAAGAAAAACACTCTTATCACCTTGGATGGCCAGCCGTACAAGGTGGTAGAATATTCCCAAAAAGTTATGGGCCGTGGTGGTTCCATCGTCAATGTTAAAGTAAAGAACTTAATCACTGGCGCACTTCTTCCTAAGACCTTCAAAGGCCAGGAAAAGATTGAGCCAGCCGAAGTCACTACGCGTAAGGTGCAGTATTTGTACAAAGATGACGAAAAGTTCTACTTTATGGATCCTGAAACGTTTGAACAATACGAACTGATGAAAGATATGGTCGGAAGCTTAGAAGATTTTATGAAGGAAGGCGACGAAATGGAGATCCAATTCTACAATGGCACTCCAATCAACCTCACCCTCCCGAAGAACCTATGGCTCAAAGTCACCTACACCGAAACCGCGGTCAAAGGCGATACCACGAGCTCCGTCATGAAAGACGCGACTCTGGAAACTGGCGTAGTTATCAAGGTCCCCGCTTTTATCAAAGAAGGCGACATCGTATCCGTAGATACCGATACCTATGAGTACAGGGAACGAAAAAAATAGAGGATATTACAAAATTAAAGGCGCTAGTCACGCCTTTAATTTTGATTCCAATTTCAAAGACAAAATTGTCCTTGATATCGGCTCTTCCACTGGTGGTTTCACTCAGTATTCCTTAGAACAAGGTGCCAAAAAAGTTATCGCTATAGAAAAGGGAACCAACCAAATGAAATCCCCACTTCGTGATAATCCGAAAGTAGAATTATATGAAAAATGTGACATTTTTGATTTCATTTGTACTCCAGATATTATCGTGGCCGATGTTTCTTTTGTATCTTTGACAAAAATTCTAAAATACGCCAAAAACAATTTATCAACCAAAGACACTGATTTTCTGGTGATGTTAAAACCTCAATTTGAAGCTAAACCACACCAATTAAATAACGGCATTATCAAAAATGAGAAAATAAGACGAGAAATAATCAAGGACTTTGAATTTTGGCTCAAATCCAACAACTTCATTATAATTAAGAAACACGACAACGCCTTACAAGGCAAACACGGTAACATTGAAAGATTCTACTGGTTAAAGCTTGCAAATTATTGAGTTTAAGCTTATAATTAAGGTATGAATTTATTGCATGGCGTGGGCGATTTCTTTTCGCTAGACATCGGTACCAACTCGATGCGCATTATTCAGCTTGCCGGCGACGAAAAAACCGGTTGGACTCTTATGCGCTACGCTTATGTTCCGATTGAACAAAAGCTTACTTCTGACACTTCAGAGTTAGGTCGTAAGCACTTAAGCGAGGCTATTATGGGTGCCGTCGAACAAGCCGGTATCAAAACCAAATCTGTAGCTGTAGGTCTTCCAGCTTCCAAGACCTTCACCTCCATCGTCGAAACCGAAACTCTTCCCGAAAAGGAGCTCGAAAAAGTTTTCAAATATCAAATCGACAAATACGTCCCAATGCCGATGAGCGATGCCAAGGCCGACTATGTTATTCTTGGGCCCAGTCCTAACGATCCGTCAAAAACCGAAATTCTAGTCAGCTCCGTCGCAAGAGAATACGCCGAAACTTTTCTCGATACCATCGAAAAAACCGGCCTAAATGTTATCGCTATGGAGCCAGAGCCTCTTGCTATGGCAAGGTCCTTAGCTATCCCAGGTGCTGTCGACGCCAATCTTATCGTTGACTTTGGCGAAAAATCTACCGATCTCGTAATTATGTTTCAGAGCAAACCAAGACTTGTCCGTTCTATCCCGGGCGGCTTTGGTCAGTTGGTTAACGCTGTCACTAGTGGCCTAGGTGTTACAGAAGACCAAGCCCGTCAATTTATTCTCAAATTTGGCCTCGCCGAAGACCAAGTCGAAGGTCAAGTCTTCAAGATTTTAAACCCATCACTAGATAATTACGCTTCCGAGCTAGCCAAATCCGTGCGTTTCTTCCAGAGCAAATACCTAAATGGCAAAGTCGGCGGCATCGTCCTCTCTGGCTACGCTAGTATGATTCCACTTTTCTCTGAGTATATCGAAGCCAAGACCAGCATCCCTACCATCAAAGGTAATCCTTGGCAACTTGTCCGTACTACCCCAGAACAACAACACGCCCTGATGCCTGTCGCTTCCGAATTTGCCGTGGTGATTGGTCTATCCGAAAGGAGCAATGATTAAAGATGGCTAAGGAAATCAACCTAGTCCCGGACGTCAAAAACGAGTTTATCAAAACTCTTAAATTTAGGAACCTTGTCTTTTTTATCTGTATCGTAGTAGCCGCTGGTAGCCTGATCGTTATGTTGGTTTTCTTGTCAATCTCGGGTGGTCAGGATGGTTTTATCGCCTCCAAAAAAACCACTATCGATGCTCTTGAACAAAAAATCAATGAGTACAACGACCTCGATGATTTTCTTACTATCCGTGATCAACTTGGCAACATTGCGAGCATCACCGAAAACAAAGTTATGGTTTCGCGTACTTTTAACGTCCTTGCGGCTCTAGTTCCTAGAGGGAAAGATCACGTTGATATTTCTGAGCTTACTGTTAATTTGTCTGAAGGCTCACCGACTTTTAGTTTTGAAGCCCAAGCTGACGCTGCCAAAAAAGAAGATGGTGGTACCGATATCGACTACACCGTCCTCGATTCTTTCAAAAAATCTATGCCATATATGCGTTATGATTACGGCGAGTATGTAGATAAATACGACAATCCTATTCCTGCCTATTGTATTATTGAGAGCGATAGTGAAGGAGCTATTCTAAGAGACACTACTGTCACAAAAGGCCAAATCAAAGGTTATTATGCTTACTGGCTAATCGATGGTGAAGGTTGTAATCCCGCCGCTGAGGACGAAGATGAAGAGTCTGATAGCGAAGAGGAAACGCTAAAAACCACCGAAAACACCACTGAAACTGAGGAAACCACCGAAAAAACTACTGAAGAATCCACTGAAGAAACCGTCAAAGAAACCCCCGAAGAAGCCATCAAAAGAATTCACGATAAAACCGGTTACGATGTAGAACAGTATGATGGCGAGTATGTAGTTCGTATTTGGCGCACTCCACAATTTGACGATTGGTACAAGAAAAATCCAAAAAGTGATGAACCTTATATTGGACTAGACGGTAGCATTCATAATATCCCGCATTTTAATAGCTCTTGTATTACTTATTCCGGCACCGAAAACGAAAAAAATGAAGAAATTACCTGGACTGCCGAAAACGCTTCTTGCCGGCTCGTTCCTAATAATGATGACGATACTCCTGGCATTAGCATTAGCGACTCTTCCAACGGCCGTGACTCCGAAGAAAATTTAGTCCTTCGTTTTTCTGCTACCATCGCGTTTGCCCCAGAAGTTTTTAACTTCAACAATCACCACCTAATCGCACTTTCGCCCAATGGTCGCTACAATGTTACCGATTCTTACTCACAAATTCAAAGTATGTTCACCGAGCGAGCCTCCGATTGTGAAAAAGACGACACCATCTGTATCAACACTCCAACTAGCGATCCCGAAGCAGACCAAAACACCTCCGAAGATGATTCGAATGGTGAATGGGAGGAAGTATGGTAAGCCTAGTCAAAGACATCAAAATCGGCAAACGTGCTATGATTACTCAGGCACAGCAATATATGATTTTGGCCGTTTTTGGCGCTACTCTTTTTCTCGGTGCTGCCATTGCTGTAGTTATGAAATCTGTTACCAAGATTGGTTTTAGTGCTAGCGTAATTATGGCCGAAGATCAGTCTATTGTCAGCTTTTCTAACGCTATTAGAGATATTGGTATCTGTCCTAAACCTAAAGGCGAAGTTTATACCGATGATGAGCTCAAAAAATGTAGTCCCGACACCATCAATGTTTCTAGCATTCCAGGCACTCTACGTTATGAAATTTTAAAAACCACTGCCTCAAACAAAGCCCTCGAATCTGTTGCCAACCAAAGTAAATCAAGCTGTGTCAACCCCAAAACCGGTAAAAATTATACCTACAGCGAGCTCGAAAAAAACTATGATGATGCCGGTGAAGACGAGGAAAAATTAATCGCGGCTGGCAACCTTATCAGAACTTGTTCCGCTCTTCGCGTAATTCCAGACGCTTTGCCTACTTACAAAAACGAAGAAGCTCTTCTCGCCTCCGTCGATCAAATTTTCCGTGATTCTGGTACCACGCCCGAATCACTCAGACCTACTGAAGAAAGCGGCCTTGCTGGCTTTGGTAATAATCTCTATACGATTTCTGTCCGCCTTAGCATCGAAACAGGCACAAAAGACATCCACGTATTTTTGAGAAACGTAGAACATTCTATTCGTAATTTCAACATTGACCGCGCCACTATTTCTTGGGGAAGCAATAGTAGCATCGAATTTTCCGCCTTTGGCACCGCTTATTATATGGAGCCATCTTCTCTGCTAGTTTCTACCAAAACCATAAAACCAGGAGGTAAATAATGAAGACTGATCTTGCTACTGCTATTCTTGCCGCTATCGTTGGCGTAGCCGTGTCCTATGTGGTAGTCAATAGCTTTTTGCTGAAAGACCCCGATCCAGTCACTGTTAAAACCATTGAAAATATCAATACCAAAGTCGATGAGCCAAATCCAGAAGTCTTTAATTATCGGGCCCTTAACCCTACTGTAGAAACTTACATTGACTGTACAAACTACGACCTAAGTGGCAACTGTTTAGAAAAAGAGCAACAAGGGAATCAATAAATGGCAATCTTAACTAAAGAAGCCGAATCTAGAATCTTGAATCTTCTCCTCGCCGAGGGTCTAGTTGACCCTACTTTAGCAAACAATGCGATAAGTTCTACTCCCGACGGCGAATCTATTTTGGATCGTTTGATAGAAGGTCACGCCATCACTGGCGATATGGTTTCTCACGCCACGGCTATCATTATCGGTGTCCCGTATGTCGAACTTAAAAACGTCATGATTGATCAGGATATCTTAGTTACGATCCCTTACGAAACTCAAGCTCGTTTTATGGTGATTCCACTCGGCGAAAAAGACGGTATGCTAAATGTTGCTATGGCCGATGTGACCAACGTCCAGGCTACCGACTATATCTCGAATCTCATTAACAAATCCGTCCGTGTCTGGATGTCGTCTGAGCGTGGCATCCGTGAAATGCTCGAAAAAAACCACGGGGACTTCACCGGCGTCAAAGAAGCGGTGAGAGATACCAACGAGGCCGAAATCCAAAAAGCCAATAACCCCAACGTCAAAACCATCGTTCAGGATTCTCCAATCTCCAAGGCTTTAACTACTATTTTAAGCTACGCCGTCAAGACCAAATCTTCTGATATTCACATCGAACCACTCGAAGATTCGCTTATCATCCGTTGCCGCATTGATGGTGTACTTAGAAAAATTATGGATCTTCCCAAAAACGTCGCTCCGGCACTAATTTCTCGTATCAAAATCTTAGCCAACCTCAAAATCGACGAACACCGTATCCCACAGGATGGTCAATTTACCGTACTCGTCGAAGACAAGGAAGTGGACCTTCGTATCGCTACCTCACCAGTCACTTGGGGTGAGCAGGTAGTTATCCGTCTTCTCGATAAAAAAGGCGTTTCTATGGACATCCACAAAATGGGTATGACTGGCCGAGCTCTCAGAGCGGTATTAGAGGGAATTAGAAAACCAAATGGTATGATCCTGACTTCCGGTCCTACGGGTTCTGGTAAGTCCACTACACTCTATGCTTTAATCCAAGAAATTAAATCCGAAGAAATCAACATCGTGACTTTGGAAGATCCAGTCGAGTACAAAATGGGTGGTATCAACCAAATTCAGGTCAATGTGGACGCCGGCCTCACTTTTGCATCGGGGCTAAGGAGTATCCTTCGTCAAGACCCCGACGTAGTAATGGTTGGGGAGATTCGTGACTCCGAAACCGCCTCACTCGCCGTTCAGGCAGCTCTTACTGGGCACCTAGTGTTTTCCACGCTTCACACCAACTCCGCTGCTGGTATCTTGCCTCGTCTACTCGATATGGGTATTGAGCCATTCCTCCTTGCTTCTACCTTAAACGTGGTAATTGGTCAGCGCCTTGTACGTCGTGTCACCGAAAAGCGCGATCTTTACAAATCCTCCGATCTCGAAACTGCCAATATCAATTCTATTGTAGGCGACATTATTCCTCAAACACAAGCCGACGTCGAGAAAGTCAGTGAAGATTTGGGCTATCCCGGTCTTCCAGTAAGAGACGACAAATACTATATGCTAGCCAAAGGTCGCGATACCAAAGAAACTCCAGGCGGCTATTCTGGTCGTGCTGGTCTATATGAAACTATCACTGTAGACGAAGACATTCAAAAAATGATTGTGGGACATAACACCGCCGCCGAAATTATGCGCCTCGCCAAAGAAAAAGGCACTGTTACTATGCGCCAAGACGGTATGCTAAAAGTTCTCTCTGGTATTACTAGCATCGAAGAAGTAAATCGTGTCGCATCTGACATATCATAGTCAAAAAGGTTGTGGTATAATAATGATATGGAACCAAATAGTGGGCAATTAAATCAAAATCCAGTAGCATCGCCAGCTGCTCCTACTAATACTCTGAGAATCGAGCTGCTTTTGGAAGAATGTGTCAAAAGGAAAGCTTCTGACCTACATCTCCAGTATGGCCTTCCACCCATTCTTCGTGTCGACGGCGCACTTATCCAAATTGCTGGATTACCTCCGTTAAACAACGATATGCTTCAGAATATTATTTTCGCGACCTTAGACGAAGAACAGAAAAAAATCTATCTAAAAGACAAAGAGTTTGATTATTCTTTTGCTTTTGGCGATGTCGCTCGCTTCCGTGTGAACGCTTTTCATGAACGTGGCAAAATGGCGGCTTCGTTCCGTCTTATACCAAACGAAATCAAACCAATCGAAGAGCTTGGCTTGCCAAGTGTAGTCAGTACTTTTGCGGAATACCCTCGTGGTTTAGTGCTCGTTACCGGCCCTACTGGTTCCGGCAAATCTACTACCCTAGCTGGACTGATCAACAAAATCAATCAAGAAAAATCCGTCCATATTATTACTATTGAAGATCCTATCGAGTTTACTCACACTTCCAAACGCGCCGTTATCGTCCAGAGGGAAGTACACTATGATACCTTTAGCTTTTCTGCCGCTCTTCGCTCGGCACTCCGGGAAGATCCAGACGTAGTCTTAATCGGCGAGATGCGCGACCTCGAAACCATCCAAGCCGCCATTACCATCGCCGAAACCGGACACCTAGTTTTTGCTACACTTCACACCAACTCTGCCGCCCAATCGGTTGACCGTATGGTAGACGTTTTTCCAGCTCACCAGCAACCGCAAATCCGCGCTCAGCTTGCTAGTATGCTTCAAGCTATCTGCTCTCAACGGCTTGTTCCAGCTGTCGGTGGTGGTCGTGTCGTAGCTGCCGAAATTATGGTAGCAAACTCAGCCGTCCGCGCACTCATTCGCGAGGGCAAAACTTTCCAACTAGACAACGTCATCCAGACCGGCGCCGACCAGGGCATGCAGACTATGGACCATGATCTTGCGAGATTAGTCCAATCCGGTATTATTACTTACGAATCAGCTTGCGACTACGCTGTTGACCTCAATGAGCTTAATCGTTATGCCAAAGGATAAGAGGCATAAATGAAACGTTATAATTACCGCGCCAAAGACAAAAAAACCGGCAAGATGGTCAAAGGCAGCATCCAGGCCGACAATGAGCGTCTGGCAGGCCGTTTGATAGTAGAACAAGATTTAATTCCTGATTCTGTCGTGGAAGAGGGTGCTAATAACCCTCTCGCCAAATTCGCCAGTCGTATCACTACCAAAGACCGGATTATGTTTACTCGTCAACTTGCTACTTTGATTGGCGCCGGTTTACCACTTTCAGCTTCACTCCGCACCGTAGTAGAACAAACCGAAAATCGCGGTATGAAAGCCATCGGAGAAGAAATCCTTGCCGCCGCCGAATCCGGTAAAAGTCTTTACGAGGCTTTTTCCGCCCACCCCAACGTCTTCAACGGTGTCTATCTCGCACTTATCCAAGCTGGTGAAAAATCCGGTACTCTCGATATCGCCCTCAAACGTTTGTCCGACCAGGAAGAAAAAGACGCCGCTATGATCAGCAAAATCCGCGGTGCGCTCGTCTATCCAGGAATTATTCTCGTCGTCATCATCGCCGTACTTCTATTTATGATGTTTGTGGTGGTGCCGCAGGTTAGAAGCCTCTATGAAGATATGGGGGAAGAACTCCCTACCATTACCCAGGTCTTGTCTAATATGACCGATTTTGTCGCTCAGTTTTGGTGGTTGCTCCTAGCTGGCATAGTAGGCGGCTTTGCCGGTCTTTTCGTTTTTGTCAAAAAAACCAAAACCGGGCGTCGCATCGCCGATGCTTTCAAGATTCACGTTCCTATCTTTGGCGGACTTTTTAGGAAGTTATACGTTTCGCGTTTCGCTCGTACTGCCGAGATGCTCCTTTCTACCGGCGTTCCAATGGTAGATTCTATCACTATCGCGATTAATGCTGTGTCAAATACTGTAGTCGAAGCCGAGTATACCAAATCAATTGAGCTTTTGAAAGGTGGCAAAACCCTCTCCGAAGCTTTAGCGGATAGGGAATATATGCTCCCACTTGTCCCCCAAATGGCCGGTATCGGTGAAGAATCTGGTAAAATCGACGAAATGCTTGGCAAAGCTGCCAAAGTTTATGAAGATGAACTTTACAACCAAATCAACAGTATTTCTACGATGATTGAGCCAATTCTTATGGTGATTATGGCCGGCCTCATCGGTGTAGTAGTAGGCGGTACTCTGCTCCCAATCTACTCTCTCGTCAACTCCGTCTCTGCTTAATTGTTAATTAAAACCATAAGTGGTATAATAAAAACATGAAGAAAACTCGTGGGTTTACAATTATTGAAATAGCCTTGGTTCTTGGTATCGCTGGTCTTATTATGGTAATGGCTTTTGTGGCCTTGCCTAGCCTTTGGACCTCTCAGCGTGATGCCGATCGCCGTGCCAACGTCATGAATTTTATTTCCGCGCTTAAAACTTTTCAAACCAACAACAGTCGCGGAGCTTTGCCATCTGGATCCGGCACCTACACGGTCTCAAGTAGTGCTTTAAGCTCTAGTGATCCTTCGAGCTGGGGTGGACTTATCCGAGATTATTATCTCAAAAACCAAAGTAGTCTTGAAGACCCCAGCGGCAATGTCTATCAAATTCGCGTCATTAATGACTGCGGTGCTTCTAGTGTTGGCGCTTCTTGTAAGATTGATGTTCCGGTTACCGATCCTCCGACGCCAGATGATAGTTTCAATACGGTAAACGGTACAGGATATAGCTTTAATATTGACACCCCAACTATTTACGTGGTCAAAGGTGCCACTTGTGACGAAGAAAAGAATGCTATCGTCAAAGCCGCCAACAACCGCTCCGTCGCCGCCGTCCAAGTCCTCGAAAAGGGCAAATACTGCCAAAACACTTAAATAGTGTTATACAAAAATACCCAGCCTTTCGCTGGATATTTTTGTTATATATAATATATATTAGTTATGCCCGCAGTAGATACCGGCACCTTCGAGTTTGTAGGTGAAGGCGATGTATTTGTTACCTTTCTTATAAACTGGGTTTTCACCATTGCAGGTAGCATTTGTATAGACACGAATCAGAGCCTCTGCCGTATCGTCATTACTTATTTTTACGTCTGCGCCTTTGTCATCCTTACCCACCGTCCTTTCTCCGCTACCGCTCAGATTTTTACAGTTACCTTTGCCATCCGCACATACTGTAACTGATGCCACAGTGTAATTTTCGCCAGATGGATCGGCAAACACATCCGTACTAGTCCTTAAATATTTCGCAATAAAATTATCATTCCATTCTTTTACGGCATCACTACCCGATTTACCTTCCCCTGGTACTTTACTGTAGTTATTAGACTGGTACTGAGCGAGTTGCGAGGCGAATCGAGCCATGTCGTCCCGGCGCTGGGTGTCTCTCTGCCCACGCTGTAAGGCTGGGAAAGCAATGAACACCATCAGGAAGATTAGCCCAGCAATTGCCAGCACCAAGACCACCTCAATAATGGTAAACCCTTTCTTCGTCTTAATATTTTTATGTCTAGACATACGAATATCCTTTCCTTAATCTTTTAACTTCGCACAAGAATTATTGTGCGACGTATCTTTCCTTTATGATAGCAAAAATCTCCCAAAAAAACAATAAGTATTTTGAAGTTTTTATACTTTATTTTTCTCTATAAAAACCGGTTTTTAATGTCGCACAATAATTCTTGTGCGTCATAAATCTAAGAAAGGATTATATGATTAGAAATAATATCAAATCTAAAAAAGGCTTCACCATCATCGAGGTCGTACTCGTCTTGGCTATCGCCGGTCTTATCTTCCTCATGGTCTTCATCGCCTTTCCAGCCTTGCAACGTGGGCAGAGAGACACCCAGCGCCGTGATGATATGGCCCGCTTCGCCTCCCAGCTCGCCCAGTACCAGGCCAACAACTACAGTAAAGTCCCTACCGACGTGAACACATGGAATGATTTTATCTATAGATACCTCAGAAATGATGGCGACGTATTTGCTGATCCATCTGGAATAAATTATCATGTGCTAACCAATGGTTCAGCCGCAGCCGCTGGCGAGACCAGCCCTTACACTGGTGACGGAAGCGCAGGTGGTGTAGCTATCACGACCTGTACCTCAAGTGCTTGTGCGCAGGCCAGTTTACCTACGGATACGGCTTTGGGTGTTATTCGTATTTATACCAACGCCACCTGTAGCGGTGAGAACCCGACTTACAAGAAAGGCGACAAATACATCGCCTTCACTTACAAACTTGAAGGTGCCGGTATCTACTGCGGCCACAACTAATCATCATAAGTCCAAAACACCTAGCCGGGGGCTAGGTGTTTTTTTATCCCACTCGTGGTAAAATATAACTATATGCAAATCCTATTCCTCATCCTCATGTTTGTCCTCGGAGCTATTTTCGGCTCATTCCTTTGCTGCCAAGTGAGGCGGTTGCGCTTGAGAGAGAAACACCGACGGGTGACGGCCCTGGAGGGGGCCCCCCGCGAGCTTCAGCGAGTGGGGGAGGAGAAGGGCCGGCAGGACCCGTCGGGCAAATCACCCAAGCGGTCCATCTGTCTTCATTGCCACAAACAATTGAAATGGTACGATAATATCCCCATCATTTCCTGGCTAGCCTTAAGAGGGAAGTGCAGAAGTTGCCACAAAAAAATCGGCCATGCCGAAATAATTTCCGAGCTCAGTCTAGCCTTTACTTTCCTCGCCCTCGGTACCTACTTTCTTTGTAGCAATAGCTCTATCTATTCAGACTTGCTATCCGACTTCCCCATCATCAGTCCCATAAACTGGGCTATTTTCATTATTCTCTTAATGTTTACCCTAAGCCTAGCCTTTTTAGCTATTTATGACGGCCTCTATGGTGAACTTCCTACCATTAGCCTCATCATCTCCGCCGTTTTTGCTATCACTCTAGTTATCTTGAGTGCTTGGCCAGATTTCACTCCTATGCCGATTTTCTCCGCCTTGCTTTTCGGCGGTATCTATCTGATTCTATATCTAGTTTCCAAAGGTAAATGGGTCGGCGATGGTGATTGGATTCTCGCCGCTATCATCGGCCTCGCTCTTGGTCATCCTTGGTTAGCAGCCGTCGCTCTCGTCGTCGCTAATCTCACCGCCTGCCTTATTATGTATCCCATTGCCAAAAAGAGCAAAAACCACCAAATCTACTTCGGCCCCTTCCTCGTCCTTTCTTTTGTCATCACATATATCTTTTCCGATTTTATCATAAGCGTGATATAATTATATTATGAAACAGAGAAAGGGTGACACTTTAGTAGAAGTAGCTTTTGCTATCGGGATTTTTTCTTTGGTGGCTATCACCGTGGTTGCTGTCACTTCTGCCAGCACTTCTGCCGCTCAGGCCTCTCTCGAAACTACTTTGACTAGAGAAGATATCGACGGCCAAGCCGAAGCCCTCCGCTTTATCCACGATTCCTATGTTAACGGCGCTCAATCTGCTACCATGGGTACCACCAACCCATACGATCAACTTTGGAGCACTATTAAAGGTTTTGCCTATCAAGCTACTGAGACAATAAAAACTTACCGACCATCAACTTGCTCCGAGCTCTATAGCAATGGCTGGGTCAAAACCGAAACGACTAGCGGTGTACCGTATTCTGGTGCTAGACCGTTCATTATTAATATCCGCCAGCTACACGATCCAGATATAGCCAATCTTGATAATATTATTAAATACAATCCCAATCCAGGGGGTAACAAAACAGGAGGCGATGCAGGGCCTTTCGTTGCGGCTGAGACCTATCCCCGTATCCTATACGGTAGTACAGTAAAAGTAGACGCCGATGGTGATGAAACTATAAACGAAGACCTTTATTCGCAAACACGAATTGGTATTGATACCATCCATCGCGTCGAAGGTCTCTTTATCATTGCCGTAGAAGGCCAAGAAGTCAATGTGATTACCAGTAGTGGCGGTATTGATACTAAACCAGCCTACTACGACTTCTACATCCGCTCCTGCTGGATGCCAGTTAATTCCGACCGCCCCTCTACTATTTCTACGCTAGTTCGGCTCTACGATCCCCAAATCATCCATCCGCCTACGACCCCGTAATAATCTATTTCGTCTCACTATGGAATTTATCATGCACTTCCTTTAAGTGTGCATCCGTCACGTGGGTATAGATTTGTGTGGTAGAAATATCCGCATGCCCCAGCATCGACTGTACCGCTCGGATGTCCGCCCCATTCATCAAAAGGTCCGTCGCAAAAGAATGACGCAAAGTATGTGGCGTTACTTTCTTAGTAATGCCAGCTAACCTAGCGTATTTTTCTACAATTCTTTCTACGCTCCGCGCCGTAATCCGCCGGTAATTCCCAGAAGTGTCCACTGCCTGTAAATTTTTCGAATTGTTAAGAAACAGTGCCGGAAGGGAATCAGTTCGAGCATCCAGATATTCCGCCACTCTATCCGCGCAAGTTTCCGAAATAAAAATCGGCCGATCCTTAGAACCTTTACCCCTTACCACAAACTCTCGCTTCACTAAATTAATCGAATCCCGATTTAGGTTTACCAGCTCTGATACACGCAACCCACCCGAATAGAGAAGCTCAATAATCGCCCGGTCCCTCAGGCCCGACTCGGTAGATAAGTCGATTTGCTCCAGCATATCCTCCACCTCGTCATAATGTAAAAAAGTTACCTGCTTGCGCACCACGTGAGGCAAAACGATCAGGGAAGGATCCAGCGACTTAATATCCCGTCTTACCAAATATTTAAGAAACCCGCGCAAAGCTATCAAATGATACGCCTGTGTAATCACTTTGAGGTCATCTCCGCCATTTTCTGAACCCAGCCGGTTCAGTCTCAATCGGTATTGCCGGAGCACTTCTTTATCAATATCCGAAGCTTTTATGTCGTCTTTACCCAGCACCTCCGAAACAATTTCCAAAAATCGCTCCAAATACAGCCGATAATTTTCCGCCGTCCGCTTACTCCGCCCCCCCTCAATCTCCAAGTGTTCCAAAAAATCTTCAATCAGGTCTGATATATACATAACTACATTATATCACACCGACGGGTGACGCGCCTGGAGGGGGACCCCCACGGAGTCGAAGCGACGTGGGGGAGGAGAAGGCGCGGCAGGACCCGTCGGGAGGATTATTTAGCTAGCTTATAGGCATCGCGTATAATCATCACCTCTTCATTGGTCGGCTCTACATACACCGGCACCGTCGAATCTTCCGTTGTAATGATACCACTAGTGATTTCTTTGAAACTAGCAATCGCGTCATTTACTTCTTTGTTAAGCTTAATTCCAAGTGGGGCCAAACCTTCAATAATTGATTCACGTGTTTCTGCTCCGTTCTCGAGTACTCCCGCAGTGAATACAATTGCGTCTACGTTTCCACCAAGCTCCAAGTAATACTCTGCGATGTAACGATCAATTCTGTCCACGTACATATCAAGTGCGAGTCTAGCATTTTCATCACCCTCAGAAATCGCTTTTTCTACATCACGGTTGTCATTAAAGCCGCAGACGCCCATCAGGCCTGACTTTTTGTTTAGTGCATCATCTACCTCGTCATAAGTCATTCCAGCCTCATCAATCATGTATTTGATGATTGATGGATCGATTGAGCCAGACCGTGTGCCCATCATGAGGCCATCAAGCGGCGTAAGGCCCATGGTAGTATCATAACTTTTACCATCTTTTACTGCGGTGATACTAGCGCCCGAACCCACATGGCAAATAATCAAATTAATTTTTTCTTTGCCAAGTTTTTTCTGCATTACCTCAGTGATATATTTGTGAGAAGTGCCATGAAAACCATATTTTCTTACGCCGTATTTTTTATACCATTCCATTGGCACAGGGTACATGTATTGAACCTTTGGAATCGTCTGATGAAACGCCGTATCAAAGACTGCCACTTGCACTGCATCGGGAAGAGCCTTTTGCATAGCTTTTACCCCAGCGATATTACCTGGCAAATGCAAAGGTGCAAACTTGCCAAACTCTTTCATATCTTTCAGAACTTCATCGTCAATTACTACGGATTTGGTGTATTTCTCACCACCATGCACCGCTCTATGCCCCACGGCACGAATTTCCGATAGATCTTTCACTGCGCCATAATTCACTAGCTCTTCAAGCATAATTTTCACGGCTTCAGCATGGTCTTTTATCGGTTTCTTGGTTTCAGTCTTTTTGCCTTCAAACTTTATAGTATAAAAGCTATCTTTCGCCCCAATCTTTTCTACATACCCACCGATGATAGAAATCTCCGCCGGCATATCATAAAGTTGAAACTTGAGAGACGACGACCCCGCATTTACACAAAGTACTTTCATTTTTTCTTAACTCCTTTTATATCTATATATTATATCATAAAACTTTATCAAGGAATTCTTTTACCCTAGGTGTTTTCGGGTGGGAGAAAAACTGAGTAGGCGTCCCCTCCTCAACAATTTTGCCATTATCAATAAAAACTATGCGAGAAGCAATCTCGCGCGCAAAATTCATCTCGTGTGTCACAATCATCGTAGTCATCCCTTTGTCTACCACTTCGTGAATTAAAGAAAGCACATCTCCGATTGATTCCGGGTCCAAAGCCGAAGTCGGCTCATCAAAAAGAAGAACTTCGGGCTCCATCATTAAAGCCCGAATAATCGCCACCCGCTGTTTTTGCCCACCCGAAAGGGAAGCAGGATACGCGTCTGCTTTACTAGTCAGCCCAATATGACGAAGCAGTTTCCGCGCTTTTTCCTCTGCCGCATCCTGAGAAAACTTGCGCAATTTCACCGGCGCGAGCGTCAAATTTTCCATCACCGTGAGATTATTTATCAAGTTAAAATGTTGAAACACCATCCCGATTTTTTGCCGCATTTCCTGAATATTTTTATCATCAATCACGGTATCTTCAAAAGAAATCGTCCCAGAAGTCGGCTCTTCCAAACGGTTGATACATCGAAGAAACGTAGATTTACCAGAACCAGACGGCCCAAGCACCACCACCTTTTCGCCTTCAAACAAATCAAAATCAATCCCGTTTAAAACTTTGTTGTCACCAAAAGATTTTTTAAGCCCTCGTACCGAAATCACATCTCTCGTATCTGCAACTTTACGCTCTGGCATCGCTCCTCCTCATCCGTTTTTCTACGCGTTTTATCACAAAAGTAATCAAATACACTACCGCAAGATAAAACAGCGCCGCGGTAAACATCGGCACCACATAACTCGCCATATTTTGTCCCGAACCGATGTCCTTTGCCGCCATATTAAGATCATACATTCCCACCATCGAAACAATCGCCGTCTCCTTAAACACCGTAATCACTTCATTTCCAAGCGCGGGAATGATGTTTTTGATCGCCTGCGGAAACACAATTTTATGAAAAACCGTGAGCGGCGAAAGCCCCAGTGCTAGCCCAGCTTCTGTCTGCCCCGCATCCACAGACAAAATCCCACCTCGAATAATCTCCGAAGAATACGCCGCCGAATTAAACGCAAACGCCAGAATCGCCGTCACCACCTGTGGAAAATCCCGTATCGCAAAAATCACAAAAAACATAATAAAAAGTTGGAGTGCCATCGGCGTCCCCCGAATAATCGTCACATATATATGACAAACAAACCGAAGCGGAGCCAGCCACTTAGATTTACCTGTTTCAATCAGGGCAATGATAAGCCCGAGCAAAAACCCAATCACCACCGCAAAAAACGAAATCTCAAGTGTAAGCAAAAACCCATGCAAAAGAGCATCAATATATTCCGGCGTCGTGAATAATTCCGCAAGTTTAGGGAAAAAGTCGCCCACCAGAAACCTCCTAGAACCCCATATATTTAAGTACCAGTCTGTCTATCTCAGTCTTACCTTCGGCATCTTGTGTTAGCATCTCCGCGAGTACTTCGTTAAAAGCTTCAAGCAGTTCTGTCTTTTCTTTATTCACGGCAATCGCATAAGATTCTTCTACTGGATAGTCCTCTTCAATAGAGGCCCCCATATTATATAGTGGCAAAGCCTCAAGATTAGAATTTTTAGCAATTATCATCTTGGCCGGTAGCTCGTCCGCAATCGCATAGTCTATAATGTGTGCCGATATAGCATCCGCCGCAAGTTGGTGCGAGTCAAAGCCCTTCAGCTCCGTCCCAGTATCTTTCAAAACCCCATCATCAATTTCGTCCGAAGCAAAGAGATACCCCGTACTTCCAGTTTGGGTGCCGAGTTTTTTGCCAGCCAAAGTATTCCATACCACGTGGTTGTTCCTCGCCTCTGGTGCCGCGCTCTTATCAAAAATCACATATTGTACAGATTTGTAATAGGGAATTGAAAAATTCACCTTTGCTTCTCGCGCCGGCGTAACAGTTAAGCCCGCCGCTCCCGCATCCGCAATTTTGCCCGCCTCCACGTTGTCAATAATCACGTCGAACTCCACGTCTTTGATATCGATTTTCTTATTCATCCACTTCGCGACTTTGTTGATAATTTCTACATCTACCCCCTTAATCTCTCGCCCTTCATAAAACTCAAATGGGGAGAAAAACGCATTCGTTTCTACAATATAGTCCGCCGGCTTATTGTTGTTAAAAATAAACAGCGCCACCACCCCCGCTATCATCGCAATTACCACCAAAGTTTCCGCAAGTAACCCTACCGGGAACTTTTTCTTCGCTGACTTTTTAGTTCTTCTATTATTACTAACTTTAGCTTTAGTTGTTTTGCCCATCTTCTTTGTCATAACCTTATTATACCACTATTTTTTGGCCGCAGCCTTGGCATCTTTTTTGCGGTTAATTCGATTCATCGCTTTGATAATCAAGAAAATCACCCACGCGATAATCAAAAACTCAATCACGTTTTGGATGAAATTACCATAAGCAATCACCGCTTCGGTGTCCCCACCAAAGAAATTTGGAATCACAATTTTAAGATCGCGAAAATCTACACCCCCACCAATCAGCCCCACAATCGGCATTACAATGTCATTGACCAGGGAATTAACAATTGCTGTAAATGCTCCACCTACCGCTACACCTACGGCGAGGTCTACCACCGAACCCCGGTTGATAAACTCAATAAATTCTTTGCGAAACCCCGAATTTTTTTCTCGCACATTAGAAACTTTTTCCTTGATTTTGTCGGATTTTTCTCCCATAAATAACTCCTTATTTAATTATTTTGTTTCTGAAAAATTACTAAATTCGCTATAAAGATTTTCCAGACTATCTTGATTGCTGCTGAGTATGGATTTCAAATTCGCATCATCCGCGGTGTTAATAATCCCAGTTTCTTCACTCATAATACTATAAATTTCCAGCGCCATTTTATGCGCATAAGTCCGATCTAAGAGTCCATTGATTTTTGCCGCAAATAAATCATTATTCAGCTCCGCCTTGTAAAGGGCTGCATCATTCATCGAATTCTGTAATTCTTTACTTTTCTCTATTACTTTATCATCAATCGCAAAAACCTGCGCGATATAAGCATCTAACTGCGAATAGGTGTTTGACAAAATTCCCCTTAAAGACGCAGATAAAGAGCGTAATTTAGATGATTTCACAGATGGTTGATAGGTGTCAATCATCTCAATATCGCCCGCAAGGTGTAGATTGAAAGAAAAACACTTGTTCTTCATACTAGGTTTATTACCAAGTATCGACCCAAAAATTATAATTACAATCAAAACAGCTAGCGCAATCATCCCCCATTTAAAGTATTTTGAAGAAATAATCTTCATAAGGCCAGTTTTAGGCCCCGCTGGTCTTACGCCCGCCGAAATTTGATCCAGATAGTCCTGACTGTCCATGATATAATATCATTATAGCATATGTATGACCTAAAAGAGGAAATAAAATCTCGGCTTCCTATAGAAGATGTCGTGGGTCGCTATGTGGAGCTTAAGCGCACCGGCCGCAATCTCAAGGGCCGCTCTCCATGGGGTGTCGACAAAACCCCAAGCTTTATGGTATCTCCTGAAAAGGGTATTTGGCACGATTTTTCTGCTAATAAAGGTGGCGATATTTTTACCTTCGTTATGGAGGTAGAGGGAATCACTTTCAAAGAAGCTCTTGAAAAGTTGGCTCACGAAGCCGGCCTAGACCCCCAAAAATACGGCAATTTAGGCGGCAAAGTTGACCAAAAATTCCTCAAAAAGAAAAATCGTGCCAAAGAAGCCCTCACCCTGTCCACCAAATATTACCAAGCCTGTCTAGCCAGAAGCCGAGAAGTTTGCGAATACGTTTTTTATAAAAGAAATTTAAGTCGCACCACTGTAGCAGAGTTCAAAATCGGTTACGCCCCCTCAAGCGGCCACGCCCTCATCGACGCATTAAAAAAGCGCGGATTTACTCTAGAAGAACTCGCTTCCGCCGGGCTTCTCAACCGATTTGAGAAGGACCTGTTCAAAAACCGTATGATGATCCCATTTTTTGACACTAGCGGCCAGGTTATCGGTTACACCGCTCGGGTGCTTGATGGCGGTGAACCAAAATACTTAAACACTCCCGAAACCATCCTATTTAATAAATCCAATTTTATTTTTGGACTTTTTCAAGCCAAAGAAGCCATCAGAAGAAATAACTACGTAGTCATTGTAGAAGGGAATATGGACGTGATTTCTTCTCACCAAGCCGGCATCAAGACTGCTGTCGCCACCAGCGGTACCGCTATGACTACTCAGCACCTCAAAACTCTTTCGCGTTTGACCAGCGACATCCGCCTAGCCTACGATGGTGATGCGGCCGGTGTCAAAGCCACCGAACGCGCCGTAGAACTCGCCGGCGAACTTGGCATCGACCTCACAATTATTTCTAATTATCACGGCGCCAAAGACCCAGACGAGCTCATTCAAAAAGACCCAAACCTCTGGCAACAAGCCGTGGAAGAGCGCATCCCCGCCGTCGATTGGCTCCTCCAAAAATACGCCGAATCTCTAAACTTAAATCTTGCTCCCGACAAGAAAAAATACTCCGACATTGCTCTCCACCTCCTAACCTTTGTCAAAGACGAGGTCGAACGCGCTACCTACGAATCCAAAATTGCGAAGAGGTTAGGCGTTTCCGAGTCAGTCCTAAGAGAAAAAAGTGGCAGACTAGAAGAAGAATTAGAGAAAAAGTCCTCTCATAAGCTTCTTAAAAAACCCAAAACCAAAATCACCCCAGACAACCTCAAAAAAATCGAAGACAACCTCCTCGCTCTCAAAATCTTCGGCCATCTCTCTGACGACGATATTCCACTCGAAACCCCCACCGATGAATCCAGGCTTTCGGAACTAGAATTGGTTTTTAACAACAATTATGGTTCTATCAAAGATTTGAATTATCAAAAAGAGTCCAGACTTCTTATGGAACTCTATCTTAAAGAACTCAAAAAATCCCGAATCACCAGTCTAAACGAAAAGTTAAACTCCCTCGACGACTCCGACCCCGCCTACGAAGAAACTCTCTTAGAGCTAAACCAGTTGTTAAAAATTTAAATCTGTGGTATAATTAACAGAATAAACAAAGGATTTATATGAAGAAAGCAGTTATCCTCGTTGGCGGGAAGCAATATCTCGTCGAGGAAAAAGAGACCCTACGGGTGGACCTCCTCCCGGCAGGCACCAAAGAGCTCGAAACTGATGCTTTACTCGTAATCGATGGCGACAAAACCACTGTCGGCACTCCTACCGTAAAAGGCGTAAAAGTTTCGGCAAAAGTAATCACCCCAGAGGTGAAAGGCGACAAAGTTCGCGTGATTCGCTACCACTCCAAGAAACGCGTTCACACCGAAACCGGCCATCGCCAAAAATACTCCGAAATCGAAATCACCAAGATTGGATAAAATCGGATAAAAATAAGCTCTTCAAAGAGCTTATTTTTTGTGTTATAATAAATTCAATGAGTGCGAAGGTAATCTGTATAACTAACCAAAAAGGCGGTGTCGGCAAAACCACCACTGCTGTCAACCTTTGCTATTATCTCGCCAAAGACAAGAAAAAGACCCTACTCATAGATTTTGACCCTCAGGGCAACGCCACTTCCGGACTCGGTTTTGACAAAAACGACAAGAATTTCGGTGTCACTATGACCGAAGTCCTCCTCGGTACTGCCGACATCAAAGACGTCATCAAGCACACCAAATATAAATACTACGACCTCGCCCCCACCACTCCCGAGCTCGCCAACGCCGAAGTTGAAATCGCCACATTAAACAAAAGATTTGTTCGTTTGCGTGACGCCGTTAGCAGAGTTAGGGAAGATTATCAATACATTGTGATAGATTTACCTCCATCCCTTAGTCTTCTAACCGTCAACGGCATGATTGCATCTGATTATTTACTGCTCCCCGTCCAGACCGAATTTTACGCTTTGGAAGGCGTAGCGCAACTCCTCGAAACTATCAAATTAGTCAAAAAACAGGCCAACCCCAACCTCAAACTCTTAGGGGTCCTTGCTACTATGTATGACAAACGCACCAGTCTTTCCAGCCAAGTTCTCGCCGAAATCAAAAAATACTTCAAGGATCTTACTTTTAAAACCACCATTCCACGCAACGTCCGCGTAGCCGAAGCCCCCAGTCACGGTGCTCCAGTTGGTGATTATGACAAATTCTCTCGCGGTGCCAAGGCCTACAAAGAATTCGCGAAAGAAGTAGAAAAGAGGACCAAATGAGCGGGCTCGGTCGTGGTTTTGACGCTTTGATTCCTACGGACCTCGTAGATGAGGAGTTTGACCTCACGGCTCTAGAAGACAAAAAATCTTCCGAGCTGAAACAACTCAAAATAAAAGAAGTCTTCCCAGATGAAGAACAGCCTCGCCGTGATTTTTCACCTGAAGCCTTGGATGCTCTCGCCGCCTCTATCAAAGAACACGGAGTACTCCAGCCCATCGTCGTAACAAGAGAAGACGGCAAATACAAAATCGTCGCCGGTGAACGTCGTTGGCGCGCCGCCAAAATCGCCGGGCTAGACAAAATTCCCGCCATTATCCGCTCGCTAGACTCCCAAAACCGCCTAGAAATCTCCATCATCGAAAACGCCCAAAGGGAAGATTTGAACCCTATCGAGCTTGCCACCGCTTATGCCAAGCTCAAGAACCAGTTGAATCTCTCCGACGAAGATATCGCCGCCAAAGTCGGGAAGTCCGAAGTCACCGTCCATAACGCTATCAGGCTTCTTAATCTCCCCGACGACATTAAGCATATTATGGTCAAAGAAAAACTCACCGAAGGTGTTATGCGTCCCCTTGTCAACCGAGACGAAAAGACCATCAGAAAGCTAGTCCCAAAAATCGTCGAAGAAGGCTGGACCGCGCGCAAAGTCGAACGCTATTTCCAAGACCACAAGAAAAAATCTTCCGCCGCCCTCATCAAACGCGACCAATATCACAAAGACGAAGACGCTCTCTCCGCCAAATACGGCCTCGTCGTCAAAATCTCCGCTAGGAACCTTACTTTCAAATGTAAAAACCTCACGGATTTACAAAACCTCATCGATAAACTAAAATAGTTTTATGAGTAAAGACTCAGAAAGAGTAAAGAAAGCCGTCGAAATGGCGACCAAGGCTCACGAGGGCCAGTTCAGAAAGACCGGTGAGCCCTACATTATTCACCCTTTGGCCGTCAAAAAAATCCTCGAAGACTGGGGTATGGACGAAGACACGGTTATCGCTGGCGTCCTTCACGACACTGTCGAAGATACTGATATTGCTTTGAACGATATTAAAGACGAATTTGGCGAATCCGTCGCTTTTCTCGTAGACGGCGTCACCAAGCTCTCCACCGCCCGAAACGGTATGAGAGATATAGACACTTATCTCCCAGAAACCAAAGATAATTTCTTAAGGCTAATGATTGCCCTTGGCGACGATATTAGGGTCCTCATCATCAAACTCGCCGACCGCCTCCATAATCTCCGGACTCTCAGTGCTCTCCCTCCCGACAAGCAGAAAAAAATCGCCAAAGAATCGCTCGAAGTTTTCGCTCCATTGGCGGACCGGCTCAATATGGGGCTTCTCCGGGTCGAAATGGCCGACCTATCTTTCAAATATGTCGATCCCAAACGCTACGAATACCTCAAAGATTTAATCGAAAAATACAACAAACAAGCCGCTCGCTCTCTCAAAAAAATCGAAGGAGAAGTCGGTGAAGCTCTAAAAAAAGAAAAAATCAAATTTACCATCTCTGGTCGCGTGAAGTCAGTTTACTCACTTCACAAAAAACTCGCCAAACACAACCAAAACATCAACGAAATTTACGACCTCACCGCTCTCCGTATCATCGTAGATGATATTACTACTTGCTACCTCGTGCTTGGCATTATTCATTCGCTTTATACTCCTATGAATGGCCGGATTAAAGATTACATTGCTATGCCAAAGCAAAACGGGTACCAATCCCTCCACACCACCGTGATTACCAAGGATAAGCACATTGTAGAATTCCAAATCAGAACCAAAGAAATGCACGAGTTTGCCGAGCGGGGGCTTGCCGCCAGCTTTTATTACAACGAACAGAAACTTACCGAAAATTACAAAAAAGGCAAAATCGAGCATCTCCCTACTAATTAACTTTGGATTACCGAGCTCCAAATGACCGCCGCGAAACTCCGAGAAGGGAAGAAAGTCGATCTTAAAAAACTAAAATTAAATCTCTTTGCCGACCGTATCTTTGTCTATACTCCGAAGGGCGATATTCTGGATCTTCCTCAGGGCGCTCTGCCACTCGATTTCGCCTACCGTCTTCACTCCGAAATTGGCGACCACGTCGTCGGTGTCAAGATCAACGGCAAAATGAGCAATCTAAACACCAAGTTAAAGCACGGCGACGTCGTCGAAATTTTGACCTCCAAAAACCAAATCCCAAAGACCTCTTGGCTCGACAAAATCATCACCCCCCACGCCCGTTCCAAAATCCTCCATTCTATCAACTCTCGCAACAAATAAAAAAATATGCTATAATACTACTTACTACCACGCCGCTGTAGCTCAGTCGGTAGAGCAGCTCATTCGTAACGAGCAGGTCACAGGTTCGATCCCTGCCAGCGGCTCCATTTTTTATTTGTGTATTGTATTTATGCTATAATATATATAAGTAAAGGAGTTTTATTATGGCAAAGCCAAAGTCAGAAATTATCAAGCGCCCTATCGAGCAAGTTGGCGGCGATCTCAAGGCTACCGCTTGGGGTTCGATATTCGGGTCATTAGCCCTAGTGATTTTAGGGGTCCTATGTATTGTTTGGCCAGATACCATTGTTAAGATTTTGGCATATCTTCTCGGCGCTTTCTTCATTATTAAAGGCGCCTACGACATAATTAATTACTATATGAACGGTGGTCAGAGAGATTTCTTCAATAACGGCCTGCTTTCAGGCGTAGTTGCTGTCCTCATCGGTATCGCCGCTCTTCTAATCGGCGAAAACATCGCCAGTATTTTCCGCGTGGTTCTAGGTATCCTCATCATCTATGAATCTCTCGTCCGCATCAATACCGCTACCAAGCTAGCTAGCGTCGGCGTTAACAGCTGGCGATATATTCTCGTCGTCGCCCTCATTATGATGGTACTTGGTATTTTCGTTACCTTTAATACTGGCGCCGTCGTCACTATGATCGGCTGGGTGATGATCGCTACCGGCATCATCGGCATTGTCGGTGACGCGGTATTTATCAGTCACGTCAACACCGTAGTCGACACTCTCACCGGCAAAGATTCTAAAAATAATCCATCAAAATAACCTATCAAAATGAAAGATTTCAAGAGCGATTTTAAGATTATTCACCAAAAAGAGCGCATTATGCTAGTGCTTATGATTATCAATTTGCTCCTAGCTATCGCTCTTGCTATCTTTAGCCTTATCAAGCTAAATCCCGACACTTCCGTCATCAAAGTTGGCTATGGCGACATTGGAGGATACAGGGATGGCTCTTGGACCGACCTTATCGTCTTTCCATTGCTCGCGATTCTTTTTGGCGTCCTTCATAACTTCATCGCCATTCGAATTTTTCACAAACGTGGCGCTGGTATGACCAAATTCTTCCTCATCGTCACCACACTCCTAATCGTCGGTACGTTTATTGTCTTTGTGAGGCTGACTCAAGGTGCGTAAAAACCTAGAAATCCCCAAAGGCAAACGCACCCCCAAATACCGTTTTTTTGAAATTCTACCCGGTTTCATTTCTTACGCCGCCATCATTTTGCTATTCGTTTTTTCGTTAATCGATCCAGTTCTCGGCGCGATTTATCTATTTATTATTATTGCAAGCACCCTGGTCAAAGCCATCAGCGTAGCCTATCGCACCGTTCAGGGCTACGAAGTCATCAAACGCGCCGAGCGCGTAGACTGGCGTAGGCGTCTCGAAGATTTAAAAGATCCCCACGCTGCCTACGAGCGATTAAGGGACGACAATTCCAAAAGCTACCATCACGAAGAACACATCGAAAATCTCAAACTTATGGCCGCTATGCCAAGCGAGTATTTAGATCCCGAAAAGACTCTCCACGTCATCATTATGACTGCGTATAATGAGCCCATCGAAGTTCTCCGCCCCTCCATCAAAGCTATCAAAAGCTCCACTTTTCCCAAAGACCGCATCATTCTCGCGCTCGCTTACGAAGAACGCGGCGGGGAAGCTATGGCAAAAACCGTCCAAACTCTGTATCAAGAATTCAAAAACGTCTTCAAAGATTTCATTTTAATCAAACACCCCGATGGTTTGCCCGGTGAAGTCATCGGCAAAGGTCCTAACCTCACTTACGCCGGCCACAAAATCTCTGAGTATTTCAAAAAGAAGCACTTACCAGTTGACAACACCATTGTGACTTCTCTGGATAGCGACAACCGCGTCCACCCCAAGTACCTAGACAACGTCGCCTACGAATTTGTCACTCATCCAGATCGTCAGCGGCTTAGTTACCAGCCGGTTTCACTTTTTATGAACAACATCTGGGACGCCCCCGCCCCTACCCGCGTTATCGCGGTGTCAAACTCCTTTTTCAACGTGATTACCACTATGCGCCCCCACGCTCTGAGGAACTTCGCCAGTCACTCTCAGCCACTTCAAGCCCTAGAGGCTATGGACTTTTGGAGCAAACGCACCATCGTAGAAGACGGTCATCAGTATTGGCGCAGCCTTTTCTTCTTCGGCGGTGATTACACGGTTTTGCCTATCCGTATCCCGATTTACCAAGACGCCGTCCTAGATGAAACTTTCTTAAAAACTATCAAAGCTCAATTCATCCAAGTTCGCCGCTGGTACTACGGCGCCTCCGACGTCGCCTATGTAGCCGTTCGCCTCTTTACCAAAAAATCCGAACGCCCTATGCCTTTCTGGCAACTCTTTCCTAAATTCTGGCGACTTTTAGACGGCCACGTCACTCTCGCCATTATGGCACCACTCATTACCTTTGGCGCTTGGGTGCCGATGATTATGAACACTTCCTCCCACGCTATGGTTGGCTACAACCTCCCAAACATCGTCAGTATCATCGAAACTTTTGCTATGATTGGTCTCATCGCTACCGTCTTAGTGTCTTTTCGTATGCTCCCGCCTCGCCCCGCCAAGTATCGGAAGGGAAGGAATATCTCGATGCTCATCCAATGGATTCTACTCCCCGTCACCTCCATCCTCTACCAGTCCATCGCCGCCTACTACGCCCAGACTCGCCTTATGCTAGGGCACTATATGGAAAAATTCGACGTCACAAAAAAAGTCGTCAAAAAATAAAATTGTTGACACAAATTTGAAAAAGCATGTTATAATGAAAATGCGATAATTAAGTTTGTGTTTTAAAAGGCAGCCTATTTTTATTATAAATGGGCTAAATAGATACAACAAAAAATGGCACCAGGAGGAGTCATGTTGTTGTATCTAGGCAGCGCCTAATATACAAACTTGATTATCGCACC
>JAFWKW010000003.1 GCA_017514125.1 Candidatus Saccharimonadota bacterium
TAGAACTGTTAGTTTAGATTATTTGCTCTTTCTAGAGCAAATAATTTTTATATGGAATAATCCGTATAAAAGATTTATTTCTAAACCCATAAACTACCTCCTTTCTCCCCGCAAGTTTTTAAAGTGTCAACCCCGCATTGTCTAACCTAGCACACTCTGTTCAAAAAGTAAACCCCCTACCCCCTGCTTATGGTTAATTCTAAACCGCCTAGGCTTTTTGTCCAGCCTTTGTCATATCCTGCATATAGGTTAAGTCTGACGCCTTTTTTACTGATATAGTGGATAAGTAATTATATTAAAAAGGCCTTTGGAAGTTAGACGTTGAATTTGAATTCGACGACGTCGCCGTCTTTCATAATGTAGGTTTTGCCCTCGGTACGGAGTTTGCCGGCGGCTTTTACAGCTTGTTCGCTACCTAATTCTTTTAAATCGTCGTAATTACAAATTTGGGCGGCGATAAAACCTCTCTCAAAATCGGTGTGAATAGTGCCAGCAGCTTGTGGCGCTGTGGATCCTTGTTTGATGGTCCAGGCACGACATTCTTTTTTACCGGCGGTGAGAAAGGATTGGAGGCCGAGGGTTTTGTAGGCGGCTTTGATGAGTTCTTCCAAGGCATCGTGTTCTACGCCGTAGCTTTTTAGGAATTCTTTGCGTTCTTCACGTGACATACCGGACATTTCTTCTTCTAGCTTGGCGTTTACAAAGATAGCTTCATTTGGAGTTACGAGAGATTTTAGCTTTTCTTGGAGGTTTTTGTCGGTAAGGCCTTGTTCATCCACATTAAACATATAGATAACGGGTTTGTCGGTGAGGAATGGGATGTTTTCATCCGAGGGATCCTTTTTTCTTTTGGCTGCAATCTTTTCTTTTGTTTCTTCATCGGCGAGTTGGAGTTCTAGATTAATGATGTCAATATCATCTTTGGCCTGGGTGATGATGTCGGTTTCGATTTTTTCGTCGGCTCTCACAATGTCGTCGTTAATAAAAGCACGGACTACGTGGCAGATAGCTTGACACTCTCTGATATGGGCGAGGAATTTGTTGCCGAGGCCTTCGCCTTTGCTTGCTCCTGCGACTAGCCCTGCAATATCCACAAATTCTACCGTGGCTGGGACGACTTTGTCGGTTTCGTACATTTTAGCGAGAATATCTAACCTCTCATCTGGAACTGGGACGATGCCGACGTTTGGTTCGATAGTAGCAAAAGGATAGTTGGCAGCTAAAGCGCCAGCGTTTGTAAGTGCGTTAAAGAGTGTGGACTTACCGACGTTTGGAAGCCCCACGATACCGATCTTTAGATTCATATCTGTTATTATATCACAGATTGGTTATTTTTGCTTGTGGAAGAGGTTCCAACCGATGAATTCGATGGCGCAGAAGATGAGGCCGAAAATAATTGGCTCTAGGATGCCATTAACCCAGGTCCAGGTGTAGGTGGAGCTGTCGATTTTACTAAACAAAAGTTCGAGTAAGGGCCACATGATCATGGCGGAGGCGATTAAAGTAAATAGATTAAGAAAAAAGTATTTAACCGTCCTCTTGGGGGTGAAAATTGATTCGGTTTTGGTGTCTTTTTTGTTGTCAGCTATGATAAATAACTCCTTTTATGATTTTATTATAACATATTTGATGCTATAATAAAGATATGAACAATGAAGAGCTTCAGAGTAAAAAGCGTGCCGCTGAGCTTTATGATAGCGGTGCGATTAATGAATTTGAAGTGGGGACTACTGAGGGACTGAAACAGATTCATCGGTTTCTTTTTCAGGATGTGTTTGATTTTGCGGGGAAAATTCGGGATGTGGATCTTGCTAAGGGGAACTTCCGGTTTGCGCCGGCGATGTATCTAAATGACACTTTGAAGACTATTAATAGTCTGCCAGAAAATACTTTTGATGAAATCATTAAAAAGTATGTGGAGATGAATGTGGCACATCCTTTTCGTGAGGGGAATGGGCGTGCGACGAGGATTTGGTTGGATCAGATTTTGAAAAAGCGACTAGGGAAATGCGTGGATTGGTCTAAGGTGGGGAAGGAAGAATATTTGTCTGCGATGGAGCGTTCGCCTATTAATGACCTTGAGATTAGGACGCTACTTGAGGGGGCTTTGACTTCTGATATTGATGACCGCGAAGTTTATATGAAGGGAATTCAATCTTCGTATGATTATGAAGACCAGTCTGAGTATGATGTACATAATTTGTTTGGGTTTTGATTGAAGATAAGTATAATGTATTGTATAATTTTGGTATGAAAAGTAAAAACAAAAAAATCATTATAATAGTTGCATCTGCGATAATCGGTGTGGTGGTGTTATTTTTTGTAATTGCGAAGTTTATAGTTGTAGATGATTGTGCTTCGCCTTGTCGACATACTGGTGAGAAATATTGTATAATGGTATGCGATAAAATAACTTTGTTGGATTGGATTTTTGGAGATAGATAGTTTGGGGAAGAAAAATTATAAGATATGCTTTGTGGTTTGTTCGGTGATTTTGATGCTTGGGGTGGCGGTGATATGGTTGAATTTTGGCGTGATTAGGGATGTTTTGATAGGGATGGGGTATCGGCCGACAGATGAGATGGTGGAGATTAGAGAGAGCCTGGGGCTGACTGGCACGGGGGCGAGGATTTTTAATGCTTCGATGCCGGTTTTACAAGAGAAACAAGAGTTTAATTCTAATTGTCGGGAGGTGGAAAACGAGTCGGCAATACTGGGGTGCTATCGGGATGAGCGGATTTTTGTTTATAATATTGTGGATGAGGAGCTGCCGGGGATAAGAGAGTTGACGGCGGCACATGAATTACTCCACGCGGTGTATGATCGGATGAGTGGGGAGGATAAATCGAAGTGGAGAAATGATTTGATCGCTGTGTATCAGGAGAATCAGGATATTTTGGGGGAAGAAATTGACCTTTATAATGATTCGGAGAAACAGGAGGAGCTGTATGTGAGGGTGGGGACGGAGATTACTGATTTGCCATCTGAACTTGAGAAACATTATGCAGAGATTTTTGAGGACCAGGATAAAATTGTGGGGTATTATAATAGTTATATTAAGGTTTTTCGGGAGATTGAGGCGAAGTTGGAGAGTCTATATGGGGAGATTACAGGTTTGGACGAAAAAATCGCGGCGAAAACTTCGGAATATGAGGCTAGTCTGGAGGCATTGAATAGCGAGATCGCTGAATTTAACAACTGTGCGGCGACGGCGAATTGTTTTTCTTCTACGTATGTGTTTAATAAAAGAAGGGCGGAACTTTTGGGTAAAAAAGAAGCGCTAGAGGGGCTTTATGATGAAATTTCGGCGTTGATTGACCAGTATAATGGACTAATAGAAGAATACAATAAGCTTGCACTGCATGGGCAGATGCTTAATATGGCGATTAATTCCTCTGAAAAAGTAGAAGGGCTTTAATTTGTAGAACGGGTGATTTTGGCTTGTTTGACTTCGGTGGCCTTTTCTTTGGCGCTTCTTAAGAGCTTTTCGTTTTTCTTGATTTTGATGAGGTTCTTTAGGCTCCAGATTTCCAGGAACAAGAAGTAAACAATGGCGGTGGAGGTGAGGGAAAGGAGGGTGATCTTTCTGGTGGTTTCGTCAAAAACGAAGCCCGGAGTAGAAGTTTCGGGGACTTTAACGTCTTCGGAAGCGGATGAATCTTCTGCTTCGATTGAGTCGGTGGTGCTTGGCTCCTCAGAGGTTAATTCGGTGGTGTTTTCGGTTGGAGTTTCTAGTTCTGGTTCTGTTTCTATTTCTGTTTCTGCTGCGGACTCTGTTTTTGGGGTACTAACGTAATTACGAGTGGCTGGTGGAGTAACCGTGGTGGTTACTTCTGTCACGATGATGGTGGTAGGCTCGGTGGTAGCAGGCTCTTTGACAGAGGTGTTTACGGGATCGTTGATAATACCGTCCCATTCGTCGCCGCTGAGCTCAGTTTCTTTAGGTGCTTCTGTAGTTTCTGTGGTTGTTTCAGTTGGAGCAGGAGTTTGTGGTACTTCTTCGGCAAAAGCTGATGAAGCAGGCGGAATAATGGCAATAGTGCCGACTAAAATAAGACCAAAAAATAATTTGACTATTTTTCTCATTATTTTTTATTATATCATACTTTGCTTAAAACAGCAAGAGGTGGTATAATAACAGATAGTGAAAATATTAAAGTGGAGAAGAATTGCGGTAGTTTTGGCAGCGCTGGGACTTACGGCGGTGTGGCTAGTGGTAAATCCGGCGAGTTATGAGAAGATTTTTGTGCCAGAAAATACAGGAGCGGAAGCTGGGGTATCAGATGGTGATAGGGGCGCGGCTTGTACAGAGGAGAGTTTGAAAAATGAGACTTGCTATGACAAAACAGATGAAAATTTGGCGATTAATGTGCTAGAAGTTCTGGAGGTAAAGGGGCGGGCGCCAAAAACTGGGTATTCTAGAGAGGAATTTTATAAAAATTGGCCGACGGTGGATGGGTGCTCACTTCGGCAGAGGATAATTAAACGAGAGTTTGGAGATACGGCGGTTTTAGACGAGTGTAATGTGGTGGCGGGGGAGTTTGATGAGCCTTATACGGGGGAGCATTTGAAATTTAACTCAAAAGAGGAGATATCGAAGGGGGTACAGATAGACCACGTGGTGGCGCTGTCGGATGCGTGGCAAAAGGGGGCGCAATATATGTCTAAGGAGGTGCGGTATGAGATGGCGACGGACCCTCTTAATCTTCTCGCGGTGGACGCGAAGGCGAATCAGGGGAAGTCGGATGGGGATGCGGCGACGTGGCTGCCCAAAAACAAGAAGTTTCGGTGCCAGTATGTGGCAAGGCAGGTGTCGGTGAAACGGAAATATGTGCTCTGGGTGACGGAGGCGGAGAAAACTGCGATTCGTGATATTCTGCTCACTTGCCCTAAACAAACTGTGGTATACTAGAAATAGAAGTGGAGGTATTATGAAAAAAGCGATTTGGATTATTGTGAGCAGTGCGGTAGTGCTGATTATCGCGGCGTTTTTACTTGGGAGGTATGCTCTGCCGGATAGGAGTTTGCCAAGTTTGCCAAAGCCGGAACTATCTAGTGGACAGAGAGGGGAACTTGGAATTGATAAAAATATCAATGAATCAACGATTGACCAGTATTTAGGTAGGTCCGATGCGGTGTATCGGGATATGCGGATGTTGAAAGACCCGGGGAATTATGAAGCGATTGGGGGAGATTCGTATTTGTCGGGGTTTGTGAATGGGTTTGAGGTGGTGCCGTTACCTTATATTGTAAATGTTTCTGGGTTGCCGGAGGCGGTAGGAGAAACTTATACTGGGAAGACTTTGTTTTCGCTTAGCAACGGGATTTATACGCCGAATTATAAGGAGTCGATGGCGGTGATTGAAGCGCTGTTTCCGAAGGATAAAGTGATATTTTTGATGTGTGGGGGCGGAGGATATGCGGGGATGATGAAAAATCTCTTGGTGGCGCTGGGCTGGGACGCGGATAAAATTTATGATGTGGGGGGATATTGGTATTATGACGGACCGAACAAAGTGGAGGTGAAGCGAGTGAATTCGGACGGCAAGACAGTGTATGATTTTTATAAGGTGCCGTATCACGATATAAATCTTTATACTTTGACGGAGAATAAATAGTGGGGAAGAAACGTATAAGCGACAAGAGAAGAGCCTCGGCAAAGGCGCCGACGGTGGCGCAGAGGATGTCGGGGTTGAAGGTCTGGCAGCTTCTTGCCGGGCTTCTCTTGGTGGTAGGTGGGACTACTCTGTTTGTGGTGCTAGTGAGTGGAGTATTTGATAATCCAAAGGCAACGCTGGATGCGGAATATTTTTGTTCTGAAAAATGCGATGGGGAATATATGGACTTGGATGCTTCGGAATATGAAAAGTTGGTGGCAGAAAAGAAGTCTTTTGTGGTGTTTGTCGACCAGGGTGGGTGTACGACGGCGGATAGGTTGAGGGGATTTGTAAAAGACTATGCTTCGTCGCACGGGTTCAAGGTATACCGAATGATGTTTGAGGAGATGAAAAAGACATCTTTACACGATTTTGTCAAATACTATCCGTCGGTGGCGGTGATATCGCGTGGAAAAGTGGTGGGGTATTTAAGGGCAGATGCGGATGAAGATTCGGATGCGTATAATAACTATGACGCATTTTTGACGTGGATGCAAAAATATTTGAAATAAGTTGATTTTTGTGCTAGAGTGGTATTAGCAAGTTGTTTTTGGTGGGCCTGCTTGGTGGAAAATAATAAACATAAGCGAGGTAAATATGAACGACAAAGTTAAAATATTTGAGAAACGGCAAATTCGTTCGGTTTGGGATGACGAAAAGGAGGAATGGTATTTTTCGGTGGTGGATGTGGTGGGAGCGTTGACGGAGCAACCGGATTACAATATTGCTAGGAAGTATTGGAATAAATTAAAACAGCGTTTAACAGAGGAAGGTGCTGAATTGGTGACAAATTGTCACCAGTTGAAAATGCGAGCAAAAGATGGCAAAATGCGACTTACCGATGTCGCTACTACGGAACAGCTCTTGCGTATTATTCAATCTATCCCATCTAAAAAAGCGGAGCCGTTTAAACTCTGGTTGGCAAAAGTTGGTAATGAGAGGATTAATGAAACTATCGATCCGGAGCTGGCGATGGAACGTGCGACGGAGACTTATCTTAAGAAGGGGTATAGTGAGGATTGGATACGGCAGAGACTGATGTCCATTAAAATTCGCAATAATCTGACGGATGAGTGGAGGAAAAGAGGCGTGAAAAAGGGTATAGAATATGCGATACTTACGGATGAAATCTCTAAAGCTTGGTCTGGGATGACCACCAAAGAATATAAAAATCTTAAGGGGCTGAAGAAAGAGAACTTGCGTGATAATATGAGCGATATGGAATTGGTCTTGACTATGTTATCCGAGGCTACTGCTACGGAGATGGAGAAGAAGAATAACCCAAAAACATTGGAAGAGCACAAGGCTGTGGCCAAGTCTGGTGGGGAAGTGGCAGGAGTAGCAAGAAAAGCCGTAGAGGAAAAAACTGGAAAAAAGGTGATTAGTTCTGATAACGCAGAGAGATTAAATCCGATGAAGGATTTGTTAGAATTAGAATAGGAAGGAGTTGGTGACAAAATATAATTAACTGTCTACAAAATGTGGATAGCCAAAAAAAGAACCGGTTGGGGCCGGTTCTTTTTGTGGTTTTGGGGGTTAGTCTTCTTTGGCGGAGTGGCGCTTTTTGATGTAGATGATGATGCCGACGACGATGCCGACGACGACTATGAGGACGAGGACCATCAACCAAATCGGGCAAACGAAGATAGTTTTTTCTAACACAGATTCCTCGGAGAAAATCTTTACTACTTGCTTAGCCTTGAAGATGCCTACGGAAGGCAAATCACAAGTTTGGACGTGGTAGCGCTCGGTATCTGGAAGCACAGTGGTAGACTCCGCTTTTTCTTCATTGGTACAGATTTCTTCGTCAGAACCCATTGGCCAAACTTGGAGAGTGTAAGATGCATCAGTATAGATATTACCGTCATTTCTTACCATAGATGTAGCTTCTAACTTGTTGGTAGTAAGCATAGTTGGCATCTCATTAGATTTGATAGAGCCTTTCTCTACAGTCTCGCCAGCCACATTGGCCAAAATCGCTGAAGCGAGCTGAAACTTGCTTTTTATTACGCCTCCGCTACCGTTTTCCTGAAGGTTATCATCATCTTTGTCTTTTTCTGAAATCAAAATTGAGGCATACTGCGCCCCGGCTGGGGCATCTTTTGGTACTTTGATAGTGTAAGTCAATACATCTTTTTCACTTGGTGCTATAATCCCATTATCTTTTTCTAATGTTATCCAATTCATAATCGTGTTATAATTCGTGATGTCGTTTACGTTGACACCGCCATAGTTATCTTTGCTATCCGTATTTCCAACAGGGCTATATGAACCTATTTTGGCTTCATAGGACACTTCAACGGCAGAATCTTTGCCATTTGAGATCACTATTGTGTTTACATAAGTTTCGCCAGGTGTTAATATCATTTTTTGCGTCATTGGAGAAACAAATATGCCAGCAGTACCTTTTTCCGCATAAACATTATTGGTATTAGTATTATTTATCGCCACCCAGGTAAGCCCTAGTGTAAATATCGCTAGGATGGTTAGAAGTCTGGCTTTTAAGTTGGTCTTTGATTTGGTTTTCATTTACGGTTTCCTTTCTTCTGTTGTTATCTTATTTACTTATCACTACTCTCACAACTGAAGCCTTTGGTCTTATAAAGGGTGGAGAGTACTTTGGAGGTGTAGGAGTCTAAGCTGGTTTCGGATGTGTCTATTAGAAATAGCTTAGCGAATCGGTTGTCTAGTTGTTTATAGTCTGAATAGAGGCTGATTTTAACTTCATTACCACTGACA